>CAZKRR010000053.1:0-9253 GCA_964555135.1 uncultured Nitrososphaeria archaeon
TTATAGAGATAGGGAGAAAGCCTTCAGGCTTCTTGAAGAATATGTTATTAATGGTGGCAGATTATTCATTGAGACAATGTCTTCCATAGATGAATCTTCAAATATGCCTCCCCCCATACCGGTGGCTAGAACATATAGAACGGCTGTAAAAGATGATTGGGGTTTTAGAATAGAAGGCCATAAACTTACTGTCAATATCACTAATAATACATTCTCTCCACCAATATATGAAGGTGGGCCATGGGGTGTGAGTGTCTCAAAGATAGATGACCTTAGAAATAATGCTACTCCCTTATTAATCTCTGGAGATAAGGTTTTAGCAGTTTATAGTAGGTATGGTGAAGGAGAGGTTGTATGGTCTGGCATGAATCTACCCTACCATTCTCTAGCTTATCAAAATACTGGTGAGGCAGACTTTATGCGTAGATTAGTAATGGGTGAGAGAAAGCCCATTACGTTACCCGCTGAGATGATGAGGAGGTCTGCTACATCAATAATCTTTAAGAATGTTCCAGAGGCTAGAGGAATAATCTTTAGAGAAAGATACATTTCTAACTTGGTCTTCAGCTGGAGAGCATATGATAGGGAAGGTAGCTTAAACGTATTTATGATGGGGCCTGGGTTCAACTATATCGTTCTAAGAGAAGGATGGGGTGGAGGAGATATAAGGATGGTTCTAGAAGATGGTCCTCTTAGAGTAACTTCTATAGCAGTATCTATTCTCACCGTAATGTTTCTGACGTTAACGGTTATCCGAGCCCATTATAGATCTAGATCCAGAATGCACGAATCCAGACATAGTTACCTTTCTCTAGCCTAATGAACTTCGTAATATGTCTATTTGTCTAATTTGATGCGATATAGAATCCTGAGTACATCTTTTAATATTAGTACTATCTGTCCTATAGTTGGATAAGTAATTGAGTTGAAGAAGATGTGAAATCGTATCTACTAAGGATTGCAGATCAGTCTAATGAGGCAGCGGTCTTTGAGAAGAGATGCTATTATACGAGTTTGAAGAGGAGATTCTCAAGGGGAGACATTGTGTTCTTTCTCATGAAGAGGGAGGTTGATTCACTCATAGGATACGCAATAGTTGATAGTGTTAAAGAGCTTGTAGATATAGCTGACCCAGAGGAAAGAGATTTCTGTATTAATAATAGATGGTATACGAAGATAGAGTTTAGTGAGATATATAGGTTTAATAGAAATCTTCCATTGAGACTTGTTTTCCCAGGGCTTCACAAGCTAGGTAGAGCATTACATGGACTTGAATTGAACGAAATAGAAGTTAAGAGAATATTCGACCTTGAAAAGATATGTGAAGAAGATGAAGAACTCTGGAAGAAATATATTGAGTTAAGTAGGAGAACTAAAATACTGTAGGTGATCCTCTACTTAAATACTCTCAAAGATTCTAGGCTTCTTCACAACCTCTTCTACAGCATCCACCAAGTAATTGAGTATCCTATTCTTCCTATCCAAGATCCTTGATAAATCTATCTCCACAGCTAGTTCAGAAAGGTAAGGTATCTTTACAGGTTTAATACCTATACGTTCTAGGAATTCTTTCTCAAACTTCTCCATGTTCTTAATATCTGGATTAAACATATTGATTATAGGAATAACCAAGCATATGAAATTTGAATAGACGTTCTCTATTCTATCGCTAAGTATTGAGAGTTCATATATGTTTGGCCTAATAACATATAATATGTAGTTAGAGATATAGCTTATACAAGTCAGCGTATAGTACATCCATGGGGGTGTATCAATAACAACGTAATCTAATGGCCCTACATCTGCGTTCCACTTCTCCCTCTCCAGAGTCTTCAGTATTCTCTTATCACCCTCAGCATCAAGGATCTCCATCCTCCTTCTTGCGCCTTCAGAAGAGTTCGCAGGCAAGAAATACAGACTTTTAGAAGCTAAGTTAAACATCCCACTAACATCTATACATGATTCATTTAGAGACGTCTCACCCGTAATCCACTCATTGGACCATCTCGGAATAATACTTCTCGATAGCATATGCTTCTCAATCATAGGATTTAAGAAGTCAGCCTCAATGTACAGTGTTCTACCATGCATTGATAGATTATATGCGAGTGTTAGAGCCACAGTAGTAGCGCCTGATCCACCTCTTGAATGCTGAACAGAAACCACTACTGTCATAAAATGCTATCTATCAACATGAGGGGGAAACAGTACTTAAACGTATCCATTAATAATTATCCATAATTTCACAAAATAGTGTGTGTTTTTGTAAAAAAGTTAACTATGCCATCTCCGGTCGGTGAGGTAAATCATTACTATAATTAGGAAACCTACTCGTAGCAATAAAAACTCAGGAGGGGTATTACCTAGTTGACAGGATCTAAATATGTATTTTGGGATTGTGAGTGAGAGTATCTTAAACACGGCAATTATAAGAGCTGGCTATGACGTTATCTTATGAGAAATTGAGAGGTATTCAGATAGGTTATATGAGGATTAAGGAGATGCATGGGTTGATGAAGGTTATAGCTATAGCTATTGTAGTGGTCTTGGCTCTATCGATGTTTTCCGGATACCTGTTCTATGCCATGGCAGGCGGCATGAGGCTTTCTCCAAGCATGACCGGACTCGGATATTATCCAAGCGTAGAAGTAGTGGCAGAACGGACGGTGGCGCCTGGCGAGAAAGTAGAGGTGAGTAAGGCTGAAGGCGGGGCTGACGGTTATAGTGATACTCATTGTACCCCTGCTGATTATAGTGTTGATACTATTTGTAGCTGTTCGGAGAATCTATCTAAGAGTTAAACCTTCGAGGCCGGCAACCTAGGGAGAGTGCTGAAGGCATGGGCGATGTAGAGGAGAAGCAAAGCCTTGGACCAGTGATACTCGTAGATCTAGATGTGAGGGTGTTTTGAGAGATACGGTGTATGGAGTGTATCAACATTCTTTACACCTGGCGAGGGCGTAGGATGGTATGGAGCGAGGCTGGAGAAATGAATATTATAGAGCTTGAGTCAGCCCTGACTAGCTGGTTGGAAAAACAGTATGCTTGAAGGATTAGGTACTTAAAACCCTTTAGACTTTAAGTATTCGTCAAGTAATCAGGCCACGACCCTTAATTTTTCGGATCCTCCTTCTTGTATCATTGAGTAAAATATTTTTATAGCTTTACTAGGTTCCTGATTTAAGAGGAAGATTTGAGGCAAGGTTAACCTTATTTAAGCAGGTCTTCCCAAATCTTTAATCCATTAAGTCCATAATTCTTCACAATAAGATTTTTAACTCTAGGAAGTTAATAATTCACTTTTATCAAAGTATTCCTTCATTTCAAGAGCTAAATCACCGGCCTCCATCCCAGCATAAACAGCCGCAGAAATTATCGTCTCGACTAAACTCCACATGACGTCAGCTGTTAATCTAGTATCCACTTTTGAGAACTCTCTAACCATGGTAACCAGCCTCTCAAGAGTGGGAGAATCTCTTCTTTTATTTCTACTGGTGAAGATGCTTTGGGCATCCTTGTTTTTAGATCGACCGTCATGATGGAAGTTAAGAATATGGAAAACGTGATTTGAAGTTCTTCTATTAACTTTTCATATTTTTCATCTATATACTGTCTCACTCTTCTTTCTAATTCGTTAACCTGTCTCGCAATATGCTCTTCTAACATTTGCACTATTCTTGCATATTTTTCTGGAATCGTTTCTTCTTCAGACAAGTTTTACAATGAGAATTCATTCTTAGGATGTAAAAAGCTTTTCTTGTTACTTGTTTAGTGTATGAAGTAAGAACTGGGGTTTATGAACGAGTTTATAGCAAGCAATTATCGATTAAGCCCGATAACTATCTAATCTGGCTTGATTATGAGCGCGACGTAATTCACAAAGCTAAAACAAGCCTGACTTCCCCCTCTTCTTTTCACCAGAAAATCGAGAAACGGATGAGAATTTTATCGAGAGGCGAATAAGAAATGAATCGGATATAGAAAACCATTTTCCAGAAAAGAAAAGTCGGAGTTCCACAAGATTTCTCTATTTTCTCGATTAATGCCTAAGGTCCTCGTGAAACGATAATACTGCTTGGGATATACTACCCGTAGATGTTCCAGAAAGTCTTTGAAATCGCTTATCTGATAGGAATTGCGCCACCCGCAAACCTGCCTGGCTAGCTTAGGCATTTCTCATCCACCTCTACTTAATTCTTCTAGGCTCAAGATCCTCATCTCTGATTTCCTTAAGATCGTGGCCCCTTAATGAATGCCTCGATGTGGAAACATGCTAAGAGATTGCTGGGGCTCGGCGTCTCATAATCTTGATTGCAGGCTCTCCATCACCAAAACCATTAATCTCGAGAAAACACTAACCGCGAGGTAATAGACTCGCCTAGTGTTATCAGTCTAGCAACCACGACATCCCGATAGCTTAAAGTTAGATTCTCGGCCGCTTTCTTATCTTGTCAATACCCTTAGCCCCAAGAATAGAGGGCCCACACTCATGGGGGATTTATGCTACCAGAGCACCAGTAGACTAGACTTTTCTGAGCGTACTGTAGAGCTTAGATCAAATCTCATGCCATCCCTTCCTGATTGTTTTTGTTCTTACTTCTGTGAATTCTTGAAGTCTGCTGATAAGTTCGAGGGTTTTACCCAGTTTTGGCTCAGGTAGCTTGTTTCCGTAGTTGTCGTAGCCCACGTAAACAAAGTCTGGCGCTATCTCCCCTATCGCCTCCGTAAACTCTTCTAGATCGAATTCGAGTATTGGTTCTACGACTACTGATTTATGCTTATGCGTCAGCTTCTTCATAGCATCGATCCTCTCTGACTGAAGCGGGGCCTTTGAAAGGCTTGGATAGTCTCTGTTGCTCTCGATTGTGGCCCCCGCCACGGCGTTTAGAGGCAGGTTGAAGCTTAGATACCTTCTAGGATTCTTGGTGAGTAGTAGGAAGTAAGTGTGCGGCCACATCCTAATAGTATCTAACACTTTTTCTATCCATTCTCTAGGAACCCACTCTCCGAGGAGGTCGCCCATATCGCAGACGAAGATGAAGGAATTTCTGGGAAACCTTTTCCTAAGCCTACTATCGATGAAGGTTGGCTGGAAGCCCCTGGTGGAGTATGGTTCGACGCCCATCTCGGATAGACGCTTAGCATACCTCCTACACCAGCAGTAGACGCAGCCATGCATACATCCGGTTACAGGATTCCACGTATCGGTTACCTCCCCAAACATTCTTGTCACGGAACGCATAATCTCAACCTATTATATGAGTAAGTATGCCTTAACCATTCCAGACCCGCAATCCATACATAGCTTGTCCTCCAGGATAAGTCTACTGTGTCTCCAGCATAGGATGGATGATCCAATCTACATCATTAGACCAATAGTTCAGGCTCCTGTTAGAACGATATTTTCCATTCAATATTTTACATCATTGTGATTTTCTCCGAAATAAGTATGTTAATAAAAAGAGGCTATTTCAGGCAAGCTTAACACTAACCAGGCGATCTCTAGTACATTATAGAGTGAATCAAAGATGAAACTATTGTTGGAATGATGTTAGAAAAATTACCAGTGCTTATGGAGGATGTTGTCGATGTATATGTCTTACTTTTATCTAGTTCTTTTACGCTTCCTCATCTGTTGGTTTTCTTAGTCTTCTATGCTGTTAGAATACTTTAATACGGACCAATCTAATAGGTTAAAGCCACTGTAAATGTATCCAACACCATTAACCATCTAATACTTCTGGGGAAGCTTGGGAGATACTCCTCACCAAGTAACAGTTCTACAACACGAGCTGCAGCGTAAGATAGGAAAACATATCAGCAACATCCTAGAGAAGCGCGAAAGATTAAATATGTTCTTTGTTAGGTTTGTAGGGGGTTTATGGCTCGAAAGATTATTCTTGGACCGGTGATCGTGTTTTTAGTTGTCTTCCTGGTTTTTCTCGGTATGTGGCTTGATTTTAATGAGACGCAGCGGGTGGCTGTCATGAATTGGCTGGCGAGCGACCAAAAGCTGAGGGATGGGTTCTTATGGATTGCTGAGAATACTGCGAGCGGTGTGAGGGTGCTCGCCTGGTGGGACTATGCTGACGGCATACTAGAGATTAGTCATAGAGACGTTGTTATCCGTGAAGCTTCTAGAGAGATTAAATGGACTATCGCTGGCATGCATAAATATCCTTGGAGCTGGATAGAGTATGAGTTGTGGTATCCATTCGAGCCTGATGAGAAGGTCAGAGACGTTGGGAGATTCTTCATAGCCGAGGACACATCTGCAGCAGTAGAGATAGCTAAGAAATATGGAGCCGACTACGTCTTCGTAGTCTATCCAGACGACATAACCAAGTTCTACGCGATAGTGGTGGCTGGCGGTAAGCAGCCTGATGAGTACCTCGAAAAAACGGAGGGAGAAATAATCAAGATGGTGGAGCAGCGGGCTATAATCAAGAAGGAGACGATAGGAACAAGGCTAATCTACGGAGACGAGACCGCAGGCTTCGAGAAAGTATTCGATAATGGAAGAGTAAGAATCTATAAGATAGTAGGATAAGAAAACACAGAGATTACTGTAGCTTCTCTTCCGATCTCCCTCTCCTTCAGAATGTTTCTTTCCTACTCTCTTTAATAGATAATATGAAACAGCATAAAGATGATACCAGAAGGGGAACGTGTATAAACCCATGGTATAGGCCCTCGCTGCCCCATATCGTAAAACCTATACCTATATTAAAGATGCCTAGCAGGGTTCCTATGAAGCTCGTCACCCTTAAAGTGGGCAGATTAACCCTTGGATGGAGGAGATAGAATATTGATAGGTAGATCGAGGTCATCAGGCAGAATGCAAGAGGAGCATCGGAAGTTAAAAAGTAGATTGGGTTGAAGTCCCATGGCTTATCCGGGCTCCAGAATGCTAATACCGCTAGAGGTGCAAGCCAGTATCTCCATAATGGTTGCCTATGGAATGTATAGTCTGTTGCCTCAACCTTTAAATCCCACAACCAGAGAAGACCAATCATGGAAAACCAGACTACATTCCCAGTAATAATACCTAAGCCATATTTTTCTGTTGCAGCAGTATTTTGGAGAAACGCTATGAGGAGATAGTTAACTCCGATGAAAGTAGTAAAGAGTTTTCTAACTCTATTGCCGTAGACTAATACGGCTGCAATAAGCAAGATTACGATAATGTGAAGGACGGGCATGAATGGTTTATATGGTTTTAGAGATTGAGTAAGTATCTCAGGTGCAAGCTCGCTGGCTCTATAATCCATGACGAAACCCGCCGTTGATGAGTAGGAGGAACAATGAATGGGATGGCGAGTAAGGTAGGTAGAACCACCATCTCAGTGTTACGTGTTCCAACCTACCACAGTTTCCTAGAGTTCTCATAAGATTTGTGCTGAGGTCTGCTGTTATAAATATTAAGGGTTGAAGATGATTCTGTCGGCTTTCTTAAGTCTTTCGCAGCAGCAAGAAATCCATATAACATTATGACTTTGCAACTTTTAAATGTATTAGGGTTGATACCATGGGAGAAGCTCGGCACGTTCTCGTCAGGTCAGTTTATAATCGGATGAGGGAGAGGAATATCCAACACGTCTTATTGCTGATCCCTGAATTTCTAGAGGGGAGAAAAGACAGATTAGTTGAGGCTAACAACAATCCCCCTTACTAAACTCTTAGGCAGGGAGCTAGGAAAATTACCGATTAAAGATGACTGGAGGTTTAAGAGATTGATGGAGTTGTTTAGGTAAAACGAGAAAACTCCTGCCTGTAATGATAAGTCACTGACTCTGCGAGGTTATAGGCTTCTCCACAATATTCTACTTGGGTGTAGGAATACGCAAGATGATAAAAGAAAAATGCTAGACAGGCTTCACATGCTCGTTTCATTCATCCCTTTGATTATCTACTGGGTGTTATGCGATGTCGGAAATATGTTGAGCATTGTTATTCCCCTTTGTAATCTCCTTTCTTCTCTACTCCTTAAATCCTGTAACGGAGCTTCAATTTGATAGGCCTTGCCTCTACACTCTATTTTAGCATGGTCATGGTGGATTCTTTCATCTCCAACTTGAACATATTTATGGAAGGCGGCCCTATCAACTGGGTAGTATATTCCGTATGGTATATTTGGAGAATAGCTTCTCTAACCCGTTATCTAAAGATCTAAAACTTACGAATAAGAAAACTTAAGAGAAAGTTGACAGAATTGATAGAAGCTTTAATGAGCCATTAATAGTTGTTGGTAGAGGTTCATGGCGTAGATGGGCTCTAGAGAGACTTGGCAAAAGTACCAGTATCAGAGATTCGATGTAAATGATATGTTGAGAGTTTCTTCGGATACTTGAAGCAAAGAGCTAGAGGTTCTAAAACAACATAGACACGTGGAAGACCCAGTTGATGGAAGAGTAGGCATCAACGATAGCAATAATGAAGAACCTACTCAAAGTAGTAAAAACTCAAGGAGGAGTATTACCTGTCGAGAGGATCATAGTTTTTATCATGTGGGATTTATAGTGACTTATATCTCTCTACACCCACCGAAGACTACTGGCATTATTGCTATTTCATCTCCCGGGTTTATCCTGATGGATTTTACATCACTGAATCTGTGGACACTAAGCCCATTTATGATGAGGAGGAATCTACCGTTCAAAAGTAGTTCAGAGAGTTTTTCAATGAGATCGATATTATCCTTCATAGTTTCTCTTAAAACATTATCAAGCGAGGTCTCCACTTCTATATTGTATGCTTTCTCAATTATGTGGTCTGCGACCCCGATCAATCTTAGCTTAACATGCTTGCTCATAACTCTATGCTGAACAACAGCTGAGCTGGTATTAACTTTTTCTAGAGTTTCTCTTCAACTTTCAGTGATCCCCATTTTGAATAATCCGGAGTGAGGCTTTGGAGAGAGGCTTGCGGTCCTCTCCCTAACAGTTAAACTTAAGCTGGGTTTAGAACATGGTTTATGATGTAAAAAATATGATTATAGATTAGTAAAAAATATATATCCTCACAGGAACATTTAGATTTGTGAAAATCGGCGGTTATGTAGGCAAGATAGCATTCATTGACCTGACAAAGGAAAAAGCGTATACAGAATCATTAAACATGTCCTACGCTAAAGCATACGTTGGCGGGAAGGGGGTTGCGGCACGTTATCTACTAGACTACATCAACCCAGCAGTCGATCCATTAAGTCCAGAGAATATATTCATGGTTTGGACATGTCCAGCTAATGGAACCA
>CAZKRR010000054.1:0-9200 GCA_964555135.1 uncultured Nitrososphaeria archaeon
AAGGTGATGTAAAGCTCTGGGAGACAGACCCATTTAAACCAGTAATAAAGAATGGCAGAATCTACGGGAGAGGGGCTGAAGATAATGGTCAGGCGATTGCATCTATACTACTTACGGTGAAGATTATTAGAGAGCTTAAGTTAAAGCCTAAGAAGAATCTAGGCTTAGTTTTCGCAGCAGACGAAGAAGCTGGAAGCACGTATGGATTAAAATACCTTGTTGAGAAAGGATTCTTTAAAGAAGAAGATGAAGCAGTAGTCTTAGATTATGGTGCTCCAGACGGATCTGAGATAGAAGTTGCTGAAAAACACATCCTATGGCTCAGATTTATAATACATGGAATACAAGCACATGCTGCCTTTCCCCATGAAGGCATTAATGCTCATAGAATCGGAATCCGTCTAGCATCAACACTTGATCAAATATTACATGAAAGATTCAATAAAATAGACCCCATTTTCACTCCACCGACATCAACCTTTGAACCCACAAAGAAAGAACAGAATATAGATAATATTAATACTGTACCTGGAACAGACATATTCTATTTTGATTTTAGGATAATCCCAAGCTATAGTCTTGGAGAAGTTCTGGATGTAATAGAGAAAATATGCAGAAGCTTCGAATCACTCTACGGTGTAAAGATAGATGTTGAACAAGTAATGAAATGGGAGTCCCCACCTCCGACATCTACTGAATCTCCTATTGTAAACAATTTATCTAAAGCTCTCAGATTAGCAAGGAATATTAATGCCAAGATAATCGGGATAGGCGGAGGAACATGTGCTGCTTTCCTGAGAGCTAAAAATATACCAGCAGTCGTCTGGTCTACACTAGATAGAACGGCTCATAAACCAAACGAATACTGTAAAATAGAAAACATTAGAAATGATTCTGAAATATTAACACTATTATCAATAATCTAGTGGAATGTAATTCAGCTAAAACGATTGAGGGAGTTCAACAAATATCTAAGTAGGTTAAGCAACTTAATATAAACTTGATCCGGAAGCAGATATGTGAATCCACGTAAACTCGCATTACCTTCTCTCATTAGCCTCTTAATAGATGAGCATAAAAAATCGAAAGAAAAAATTTTAAGAATAGAAGAGCTTATCATGAGAGGCGGCTATACTAAAACGAGGGAACTAGTAGGTGAATTAAAGTCTGATCTTGAACAGCATATTATTGACGAAGAAGCTGTAATTCTAAAAGAAGCATTAAGATTACTTGGTAGAGAAAACTGTAAAGATATAATTGAGGTCTTCCAGCAGCATAAACCTATCTTGAACCATGTTTACAATATCAATTCGGTAGATAGCGTCGAATCAGGGATAAATACCATCAAGGAGCTTAGGAGACTCATAGACCTACATTATGAGAAGGAGGAAGTAGAAATATTCCCTAGAATTTTGAAACTTTATCTTTAAGATAAAACAGTATAAGTTACTGTTGATCTTTAATTTTATCTCGCTCTCCGCTCTCCATGCTTCCATATAGGTGGATATAGTCCCCTATCCATGATTACTCTCTCTGTATCTACTGCTATTCCATGTTCTGCTTCTAGTATTTCCTCTGAATTCATTCTACTTACTCCAAGAGCTACTAGTTCTCCTTTAAGAGACATGAGAGCGACTGTCCTACCCTTCATCACATTATCTTCCAGCTTTGCGATTCCCGAAACAGCTAGGTTAGCGCCATTACATATTGCACCTACAGCTGAATCAAGCAAGTATATCTTTGGAATGTGCTTTACGGCTTCCTCTACAGGTCTAACGATCTCTCTTAACATAGACTCATCACCACTCCTCCATTTTTCTACAGATTCATACAGATCAAGTAATGTTACAGCTGTACTCTCGGTAAAAGGTCCAACTCTAATCCTTCTAAGCTCTTGCATATGTGCGCCCACACCAAGATATAGACCAATGTCATAGCATAGCTTCCTAATATACGTTCCACCTGTACAGGCTACTCTCATTAAAGTATATCTTCCATCTCTTTCAAGTAGGTCTATACTATAGATTGTTCTGACTCTAAGGGTTCTTGCAACACTTGACCTAACGGGCGGAAGCTGGTATATATCTCCCGTAAACATCTTGATAGCATCCTTCAGCTCATCATCAGAGACATCACCATGAAGCTTCATAACACATACGTATTCTTTTCCGCCACTCATAACTACTCCAGCACATTTTGTAGCATCATCAAGTAGGATTGGTAGAACACCTGAAACAGCTGGGTCAAGTGTTCCACCATGACCTGCTCTCTCAACAGCTAGTAGAGACTTAACTTTACTTGTAACGTCATGGCTTGTAGGTCCTCTAGGTTTATCAAGATTTATTACTCCAAGCTTAATATGTCTATCAAGAGGTCTACTGTAAGGGTCCTCACCAAAAGATGGATTACTCTCTACATCAATCCTTACCAGGATCTTTGATTCAATCATCCAAGGTGGAACAATACCGCTACTCATCCAAATTCCATATCGCAAATACTCTAAGAACAATATTAATTATCTTCTAAAAACAGAGTGTCTCTCCTAATTAATCCTGTTTCTACAATTTTATTAGTCTCTCCACTATGATGTAGTCAATGGTAAAGCTTTTGGATGAACTCGTATGTATTCGCGCATATAATCTAGCAACCCAGCTTCTTCAAGCTTCTTTAACACTTCATCATCGCTTGCATTCTCCTTAATGTCTATCTTGTGAGGCGTGAAAGCTAGATGGGATATGTTTACTCTCCTTCGCTTTACCCCGGTTAAACTCTTCGGACCTGTAACAAGAACGAAATTCTTGTCTACCACTGAGACTATAACACATTTCTTGGAAGCTTCCCTACCAGCCGTCTTCACTACAATCCTACCAATTTCTTCCTTCATCAAACCCCCTCCATCTAGAAAATATTACCGCTATTTCAACTAGAGCTCCTGGAGCCTTATACAGGGCAAGCTTATTAAAATACTCTTGGATAAGAGGGAGACAGGAGAACAGTATATTTACTTTACTAATTAAGGTTTATTGTAAACTAAGGCAGTTTGAATATTAATATAATCGCGGTGAATGTTATTGAATATGGAGAAGAAGATAGTCATCTGTATAAGCGGTTTCGCAGCAACAGGTAAGAGTACTCTAGGAAGAAAGCTTGCGGGAACTTTTCAACTTAAATATGTCTCAGGGGGGGATGGGTTAAAATTGCTTGCTAAAGAGAGAGGCTACAAACTTACTGGGAAAGCTTGGTGGGAGACAGAAGAAGGATTAAAATTCTTAGAAGAGAGAATGTCTAACCCTGAGTTTGATAAACTTGTAGATCAGAAGCTAATAGAATATGCTGAGAAAGGAAGCGTAGTGATAGATAGCTGGATACTTCCGTGGCTTTATCCTCATGGATTTAATATATGGTTAAAAGCTTCTGAAGATGTTAGAGTAAAGAGGCTTGTTAAGAGGAGCCACGTCGAACCAGAAGTAGCTAGACAGCTATTGAGGAAGAGGGATATTGATAGTGCTGAAATATATAGAAGATTATATGGTGTAGAGATTGGGAAAGATTATTCACCATTTCACTTAGTACTAGATACAAGTAATCTAAGCATAATTGGAGTCTATAGGATAGTTTCACAAGCTGTAAAAGAATACTTCAAAATCTAATCTATATATGAGTATTCCACTCACTAAGATTTTACCCACTCAAGGTATACTCTGTCTCTAATTAACTGGTCAAGACAATTCTGGCAGAGCACCCCTCCATGGTATCTCTCGATAGTTCTTTCGCTATGGGATAGCTTGTAGTCCTTCTCTCTCGGTATACCATGGATTATAGCACCACACCTTGCACAATGATGGAAGTCTCTCTTCTCGTCTTCAAAATGTACAATGGATCTCCCACCTGGTGTTCGGACATACTTCCTCTTCCTAGACCTAGTTCTAAGACTCCGCCTCATACTCTTAACAGAAAAATACGTTAATCCACTATTTTATTTTAATCAAATTGCTAATTCATTATTATGCTATGAGCTTGACGCTATTCTTTGATTTTCTTCTCGGCTTCTTTAGTTAGCGCAGGCACTCCGCCTAAACCTAGTATCTTTGATATTGGTAATCCAGCTGCTATTAGAGAGATTATGAACCATCCTGCAACTGTTAATTGGTTACCTTGAGAGATGAACGGGATTATTAGATCAGCAGGCAGATTGGCTACAGAACTGTTTCCATAAACTTGCCCCAAAAAAATATATGCTAAGTAGAACACGGCCAAGGTTGCAAATAATGTTATGATATTCTTTTTAGCTATCTGCGCATCTATCTTCTGATAGTACTCCTGCTTCTTCATTAATTTCTGGATAAGCTTCTCATCTCCTTTCCTTCTAGCTTCGAGTAGACTCTTCTTATAGAGTTGGGATTCAGCCATCTTCAAAGTATCTTCTCTAGAAATTAATTTCCTCCGGATGAGATTGGTGACTAAGCTTACCAAGACAGCTAACATAAAGATTTGAATGAGAGGATCCATGCTCTCACGCTTAGACTTCTGGTCTTCCACTTAATAAACAATATCAAATATTAGGAAGATAAAATCATGGATATTTTACGAGGTCATTCTTCTCCAAGCAATCTTCCTAAAGCTGGATACATCTCAGTCAATCTTTCTCTCACTAATATCTGGTAGTATTGATAGAGGATTCCAGTCATAAGAAGTATACCTATACCTCCACCGAACACGTTGAAGAAGTCACCGAAAACCGCTATCGCTCCAACCACTAAAGCTCCAAGCACGGTCACGGTGGAGATGTATCTCTCGATTATCTTAGCGATAGCAGACGGCGCACGCCTGAACCCTGGAACCTGCATACCAGCTTTCACCAATTGGTCTGCAACTTTCTCTGGAGATAATCCTCCTATGTCTACCCAGAACTTAGCGAAGAGTAGGCAGAACCCAATCATTATAAGAGCATACACAGCAGACTTGACAGGGTCATGCAACACACCGTATATATTGTATGGTGAAGTTACATAGTATGCTAGTCCACCTATAGGTGTCAGCATTCTATCTTCAACATAGCGGGTAGAATTAAACATGCCAATGATGTTCAAGAATGGATTACTATTATCCATGTTAAACCTGCTCCAGACTATGCTTGAGAGATAGTATATGTTTGTGAATACAGTAGAAGCAAAGATGACAGGAATATTTGAAACATACAAGAACTTGATCGGATATTTTGCAGCGAAACCTGAGTATCTCGCATACTGGATAGGGACTTCCACTCTAATAGCCTCCAAGTAGATTATCAAGAATAATAGTAGAAACGTGCTCGATAGCCCTAGGATATCTGGGAACTGCCCTCTTGCTAGTAGAGGTCCTATAGGCTTCCCTGAGATGCCGGCCTCGATAAACGCTAAGATTATTCCTTGATAATATCCGTCTGGGAGTATTATTGGTGAGAAGAGGCTTACAATAATTGTTTCAGCTACGCCTACAGCTATGAATAAGCTTACACCGCTTCCCAGTCCCCAGCCTTTCTGTACAAGCTCATCCATTAAAACTATCAATGTTGTTGCTGCAACAAGCTGTAGAAATACAAGTATCTGGGTGTTGAAATCCATCTGCCCCAGCATACCAGAGAAAGTAAATACTGCCGCCTCAAACACGGTTACAACTACAGCGAATATCTTGCTTGCAGCAGTGAATACTGCTCTATCTTCAGATTTAGATAAGTCTAGTTTTATTATCTGTGCGCCTACTAGTAGCTGGAGTATGAGGCCTGAGGTAACGATCGGTCCTATCCCTAGTGTTGTCAGTGTTCCCATACGTTGTGCGAATATTATGTTTAGTATAATCGGGTTTTGCTGTGAGAGTTTAGCAGCTTGTGGTACACCATAGAGGAAAGTATGACTCATCAGTACATATATGACTAAGACTAACCCAGTCCAGAGAAACCTCTCTCCCAAGCCAAGCTTTCTAACAGGTTTCGCAACCTCGGGAAAATACCTACCGACTTCTTTAACTATTTCTTTTGCACTAGGCATTCTTCTACACCCTTACTTCTTCTGGTTTGACTATCTCTCCTCCAGCTTCTCTAATCTTCTCCTCGGCTGTCCTAGTCCAGTTCTCAACAATTACGAGTAGGGGTCTATTGATTCTTCCTCCACCGATTATCTTCTTAACACCCATAGAATTCAAGTCTACAACTATTCTATCATCTACAATCTTTAACAGACCTTGCTCCTCCAGGTTCTCTACAACCGTTGCTAACTGTAGTAGGTTCATAGATTTAACCTCTCTCCTATTTGGTCTGAAGAATCCATGCTTCCCAAAGTAGTCTCTATCATATCTTAGTATCCATGTCCACTTATGTTTATGTTTTCCAGATTCTCCACGTCCACCTTTTGCTCCAGTCTTCCTATGCTGACCTATCTGACCCCAGCCGTGAGTTCTACTACCTCTCCTCCTCCTAACCTTCCTAAATCTTGTAGGCAATTATTCTCACCATCCTAACCATCTCAGCAATTAATAAGAATTTCAAGATACTAGACTACTTTTCAAGACATTCTAACCGCGAGCTCATTTATCTTCTCTCCACGGTACCCGTATTCTCCTCCCGCATTGAAGGGCTTCTTGATCGTTTTCCTGAATCCCTTTTTCGGAGGGTGCAGTCTCAGGTAGGGTTTAAGCCCCTTATCTCTTAGCTTGCTTAATGTTATCTCTCCTCTGAATATTTTCTGTGCAAGTTCGTCCATGCTATCGTAGCCTAGCTTAACGATGTTCTCACCTCTCAATCTTATTCTTCCATTGAATTCAGCTCGTTTTAAGAGTCTTTTTACAGTTTCTAGTGTCGGCTCCCCCCAAGTAACATAGTGTACTACTTTCCTTAACATTCCTTCAAAACTAGGGTCTTTCGGAACAAATACTGCATAGTTTGCTCTAGGTAAGCTAAGCATTTTAAGAGTGTCTAGCTCTTCTCGACTAGCTCTTACACTTCCTTTAATCCTTATGACAAGATAGCATCCCACGTTGTTACTTGCTGACATAGCCATGCTCATACCACGGAACCTACAGCTAGATTACTGAAGTTTTTAATAAATTTCATCAGAAATAAAAATCTATTCTACATCGAGATAGGAAGAATAGATTTTGTAGAAGTTCTTATGCTCGATGAGACGTTAATTAGGAGTTTTAGGCATAGACTCCCTATCCTAAAGCTGTCTCCACAAGGTCGGGAGCACTATCTTGTTGGTATTTTTCAATGCCATGTATGTCGCTCCTGCAAAAGATAGTGTCGTTCTAGTTTCACCAAAAGTTCTAGTCCAGACATCTTCTACTCCTGCTAACTCTAAGACTATCTTTGCTGTTTCTCCAGCAACCACCCCTAAACCTCTGGGACCAGGCAGAAGCTGTATCCTCACACTTCCCCATTTCCCCTCAACTTTAGTTGGTAGACTGTGCTCTGTACCGCATGAGCACTCCCAGCTTCCACATCCTCTAACAACTGGGATAAGATTCATCTTAGCATTCTTGATAGCTTTCTCGATTGCTGAGACTACATGAATAGATTTTCCCATCCCGAGCCCAACATATCCATCTCTATTACCTACGACTACTATCGCTTTAAACCTGCTACGTTCACCCGCGTCGGTCTGCTTCTGCACAAGCTTTATATCTATAACTTCTTGTTCCAATCCAGGTAGTAGAGCATCAACAATCTCAGGTTCAGCTATTTTCCAATGGTTTGCAAATACTTCATCTATTGAAGTTATCTGCCCCTGAGCTACCATTCTACCAATCTTAGTCTTCGGAACCCATTCACTTGAAGCACTCATGCCTCTTCAACTCTCTGTACAATCTTCTTTCTAATTTCTTCAAAATGCTCAGCTAATCTAGTATAGACATCTTCTGGAGATTTAGAAAACTGTATCGTCTCAATGTCTCTCTCCCTGATCATCTGATAGTACTCTTGTATATGTGTACCTTTTATTCTTTCCTCCTCAGGCAGTTTCTCACTGCTTATCTTCACATCCATACCTGCATCTATGAATCCTTTAACAGCAGCGAAGAGCCTAGAACCACTTATAGGAGTGTACAATCCAATATCAACTATAGCCTTCTCTACACCTTTCTTCTTAGCTAGTAAGCCTGCTATAAATCCCGTAAGATAAGCTGCTGGAAGATTCTTAGTACCTGCTCTCCAACCATAATTTAGAAGATGCTTAGAAGTAACTGTTATAAGCGTCTTATCCCCGCCTACCCTGGACTCAACTACTTGGATTGTTATATACCTATCACTCTTCCTAATAACTAGTCTCGGAAGACCTGATTTAACAAGTTTTAGACGCACCCTATAATCCGTAACCCCTTCTCTCCTCCTTCTAGGAGGTCTCCTCTTTAAGATCTTTAACCGGCTGCCTCCCATCCCATCACATACAGTCAAGATTGTTTTCATTATCTCCGTTAATCCACGTTTAAGCCACTCATAAACATTATTACGTATCCGGAGGGAGCATCAGAGTAATTCCTTAATTAACCTGATTGTGAGTATAGTATTACCTCAGCCTCCCCTCCACTTAAGCCTATAAGAGGTGGGAGCTAAAACCCTTAAAAAGTTTCCTTTTTTGTCTATGGTCTGGTTTCTACTCTACTCTCTTATGTATGTTTTGGATTATATCCTTGATAAGATGTCTAGGCTCTACAGGTTTAACAACTATACATTAGATGAGAAAGCTTACACAGTTATACTTAATACTGCTAGTTTAAGCCTAAAAACCCCTCCAAGAGAAACCATATAACTATTGCCTCCAGAAAGAATGTTAAGAGACGACTCCACAAACTCTCAAGAATACTCTCTATAGAGAGGAGGTTTAGGAATACTGTAACGGTAGATGAGACAGTGGTAAAGCTTCATGGTCTTAGAGCATATGTATAATCTACTGTAGACCTAGGTTCAGAAGAAATACCAGCAATCCATAGATCATGAAGTAGGAACATGATAATTACTATGAAGTTTATCAAGATAGTCCTGGACAGATACCTTAACAGACCATTAATAATAGTTGATAAGAGTCCATGGTGTAAGTGGATTATGTCTGCTGTAGAGAGATTCTTCGGATGGCTAAAATCATTCAGGAGGATAATTATAAGGTATGAGAAGCTTGCATCAACATATAAAGCCCTAGTAACAATAGCATCAATAATCATCACCTAAGATA
>CAZKRR010000055.1:0-9098 GCA_964555135.1 uncultured Nitrososphaeria archaeon
AGTTCGATGAGGCTATCTACTTCAATGAAAACATCCTTCTCTGGATCGTAGCATATATGCTTCTTTGAGTCTCTATGCTTCCTAGCATCCCATTTAGTATCAACGAAGACCTTTCTAACCATCTTCCCTCATCACCTTCTCTTATACTTCTCTAGGATCCTCCTATCCTTTAGTATGTATACTTTGACGCCACTCCTTAGTAATTCTAGGACTTCAGCATAAATTGATAGATATATAGCATCCATAAACACTTTATCTACATTCTTCAACTCCGTCAGCTTCCCAATCTTAAATATCCTCACACCATCATAGACAACATAACGTTCCTTACTTCTCTTAAAGTTAATAGAGAGCCAGAAGGCGGGTTGGAAGAAGTTGTCGAGGTTGAGCTTCCTGCTCTCATAACTATTCAGACAGGTATCAACGAACCTAGATCTTTATCTATAAGAGCCCCTCCTATGAATAGTGTAAAATGGAGTCCAGTAGGATTAAGTATAGAATAGGTGTTTACGATAAGGAAGATATAGATTTAACTGTTCTCCTTCAGCAATTCCTTGAAGAGGAGTTCAACGGTGAAGTGGGTGCGTTAGCTATCTTCATAGGTAAGGTTAAGGGCTTTAGTAGAGAGGGAGTCGAGGTTTCACACTTAGAGATAGAGACTTATAAGGAGCATGCAAACAAGACTTTAGAGAAGATCTGCAGTGAAGTAAGAGAAAAACATGGTTTAGTATATGCGGGCATATGGCATTTAATTGGAAGATTTAAAATAGGCGAACCATTAGTGTTAGTTATCGCTGCAGGAAGAAGTAGAGAAGAAGTCTTCAAAGCATTACCCGAGCTAGTTGAGAGATACAAGAAAGAACCTGCACTCTTCAAGAAAGAAGTCTATATTGATGGGAGCTACAGGTGGCTAGAATAACTAAAGAAGTTATTCTTCCAATATAGTTACTTAAATAATATTACAAAATTGACAAGGCCTATCCGAAGATGAATAAGTAGTTATTGAGAATGATAGAAAACTGGTAAAAAGTATAGGGGAAGGAGCCGGCCGATGAGCTTTAGCAGTCGTGAAGCGGGCGGGATAGCAACCTGTAACCCTAACATGGGAATAGAAGAGTGAACCCTGCCAGCCACACGGTTTTGTCACTCATCGGCCGGCAGGGTCGTTAATTGTTTGGATGTTCTCTAGAAAATATGTTTTTCTCAGAATCTTTAGTATTCTCGACTATAGCCTATATATTGCTCTCCTCCTTGGTAAAGAATCAATAGTCTCTTGAATTCTTTAGAAGTCTCCCATTTATCTTTCCATTACTTTACATTTATGTAGATTCTTGTAGCTAGTTGAGAAAGATGTATACGAATACTGTGGTTGAATCTTCCTTTATTATGTTTCGGTGTTAACCCAACTATCTTCTTAAGAATATTTAATCTTAGATTTAGTGGAAGCTCCGCTATTAAGATAGCGACTTCAATACCATCACTAAATTCAAGTAGTCTACAAGCATCTCTATAGATAGCATTATTAGAGAGTAATTCAACAATCTTCTTTGCAACATCTTTCTTATCTCTCTCCATCAATCTTACAGAGTCTATCAGTTTATAGTCGTACCCATCATTCTTAATCCATTGCCTCAATATCTTAACCCTCTTAGATAATAGTTCATACTTGCTTATCAAAGGTTCTAGCTTAACCTTCTTCTCCATCTCTTGAATCGTTAGAACTCTGAACTCATCTCTTGAGGTTTTTGAAAGCAGTATTGCGTCATTCTCATCGCTTTTCCACACATTATTCTCTATTCTAAGCTTCTTAAGAATACTTGCATCCCTCAATAGACACACCTTGACACCTTTCTTAAGTAGTTCTAGTACCTCCTCATAAATCTCTGGGAACAGCGTATCAATATAGACTTCGTCAACATCCTTCAGCTTAGTCAGCTTGTCTACCTCGAAGATCCTCTCACCATCAAAGACGATATGGGCCTCCTCCACACTATAGAAAGAAGAGTTTAAGAGAAGTTCTAGAAAGAGAGTGTGGGAACAACATTAGAGGGGGTAGCGTATTTATTAGGTAAAAGTATTGATGAAGTCTTATGTATGGTAGAGGTAAAGAATGCCAAGGTTGTTAGAAAAGCATAACCAATTAAACAACCTATACATTATAATTCTTTCTCTAAAATAAAAATAATTTTAGATTATAGGGGAAAGTTTAGAGTTAGGCTAGAAGAGTGAGCCTCCTGATATCGGTGGAATAATTACTAATTCATCTCCATCCTTAAGTATTGTATCTTTATATTTCGCTCTTGGAACAACGTCACCGTTCAGGGCGATGTTTATCCCATCTCTTAGCTCACCACTAGAATCGAGGAGATACTTCCTTAATCCAGCATACCTCCTAAGGAGCTCATCTAGATACTCATATATAGTTGAGTTTAATGAAAGATCAATCTCTTCTTCCACTTTCTTCGTCTCCTCTCTTATAAATGCTAAATACCTAGTCTTAACCCTAGGCATGCTGTATTAAAGTTAGTCTACCGAAGATATTAACTATACCTTCATAACCAGCGTTATTATCCAATCCTGAAGACTTATAAATAGATTATCATGGATGTGTAGTATACGAAGAGTCAGAGAGCCTGCCCAAGTAGGTTTAATAGCATGCTAGAATATTATTGGTTGAATATAATGTATGATCTCGCCTAAGATTATCAAGATGCTGAAGTTGAATGCCTGTTGTGCTGTTAGAAGATCAGCTGCTTCAGGTACTTTTTCATAGAAAGTCTTCACTAGTCTAATCGCTTTAGGAAGAGTTAGATATGCTATTAATGTATAAGCTGAGTATATGCCGAATATTACAAGGAGTATCAGTGAGAAGTATATTGAGAGTAAGAAGTATTTGTAGAATGAAAGCGCTCTCTTTCTACCAAGCATTACAGCAAGCGTTTTAACTCCTGCTGCTTTATCATAATCTATGTCTCTTAGATTATTTGCGAAAAGCACTAGGGCCACGAACATGCCGATAGGGATAGATGCGTAAAGAGGGGCTAAACTGAGTCGGTTTGTTAATATGTAGTATGTTCCAGTAGTCATAAATGGCCCCCATACTATGAATGCAGATAGTTCTCCCAGTGGTTTATGTTTAAACTTAAAAGGCTCCCCACTATAAGCATAAGCAAAGAATAATCCAAGTACGGTAAGAACCGGGATAATCCATCCTCTTATGAAAGTTAGATAAACTGTAATAGAAATAACTACAATGTAGAAGGATAGGAACTCACAGAGAAAAGTAGAAAAACTAATCTCCCCAATCAATAGATAATGCCTTCTATACTTGCTAGTCGGTGAATCATATTTGTCAACTCCATAACTAACATCTAGTAGATCATTACTCATATTCGCAGCTCCATGGAATGCTATGAGCCCTAAGACTATTAAAGGAAATAACATGAGATCATAAACTCCACTATGAGAAGCTAAAAGAAGACTGATAGTCGGAGGCGGCAAAGTCATTATGAACGACCATGGACGAGTTGCAAGGAAAAGTATCTTAAGATTCATCTGAATCGTTAGTAGCCTCGATAGACTTTCTTAAAAAGGTTTCATAGAGATTAAGTAATGCTGTTTTCAAATAACTAGAGTGGAGTATATTTTGGTATATTCAATCCCTATTTTTTCATTCTATGAGGTACTATTGGTTTTAATGTTACTTCTATCTCTCTGTGTTTTTCTTTATACTTGATTTCTAACTTTTCTCCTTCATTAGCGTATTCAGGTCTAACGTATCCTAAACCTATGCCTATGCCAAACGTGAAGGAGAATCCTCCACTTGTAACATTTCCAACTATTTGATTACTTCGATCAAGAATCTCATAGCCTCTTCTCGGTATGGCTCTCTCAGCACATTTAAAACCGACTAGAACCCTTCTAATCTGCTTAGATTCGAGTATCTTCATTATAGCTTCCTTCCCTGTGAAGTATTCCTTTGAGAGGTCTATTGCGAAATCAAGTCTAGCTTCTATTGGGTTTGTTTCTTCATCCACGTCGTATCCGTATAGTGGATATCCCGCTTCAAGTCTTAAGCTATCCCTACTAGCTAAACCACATGGAGTAGCTCCTAGAGTGATTATTCTACTCCAGATTTTTCTAAGCTTCTCTACATCCCATGTCCAGAACATAAACTCGTAACCATTTTCTCCTGTATATCCGCTTCTAGTTATTAATGTCGGTACATCATCTATAGTAGTTTCAAATCCCGTAAACCATTTCATCATGCTTAAATCTTTCTCCGTAAACTTGGATGCAAGCTCTGTAGATTTTGGTCCTTGGAGAGCATATAAGCCTGTCTCGAATGTTAGATCTACTACTTCTACGTTTAGCTTCCTAGATCTTCCTAAGAGCTCTGATAATACCCTATCGTGAGTAATAGCGTTTGAAACAATTATGAAGTAGTCTTGCTTATCTGGATGTTTAAAGACTGTTAAGTCATCTATTACCCCACCACTCTCATTACACATTAAACAGTACTTCATCTTCCCAGGTTTAAGCCGCTGAATATCTATTGTCAAGATATGCTGTAGAAGAGTTTGAGCATCGCTTCCTCTTACAGCTATTCTCGTCATATGCGTAATATCGAATAAACCTGCTCCAGATCTAACCGCTAAATGTTCTTCTCTATTACTTGTAAACCATAAAGGCGACCTCCATCCTGCGAATTCCCCTATCTCCGCACCTATACCATAGTAGTACGATAGCAGGGGAATCTCCGTCATAGTTTATTTCCCCTTCTAGTGTATACTCTCCAAGATGGAGTCATCGTTTTTGGATGAGAAGCTTTAACTTCGTTTATCCTTCCTACTGCTGTATTATGTGGAGCTGATTTAACTTTTTCAGGGTCGCTATATGCTTCTTCTATTACTCTTGATAAAACATTGTAAAAATTATCCAATTCTCTCTTTGATTCTGATTCTGTGGGTTCAACCATGAATGCTTCTTCAACAATTAGTGGAAAGTATATTGTTGGAGCATGGAAACCATGGTCTAGAAGTCTCTTTGCTACATCTTTTGCGGTTACACCTGTTTCTCTGTATAGTTTGGATAAGCTAACAACGAATTCATGTTTTCTAGGTGATTCGGGAGAATATGGTAAGGTTACTCCCTTCAGCTTTTTAACCTTATGGAGTAGGTAGTTTGAAGCTAAGACACTTGATTCAGCAACCTTCTTCAATCCTTCACCACCCATCCTCAATAAGTATGCATACGCTTTAACTAGAACACTGAAATTTCCATAGAACATTTTTATCTTTCCAACGGCTTTAGATCTATTATAATCCAAGTAGAATATCCCTCTTGATTCATCATAATTAACCAATGGTGATGGGAGGTAATCAACAAGCTTATCGACTACTCCTACTGGTCCGGATCCTGGGCCGCCTCCACCATGGGGTGTTGAGAAGGTTTTATGGAGGTTTAAGTGGACTATGTCGAATCCCATATCTCCTGGTCTGACTTTGCCTAATAGAGCATTCAGGTTTGCTCCATCATAATAGAGTAAACCATCAACTCTATGGATTATTTCAACTATCCTATCTATGTTCTTCTCAAAGACGCCGAGCGTATTCGGGTTTGTCAACATTATTCCTGCAACTTTCTCATCAACCATCTCCTCCAATTCATTTATATCTACACATCCATCTTTATCACTCTTTACGACTTTAACTTCGTAGCCTGCCATCGTCGCACTAGCGGGATTTGTTCCATGAGCCGAGTCGGGAACAATCATAATGTTCTTGTTATGCAATCCTCTATCTCTATGGTATGCTCTAATTATTAAGCAGCCTAAGAATTCCCCATGAGCACCTGCAGCAGGCTGTAAGCTGAATCTACTCATACCAGTAATTTCTTTAAGTATCTGTTCAAGCCTCCACATTATTTCTATACATCCTTGAATAGTTTCTACTGGTTGAAGTGGATGAACATTAAGTATTTTTTCATCATAAACTAATTCTTCATTCACGACTGGATTATACTTCATTGTACAGCTACCTAAGGGATACATCCCAGTACTTACGGAAATATTCATCTGACTTAAACGAGTAAAATGTCTCACCACTTCAAGCTCAGAGAGTTCAGGGAGGGATAGTTCTCTCCGTTTTAATCCTTCAGGGATTTCCTCTAAAGCTTCTTTCAATTCTCCCTGCAGTACTTCATCAATTTCAGGGAAATCTACTCCAATAGCTCCAGGTCTACTTAACTCAAAAATCGTTGGCTCAATCCATTTAGCTTGCCTGTAACTCATTCTTCCACCACCTCTCTTAGAGACTCGGCATACATGTCTAGGTCGTTTTTAGAATGAATCTCTGTAACGCATGTTAAGATAGCTTCAGGTAGGTCGCTATAAAATCTACCTATATTGATCCCGGCCATGATCCTCTTCTTATAGAGTTCTGCTAAGATATACTCGGCCTTCTTATCTCTCACTCTATATGTGAATTCTTTAAAATGTATGGCTTTGAAGAGTGGAGCTTGAAGATTATCAATTCTAGACAGCCTACCTATTAGGTACCTAGTTCTAGATAATATCTGTTTCCCTAATTCTATTATACCATTCTTTCCTAATAGACTCAGATATACTGCTACAGCAACAGCACATAATGCTTGATTCGTACATATGTTGCTTGTAGCTTTCTCTCTCTTAATATGCTGTTCTCTAGCTTGTAGAATCATAGTATATGCTCTCTCACCTCTCATAGTCTCTGTGAGACCTATTAAACGACCTGGAAGCTGATGTATAAGCTGGCTATCCATTCTGCAACCCATTATTCCAAGGAGTGGGCCACCAAAACTCATTGGGATACCTAGAGGCTGACCCTCGCCTACAACTATATCCGCTCCAAGCCTACCTGGAGACTCGAATATTCCTAGCATAGATGGATCGACGCCAATAATAAACAATGATCCGTAGTCATGTGCTATCTCACCAACCTCTCTAATGTTAATCGGTATGAAGCCGAGATACGATGGATACTCTATGTATACTGCTGCAACATCTCTGTCCATCTTGTTTTTTAGATCTTCTAAATCTACTGAGCCGTTAACCTTATCTTGAGAGTATTCTTGGAGCATGATGCTGGATGGCTCACTATAAGCCTTCGCTACTTCTAAACGTTCATACGATATGTAGTGAGGGTAAAGTATCTTGTCTCTTCTCGTCACTCTTTTAGCCATTCTAAATGATTCCCCAAGAGCTGTGGCCCAATCATACATAGATGCATTAACAACCTCGATGTCTAAGAGTTCAGCCATTAGACTCTGGTATTCGAAGAGCGCTTGAAGTATACCTTGAGAAGCTTCAGGTTGATACGGAGTGTAAGAAGTCAATAATTCGCTTCTCCTCAATACTTCTTTAACAGCGGATGGTATGAAGTGTGGCCACACTCCACCACCCATGAAGAGCTTGACCTCACCTACAGTAACATTTTTTGAAATCATGTCTTTGATAATCTGCTTGACTTCAAATTCAGTTAATGGTTTAGAATACTTTAGCTCTCCATGCATAAATAGTCTCAGAGGTACATCTTTAAACAATTCATTTATATTTCTTAAACCCATTTCTAGAAGGATGCTAGAAATCTCTTCATCTGTTAATCCTATGAGAGGATGCTTCAACACCACGGATTCTCAATTATATTGTATTCCTTCTCAATAATAAATAGATAGCACTCCTAGAAGATATAATGTTTACTCTTCATTATCCTAATCATTCTGAGTATGTCTATTGGTAGATTAATAAAACCTTTGAGATGCCTCGGTAAATTCATTACTAGATACTTTTTAGCCTGAGCTATAGATGGTTGTTGAAGTTTCTCTACTGCAACGATGCCGTAAATCCATTTGTACAAGTAGAAGATATAGTGGGACCACCTCATAAGAAAGTATAGAGTTAGCCTATTCTTCTTTAATACAGGGTGTAGACAATCATAGAGGATCCAATTTTTAGTAGCCAGCAACTTGTTATGAACCGCTTCAATAAATGCTCTTGAGCCAGGTAAAGGCGTATATATGCTAAATTGTGCTGCATCAAGCCCTTTCCTACATAAGTTTAATGCGAATCTAATTGTTTTATATGTTTGCTTTAGAGATTCATATGGTGCACCGATTATGAAGCCTGCTAATGTTGTTACTCCAATCTTTCTAAGTATTGAGACTGCTTTCTCGCTGACTTTTGGGATAAAACCTTTATGCATCTTCTTTAATACTTCTTCGTCTCCTGATTCAACTCCAATAAAGGCTACCTTCATACCCGCCCTTGCTGCTAACCTCATCAAATCAGGATATTTTACAACTGTATCAGCTCGTATCTGGCATATCCACTGTATATCTATGCCTTCCCTAATAACCTCTGAGAAGAGTCTTCTTCTATCTTCTATATTTAATGGGGTTATGAAGTTATCATCAACAAAGAATACATACTTCCAGTTATCTTTTCTTATCTCTTTTAATTCATAGAGTATACGTTCCCTGCTCTTTACCCTCCATCTGCGACCCCACATAGGAGAAGCTGAGCAAAAATCACATGAAAATGGGCATCCTCTACTTGTCTCGGCTGTCGTAACTGATGAATCTCTGCCGAATGCTTTTAAGAAATACTTCTTCTTATCTAGCAGGTCTCTTGCAGGAATAGGTAACTGGTCTAGGTTTTCTATAAACTCTCTGTTTTGTGTTTCTATGTATTTATTATCTTTTACATAGGCTATACCCTTTACTTTACTTAGATTCCCCCCTGACTCTAGCGTATCTATTAATTCGGTAATTGTGATCTCTCCTTCATTCTTAACCACGTAATCAAAGCCGTTGTTCAATGTCTCTCTAGGCATAAAAGTTGCATGGTGTCCACCTGCAATACAGACTATCCCATTATCTATTTCTTTGACTATCTTAGCTATAGTTGAGCATACTGGGGCAGTACATGTTGCAGTAATAGATACACCTACATACTCAGGTTTAAACATCTTAACTGTATTCTTCAGAAGAACTAGGACCTCCCTAATACTATAGCTCTCAGTCAATGAATTCAAGTCTAGAATCTTTACTTTATGCCCGCG
>CAZKRR010000056.1:0-8963 GCA_964555135.1 uncultured Nitrososphaeria archaeon
CAGCCCCTCCCTCAACTATTTTTAATTTTGATGCTTTATGGCTTATTTCTTCTTTTTTTGGATTTCCTTCTTCATCTTCAGTTAGAAAATGCGAATCTCTTTAAACACATAAATAAATATTATACCATATTTGACTATTTCTAATTCTCTCATAATTTGTTGTAGGTATAATACTATGTCTAGATAATTATTTACTAAGTAGAATTGAAGTTTAAGGATTTCTTAGCAGAGAATCTTCAGGATGCGCCTCGAAGTCTTTTGCCTTCCAGAGCAAGGATCATAGATAAAGTCGCACTTATCCGTATTCCAGAAGAACTTGAAAAATGGGTTGGTGATATAGGCAGATTAACTCTTCAGTATTATCCGAGAGTTCGAGCTGTGTATAGATGGATTGGTGTAGAAGGTGTTGAGAGGAGACCTGTTGTCCAGCATATTACTGGAGAACATGTAAGGATTGTTGAACATAAAGAGCATGGATGGAAACTCAGATTAGATATTGAAAGATTAATGCTCTGTTTAGGAAATAGCTATGAGAGGCTTAGATTAGCTAGGATGATTTCATGTGATGAAGTAATAATCGATATGTTTGCAGGTGTCGGTCAATTCACTATTCCCATGGCTGTTATTGGGAGACCGAGGAAAATATATGCTATCGAGATAAACTCTGAAGCATACAATTACTTGAGAGACAACGTCATACTGAATAATGTCCAAGACATTGTTGAGCCTATTCTAGGAGATTGTAAGAAGATAGTCGGTGGAGAAATTAGAGAGATTGCAGATAGAATAGTTATGGGATACTTTGGAGGCACTCTTGAGGCAATCCCACAAGCTCTTAGAGGATTAAAACCTAGTGGAGGAATAATCCATTTCCATGAACTTGTGAGAAGAGGCAGCGAACTAGAATTCATTAAAGTAGTATGTGACAAGGTCCAAGAACTAGGATACGAACCAAATATAAGAAATTGGAGGATTGTTAAATCGTATTCAAAAACTAAGAACCACGTAGTTATAGATATCTATTCTCGCCTCAAACTTTAATCATAGAGTGATGTCTGACTACTCATTTTATCTACCTTGAAGGGAGGATGTTCAGGGTTCTAGGTTTCCGCCTCCACTACTCTTCACCACCACAATGATAGATATACTCGGCTAGCTTTCCAGCTTTGGAAGGCTGCCTCCGCCGAATCCAGCAAATCTTCAAAATCCAACTTCTAAAGATTTTTCTTCTAGAATCTCTTTAAAAGAGCATCTCCAGAAACTTTCACGCTACCATACCTATCTAGAAAATTTAAAACCCATTATAAGTATTCTACGCTAGAGAACCCTCTAGAATAATTGATGAGCTTGCAACTAGGGGTTGCGGGGTTATGGTTGCAGGTGGTATAATAATCCCCATTAAAGCTTAACCTGAACCCTAGCCTCAGCCGAGACCGATGTCTCGGAGATCGAGATCTCAGGAAGATTCTGAAGACAGTGATTGAGGCAAGGAAGCAGGCGGGTCTTGCTGGAGTGGCTAAGGTATAAGCCCTGGCAAGACCTGTACGGTAATATTAATAGTCGCTGGCAAGCGTAAAAGGCTCGAAGCAGGACTGCTCAAACTTATATATAGGTGGCCGGGACTGCCAAACCAGCCCCTCCTTCTAAATCTTTTTATTCTTTAATATTCTTTCTTACACTTTAATATTGCTAGAGCAGGATATGTAATGATGATCTCCGAGCTACTATCTATCTTAAAGAAGATTGTTGAAGATGTGAACTCAGATTACGTTACTAAGAAAATTCTTCCATCTGAATCTTTAGTGATAGAATTGAGGGCCACGGATGATGGATCAGTATATTATGTAGAGATAGGTGGGAATGGATTAAGAATATTGGATAAATTTGAGGGTCAGCCAGAAAGTATTATCATAAGTAATAGTGAGAATCTCGTGAAACTGCTAAAAGGAGAGTTAGACCCTGTTAAAGCATTCTTCTTCGGTAAAGTGAAAGTTGAAGGAAGCC
This sequence comes from uncultured Nitrososphaeria archaeon, assembly GCA_964555135.1. Lineage (GTDB taxonomy): Archaea > Thermoproteota > Nitrososphaeria_A > Caldarchaeales > Wolframiiraptoraceae > Geocrenenecus. The sequence goes on from CAZKRR010000056.1 coordinate 2,005, forward strand.
TAGACATAGCCTATATACTGCATGAAAGATTTAAAGATTATCAGAGAGTCAGGAGATTATAGATCATCTCTCTGCAGTTACGTATTCTTCCTATTTTCCTCGGTTTTAATATCTGTTCTATAGAGTACGTAATTTAGATGATCATACCTGCGATGTTCGCGACTCTAGGCCATCTTTCTGCAGCTTCTCTTGCTACTGGACCTTTAATCTCTGTTGCTTTTACATCTCCTTCAGGTGTTACAAGTACTGCTGCTGTATCTTCAAAACAGATCCATGTTCCATCAGGTCTTCTATATGGTTTCTTCTGTCTAATTATGACTGCGTGCATTACTTTCTTCCTAAGGTCTATCGGCCCCTTCTTTACCGTTACAGATACTAGGTCTCCTACTCCAGCAGATGGGTGTTGTCTAAGCCTGGTCTTTATACCATGTACCTGCACAATCTTTAATACTTGTGCTCCAGAATTATCTGCACATGTTATTTCTGATCCTACGTTTATAGTTCTAGGTATGTTTGGCCTCCTCTCAAGAATCCCTACGGCGGCTACTGCTCTACTCTTCTTAGACATTCACTACACCTCTAACCGACTAACGGCATCTATCTATTATATAACTATGAATTACTTAAAAATCTATCTACATGAAAAGACTTTAAACTAATAAGAGAGCTTGGATTTTTCTGCTAGCTTTTTATTCTATAGTTTTTCTATTACTACAAAACTAACTGTCTTACTTATTGGTCTACATTCAGCAATCTTTACCTTATCTCCTTCTTTTACTTCTATGCACGCGGGTAGATGCGCTGGGATATTACTTCTTCTTCTTTCATATCTCTTATATTTTCTAATGTAGTGAAGGTATTCACGTCTCACTATTACTGTTTTATTCATCTTCCTTTTGTATACTGTTCCCGTCAAGATTATTCCTCTAACCTTGAGGTGACCGTGGAACGGGCATTCGGGATCACTACATTCTCTTGTAGGAAGCTTTACAGGTATCCCGATATTTTTCGTTACCATCTCCTCACCTTCTTCTTTAATCTATCTTCAGGTCTACCTATTAGAGCTCCTCCCTCAACACGTACTCTTTCGTTATTCGGCAGCGTAAACTCAAATATATACGCATCTTTAATTAGACTGATTATCTTACCATTCTCCTTTAGTAGTTTGATTGTCTTCATTGTTTCTCCTACGACTTCTCCCGAATGTTCTACCCTCAGCTTTACTCCTCTAGCTATAACCTTTAACCCAAGTATTTCATGTCTGAGAATATTCTTAGCATTTAGAGTCTTACATCCATCTCTAGATGAGAGTATCTTACCTTTGACTGTTCTATCTTTTTCTCGCAGAATTATCTCCCGTTCCACCTTTAAGACCATGGATTCCTCCATCTTCAATTCATTATCTTCTAATGAAGACAGTGGCATTTAAATATAAATACTAAGAACATTTACAGCAGTCCCATCTTCTACGGCCTCTGAAATTCTTGTAAGACTCTACAAACCGGTGTTAATCCTAAACATGAGCCATACTTCTACATATCTATCCTCTAACCTATTAAATAATGCTGATATAATGTCTCTTAAAACATCACCTTAACACATTCATGGTTCTTCCCCATTTCTTCAACATTTTACTACTATCTATTATTTGGGGATTGTCATTGTTAGCCGCATGGATATTCTAGAACCAGTTTGTACAATTTGTTATTGTATCTTATTATTATAGAGTTTTCTACTAGCTTTCTCAAAATTCTTTCAGGTATTTTTTCCATTTCTTGTTTAGAGATTGTTAGTACAGCAGGCTCAGGCAAGGTCCAGACATATTCTTCACTAATCTCCACTCCATAGTTTTGATTGATCTTCTTGAGATGTTCTTCATACTTTACATCCGCTTCAGAAAGTTTCATCCTGAGCCTAGGAATATAGCCTATTAGAAAGTTATCAAATACAACGTCACTTATCTCTACTCTTAAATTATACCTCCATACCTTTATCTTGAGATAATTTGGTAAACTCTCTAATACCATTGCCCCTAACAATATTAAACGCTCAAGAATATAGATTTAATTTAATAACTCTGTTCTGACTAAGTCATCCACTGATTTTTAGAATAAATGATAAAGTCAAAATATTGGTTGTTCAGAGATCGTATGTGGCTGTGATGAATGAACGTCGCATAGGAGCGGGGTTGGAGCTGTGACAGAACCTCCTCTCATCTGAGCCATTAAATAACACTCAACTCAGAGAAGTAGCTTGGTCAGAGCTGCCAAAAATTTTTTACCAAGCCCGCGCATCTAGTTGAAAGTATACTATGAAGAAGATAGTTTTAACATCCATGTTCGCTGCTGTATACGCTGTATTAGTAGTCGGTTTAGCGCCAATAAGTTTTCTACCTCTTCAAATAAGATTTGCTGATGCATTAATACCTTTAAGTATCATCTACGGTTGGACAGCTATAGCAGGGTTAACTATAGGATGTGCAGTATCAAATTTTGTAGCTGGTCAAGTATTCTTCGGTGGATGGACAATGTTGGATGTTGTAGGTGGTTCTTTTGCGAACTTCATAGCATGCTATATTGGATGGAAGATCTGTTTAAAACATACTAAAAGAATTATTATAGCTACTACGATTCTTCAATCAATATTGATATCAATAATTGTAGGAAGCTATCTATGGTATATCTTTGGCTCTCCAGAATACTATAGTATTTATATCTTCATTCTACCGGGCTTACCTGCTTTCTGGCTATCCATCTTTACAGGATCTCTAATTTCAATAGTAGTTTTAGGGAACATCTTACTAACCACTTTAATGAAGGCAGGTCTCAATCTTAAAGAGAAACTTTAAAATCCTCTATAATCATCTACCAATAGATGTACCTAGAAGAACTTATAACCCTGGCCAATAGGAGGAACATCATGAAACTAATAATAGAGGTTGTAAAGAGAGATATTAAGTCAAATAGCTTGGAGATATCTTATGATTGTTCTCCCGGATGTAAATCTAGGATATTATTGATACATTCTAGGTATGTATATAGGAATATTGATGGCAAGAAGATCTTCAAGCATGATAGGTTCATGGATTTAGAAGAATATGTAAAGAATGGTTTAAGAGAGTATGTTGCTAGGAGAAGTGATGTTTTCTGGGCATTGCTGGTAGGTTTAACAGGAGTCATAGGATTGCTGGTTGTAAGTCTACCTAAAATTAGGAACTTCATCAGTAGGGTTAAGAAGATGATTGATGAAGATTGTGATTTAGTCTATCTTCTAATAGCAAGAGAAGGTATAACGATACCTTTAATAAAAATTTCAAATAACAATAACAAGTTAGTTATCTCCCCCTTGGCTAGCATTATCTCTCAAGATTGCTGGGTATTATATCGTTAGATTAACTTACCCAGACATCCATGTGTCATGGGAAGATGCTCTAGGACTTGAACAAGACCCTAAAATAGAAGTAGTCTCTGAACCTATTCAACTAGAATCTCTATGGAGAAACTAAAAAATATAGGAAGATGGTTAGCCGATGAGTTATAGTAGCTGTGGGGGTGGCTAAGAGGTCCTTACCTATCTCGGGGAAGAGTATTAAGACCCTACTAGCCTCGCAGCTTTTACTGCTCATCGGCCAGTAGGGTCGTTGACCATCTGGATGTTTGTTGGAAAATATGCTTTCCTAAACATCTTTAGCATCCTTGACTGTAACTTGAATAATGCTTTCCTTCGTGGTAGAGAATTGATGACCTCTATGAATTCTTCTAGACCCCCTATTTATCTCTCCATCTCTTCATATTGATGTAAATGTCTGTAGCTAATTGATTATCTTGTGGAGTTCTGCCAGAGAGGGGGTACATAGTGTAGAGGTCTGGAGGTTCAGGATTGTGAAAGAGGAGGTATAGCGTGATGAAGAATATTTCAGGAATATTTTATTGCCTGCTATGATGGTTTATGGGTCTGTTGTATTCCCGTAACTATGGATGCTTGTGTATGGTGGATACTGTATCTCTATCATCTCTCTCATACGTCCCGCCACCAAAGTATAATTCTAATGTACTGTATATGACAGGATACCAAGCAGTATTACTCTATGCAAGGGGGAAGGTAGATGCAGCCCGATGCCTCAGAAAGAGAAACATAAACCTCCATGTATACATGCTTGATGCTGCTGTTCACGGGGAGTGGAAGCATAAGCTCAACCAAGGCATAATCTTCACCACCAACACCAAAGACATAACACAATATGTGAGCCCATCAAAAACGAGAATCAGACTTAACAATTATTCTCAGAAGCCTTAGATCAGCTTCTACTCTTAAATGTATTGTAGATTCTAGTTAGAAGCCGACTCATCTTTCATTCTAGAGATGTAGCTACTTCGAGGATTTAATGAAAGAAGAAGATTGTAAACATTATCTATGTTTACTGTTTCTTTCTGCTTCAATTTTCTGAATATGCTGAATGTCTCTAAGCCTATCTTTATCAACTGATAATCAATCTTAGAAGAGTCTACTCCGCTTGTATCGATCAATCCTTCTTCAGAATAATCGCTTACTACTGCTAGAACGCATCCAGTAAATATTCTTTTGTCAAGGTACTTCTCATAATAGTCTCTTAGTATACAGTATGCTGAAAACTCCATTTCACTTGAGATTACACCCATTTCAACAAAAGACTTGATCCTCTCTTCAAGCTCTAACCTCCTAGGAGAGAAGCCTGGTCTCTCTCTAAAGTATAAATCGTCTTTTGTATGGACTGGTCCTATCCAGAGATTTCTTCCAAGAATATACTCATTTTCTTCAGCGGCTTTCAATAATAGAGGTATTAACTCTATACTTGAAATTGCCGGATACTCTAAGCCTATTACAGCTGTGGTTGCTCCCTCATCTCTTACACATGATGTTGGAATATGGATGTGCCCCCTCTTAACATACTGTTGAAGAGAACCAGATGTTCCAAGCCTAAGGATAACCATGAAGTCATCTTCCACAGCTTCGATGATCTCGGGAAGAATTATCATTACACTTGAGGGCCCCATTCCAGTTGAGATAGCTGAAATCCCTAAACCGTTATGAAACCCATTAACTACTACGTGACCTCTCTCTCCCACGAAGACTTCTGGCTTCTCTAAAAATTCAGCAACCTTCTTAATTCTACTAGGTGAACCGCCTGTGAGAACATAAGGATTTAATCTGCTTACTTCTAGATGAGCTGATCTACCAGTTGATGTCCTAAATGTTATCTTCATACTTACCAGTAAGATAAAGGTAAAAATTAAGTTTTAGAGTATTCTAAGTTCTTGTTAGCTTACTTTTTCTCTTCTTCAGTTTTTAGCTCTTTTTCCAATTCTTTTTCGATCTCTTCTATCGGCTTAGGAGGTGGAGTAGTGGCTAATGTATATCCAATCCAAGCAAATATTGCAAGAATACCTGTGACAGCAATGAATGCAGTTATCTTTAGTATCATCAAACTCCACTCAGTGAAGAATAGCAGCCAATTATAAGTTACTATCCCTACTAATGATAAAATGAGTATTATTATACCGATTAAGATGTCGCGGCTCAAGTTCTCAATACCTCTCTATTCCTAAGAGAGATTCGTAAGCTTATTATTATATTTTTTTAGATAGATGCTGCCTAGGAAGCAACATCTCAATCATAACTTAGCGTCTAATCTTTAATAGGTCTGGGTAGAAGTATTTTTTGCCGTGGATATTTTTTAATTCATCCCATTCATATAGAATCTTTACTGCTTCGATGGCTGTCTTGATCGCATCCTCTTCACCTACCATCCCGAATCTATCTTCAATCCTATTCGCGAATACTGCACACACGGATCCTGCACGTAACCCGTATATTGAGGCTAGCGTAAAGATTACCGATGACTCCATCTCAAAGTTTAATACATTCATTGATTGAAGATCGCTCAGTATCTTCTCCGAAAAACTCCAAGTATATTCTTTGAACCCTTTCCTACCCTGCCCAACATAGAAGCTGTCAGTAGAAGCCGATATGCCTAGATGATATTTTAACCCAAGATTTTCAGCTGCCTGGATTAATGCTAGTACAACTTCATAATCTGCGGAAGCTGGATACCCATCAATTACATACTGTCTAGATGTCCCCTCAAGTCTCACAGCAGCTATAGATATTATGAGGTCTCCTAGATCTATACCCTTCTGGATAGCACCTGTGCTTCCAACTCTAATAAATGTTTTACAGCCTGCTCTAGCAAGTTCCTCGATAGCTATAGCAGTAGACGGTGCACCTATACCTGTTGAGCATGCAGAGATGGGTTTACCGTTAACTTTACCTGTCCAAACTCTAAACTCTCTATGGAAAGAAACTTCTCTACCCTCATCCCAATACTTAGCGATCTTCAATACTCTATCAGGGTCTCCTGGAAGTAAAACATACTCAGCAACATCTCCAGGCTTCACTCTAACATGATAAAACTCTCCACCTATAAGAGGCTCAGCAGCAGACATAACTTCAACCGAGCATTCCTTAAGATAAACTTTTATATCTTGGAGTCTCATCATGAGAATAATCGTAAAAATACTTCTAGATAAGATAGCGCTTAACTGCTAGATCCAAGTATAAGATGGCAGAAGTCATTAGATAAAAAGAAGATGGATATATATTCAAGCTAAGCTGTAATCATTAACAAGAAGAGGGCTTGGATAGATTATACATTGCTCCTTCAGTTATAAGCGGTAAGGTTAATGCACCACCAAGCAAAAGTTATACTCATAGAGTTTACGCTATCTCTCTTATAACCAGTGGTGACAGCACAATTAAGAATCCCCTAATTTCAAGTGACACTCAGGCAACCCTAAGAGCATGTAAACAATTTGGAGCAGAGATTATTGAAGAAAAAGAAAACTGTATTCTAATTAGTGGTGGAAAACTATGTTTACCTGATGATGTAGTAAATGCTGAGAATTCTGGGACTACCTTAAGAT
>CAZKRR010000057.1:0-8820 GCA_964555135.1 uncultured Nitrososphaeria archaeon
AATCGAAAGCAAGACTTAACCCTGTCTCTCCGTGAGCTATCAAGTATTTTAGCCTTCTATTTGTATCTTCTGGAGAGCCATATCCTGAGAACATTCTCATAGTCCAGAGCCTACCTCTATACATCGTTGCATGAATTCCTCTAGTGAAAGGATACTCTCCGGGAAGCCCAATCTTCTCAAAATATTCCATATTACTTATATCGATCGGAGTATAAACTGTCTTAACCCTGATACCCGATAATGTTGTAAACTCTTTCATCCTCTCTTTAAACTTCTCTAAACTCTTAACTAAAGTGGTCTTCTCCCATTTTCTAATTCTATCTTCTATCTCATCGAGAGCTTTCTCATTAAACAATCCCACTCCCAATATACACCTATTATGATATTATTTGTAGTAGAGATAAAAAGTTAACTCATGTATCATGGGGCTTTGAGTAAATCTTAAAATATCTTTGAAAGTGAAAGCAGGTTGTAATGGTTCAGATAAGGATATTCAAACAATACTTTCTCTTCTTTAGTTAATATCTTAAGAAGAGTATTAAATTATTCTTCCGCGTTTTCATGACAGCTCATGATTAATTCTTTCCAAAATGAAAATAGAGGTAGCTGGCCGATGGGCTATAGTAGAAGTGAGCTAGAAATCCACACAATCTGGTATAGGGATTTAGAATCAGCAAAGAAAGCTTTACAATTAATAGTCGAGAAAGATCTGGACTTTTTCATTAAAGAAGGCAGGTATCCAGAGCTTAGAATCCAAGGAATCCTCATAGAAAACGGTTTAGATGTGAATGAATCTGGTTGTGAGAGTTTTTTAGAACATTTGAGATCCTTTAAGGTGATGGTTTATGGATCTGTTGTATCCCCGTAACTATGGATGCTTGTGTATGGTGGATACTGTATCTCTATCATCTCTCTCATACGTCCCGCCACCAAAGTATAATTCTAATGTACTGTATATGACAGGATACCAAGCAGTATTACTCTATGCAAGGGGGAAGGTAGATGCAGCCCGATGCCTCAGAAAGAGAAACATAAACCTCCATGTATACATGCTTGATGCTGCTGTTCACGGGGAGTGGAAGCATAAGCTCAACCAAGGCATAATCTTCACCACCAACACCAAAGACATAACACAATATGTGAGCCCATCAAAACTGATACTGTTCAACGATGAGATAAACAGCTACTTCAATATACTTTTAGGGCTGAAGGATACAGACGGTATGGTGATAGGATGAGCTCTCCCATTAAGTTGTTTAATGAGCTCATTAATGATTATGTTGAGATTCCTAGTGAGCCTAGAATAGTTAGTTTAGCTCCATCAATTACTGATATACTCTACCAGATCGGTGCATGGAAGTATGTTTACGGTGTTAGTGTTTACTGTGATTATCCACCTGAAGCGAAGAATAAGCCTAAAGCTGGCACATATACAAAAGCAATATACAGCATATTATACGAGATTAATCCTAACCTAATCTTAACAACAACCGGGGTGCAGAGAGCGTTAACATATGAATTGAAGAATAAAGGATTTAATGTATTCCCAACTCAAGTACCATCCTCACTCTACGGTATATTTGAGAATATTATTATCATCGGTGTCCTGCTAAATATGATGGAGAATGCATACAATGTTATAGATAGATGCAACAAACTCCTAAATGATATTAAGAATAAATTCTCTGCAACAGTATATTTCGAGGTAGATTTAGGTGGACCAGTAACCATTGGTTCAGCAGCTTATATAACTTCCGCACTACACCATTTAGGATTAAAGAACATATTCATGAATGTTCAGAAAGCATATTTCGAGCCTGAATTTGATGTAGTAGCTAGAGCTAATCCAGACTTGATAATATATGAGTTGGGATACAGTGGTAAGCAGGTTCATGAAGGAATAATCGAGATGCTTAATAAACGTGGATGGAGCAACCTGGATGCGGTAAGAAAGAAAAAAATATACATTCTCCCCCCAAATACTTTAACCCATTACGGTCCACTACTATTTGATAATTTAAAGAAAGTCTGTGAAGTAATCGGTAGGGAAGAATAAACTACTGGGTTTCTAGGTGCCTTCGACTATTGATGGGGCATCTCTCTATGCTTCTGGAGCTTCTATCTCAATACTCCCAAGTACATCGGAGGCATTAGCTATTTTTAGAGTTAAGTAAAGCTATCAAGCTGACCCTCCGAGAGTAGTCTTAACATATGCTTTTACACAATTCCTATTTTCAAGTATGTGAATGATTGAGATGAAGATTAAGATTATTGATGTTTGCATATGGAAGTCTCTCCAATCATCTTTTCTTAAACTAAGCAATTCTATCCTACCTGATTGCGGCCCCCTAGGCCAAACGTATAGAATTAATCCTGTTACGAGAACAACTAATCCCAAGATGATCATGAGATAGAAGATGACTGCTCTTAGAGCTAGTTTCATGTAGAGAATAGAGTGAATGTTTTTTATTTAAGTTTATCAGTAAAGTTAGCTAGCCTCTCTATATAGTCTTGAGAGAATGATGGGTGTGATAAATGATGTTAAGATAATCATTCCAACTGCTTGAATATAGATAGGCTGGTCTATCAATCCCCTGCTAAGCCCCAGGCTTGCTATGACTAATCCAAGCTCACCTCTAGGAGCCATCCCCACCCCTAGCCTTATACTCTTATCCCAGCTTCTAAGCTTAGGTAATGCAGTAAGAGCTGAACCTAGAAATTTTGTAGCAAATGCAACCCCAGTGAGAATTAGTAGACCAAACAATACACTCTCGTTAAATACTGTTACATCCATTCTTGCACCTATGACTGTAAAGAAGAGTGGGCTAAACACTTGGTTCAGATGTTTAACAAAATCTTTAACTCTAACTAGTGCTTTAGATTCAGCAACAGATAATCCTGCAACATACGATCCTATGATTGGTGAAAGCCCTAGACCTGCAGCTATTGCAGATAATATGAATGCTGAGCCTATCGCAGCTGCTTCAACGGCCCCTTCAGCTCTTATTAATGATGCACGTTCAATAAATCTTGGAATCATGTAGACTCCTATGAGAAGCATGAGAAGCCATATAATGAAGAATATTGAAGTTGTCCTCAGAGCGCTCATTAAGTTTAGGCGCCCACCCTGTTCTGATAATGCTGAAGAAACTATTGCAAGAATTGCAACTCCGAGTACATCATCTACTACCGCCGCATTCACTAATAATACCCCCTCTTCTGTAGGTAATGTTCCAAAATCTTCCATGACTCGAACTGTGATAGCTAGGCTCGTTGCAACCATTATCGCACCAATCATTAAAGCAGAACCTTGAGCGTAACCTAACCATGTAAAGAGATAATATCCTCCAATGAATGGTAAGAGTGCTCCACCGGATGCTACAATGAAAGCCCATAACCCAGCTTTCCTCAAACTAGTAGCACCCATCTCTAACCCAGCAGAGAATAAAATCATTATCGCACCTATCTCTGCAAATGCATCAACGAATTCATTCAAGACTACCAGTGGCTCTCTAAAGATAATTATAGCTGTACCGAGCATTGAAGGACCAAGCAGGATCCCTGCCATCAGTTCACCGATAATTGGAGGCAGCTTAAAGCTTGAAAAAACACCTGCTAGAACTTTTGCGAAGAAGACTAGTACACTAATAGTTACTATTGCTCTCATTATAGGGTCCATGCCAGTAACAGCAGCTTCTACATTCATGCTAACCCTCATATCTAGTTATCAAAACTCCCTGATAAATATCCACTTAACTGAGTTACAGCAAGATGCAATAATACTTTGATATAGAGATAATTATGGAGTTGCGTAAATATAAAGTAGGAGTACTTCATAATTTATATTGCATGGTAAGAGTTGATGCAGTAGTCTTCGACGTTGATGGGACGCTCTATAAGTCTGCTGAATATGAAAAATACCTTAAAGAATCTATCTATATGGTTCTCGGAGAGATATTGGGGATAGATTATCGTGAAGCAGGTATGAGGCTTGAATCCCTAAAGAAGAATCTGAAGACTGTTAGTTTAAGTGTTGAGGCCATGGGCATAGATAGAAAAAGATTCTACGAACTCTTGGCTGAAAGAGTTGAACCATCCATATACATTAAGCCCAGACTAGAAGTTAAGAATCTCTTATCAAAGCTTAGAGAGAAAAAAGTGAAGATTGGATGCCACACGAATTCTGGTAAAAGATTATTCTTAAAAGTCATCAAAGCAATCAACCTCTCAATTAGCGACTTTGATGTTATAGTTACAAGTGATGATGCGGATCCAAAGCCTCTGAAAAATGGATATGTGCTCTTATCGAGACTACTCGAGATACCGTTTAACAAGATACTGTACGTAGGGGATAGATGGGAAGTTGAAGTCAAGCCTGCTAAAGAACTCGGCATGCTTACAGCGCTTGTTTACTCAAGAAAAGGTGAACCAGACTTCTATCTCAACGATGTAACAGAAATACTGAAGATAATTGAATAAAAACAGTTAACCCAGAAAGGTAATCCGTGTCTTTTAACAACAGCTATGCTGCTAGGTAGTAGTATTCTCCTATCTCTTTCTGTATTTTGTCTAGCTGGGAGCCTGGCTTATTAGCTCTAGGTCTACCTGTTTCAGGGTCTCTCCTAAAAGTTATATTCATTTCTTTGAGGAATTGGTTGAATCCCGTATGTAGGTCTACTGGCGGATTAGCTATTCCATGTCTTCCAGGTTCTCCTGTGAAAACCATCAACTTACTTGATGAAAAGTCTAGAACCATAAGGTCATGCTCAACCAGGAATGTATATGCTTTCTTTTCCCTCGTGACCCTCTTTAATATCTTTGATATAGCATATCTTTCTTCAACATCTAAGTAGGCACTAGGCTCATCGAGGAGATATACTTCAGCATCTCTAGATAATGCTTCAGCGATTACTACTTTCTGGAGCTCTCCACCACTAAGCTCGAGAAGACTTCTATCAAGTATTTCATCTAGTCTAAGAGGCTCTATGATTTCTTCTCTATAAAGGTCAGAGTCGAAGTATTTTCCTGCAGCTTCCCTTAAAGCTTGTTCAACAATTATATCTCTAGGTACTGGATACTGGGGTTTGTAGCTTATAGACTTGTATGAGAGTTTGAAGCCTTCATCACTTTCTTCTAGTCCCGCAAGTAGCTTTATGAATGTAGTCTTTCCTATACCGTTCGCTCCTACTATACCTACTACTTCACCTCTATATGCTTTACCTTCTCTAACTTCAAGTCTAAAATCACCATACGTCTTAAACATATTAGGCCAGTGTAGAGGCTCGGAACCTTCTGCCTCAAATTCCGAGGAAGGTGGTCTGACTTGAAAGATTATCTTGTCCCGTCTAAACTTAACATTCTCCGAAGGAATATATCCTTGAAGGAATATGTTTATGCCCTCTCTAATATTAAATGGTCCGGAAACAATACCATATACAGATGGTTTTCCATACAATACGAATATCTTATCGGCTAGGTAATCTAAGACTGCTAGGTCGTGGTCTACTACGAGAATTCTAGAATCTTCGTTACATGACGATCTAATAACCGAAGCCATCCTGAATCTCTGCTTTATATCTAAATAAGCACTCGGCTCGTCAATCAAGAATGTGTCCGCGTCTCTTCCAATGCAGGCTGCGATTGCAAGTCTTTGGAGCTCTCCTCCACTTAAAACAGATACATCTCTATCTAGAAGATGGGATAGTTCAAACAATTCAATTATCTCATATAGCTTACCTGGAGATACAACTTTCCTTAGAAGTTCTCCAACTTTCCCTTTAACAACTTTAGGTATTTTATCTATGTATTGGGGTTTATAGCTTACCTTGACCATGCCTTGAGAGAGAAGAGTAAGATACTCTTGTATTAGTGATCCTCTAAAGTATCGTGCAACTTCCATTAAATCAGCCTGGGGGGAATCCAGTCTTCCTAGGTTAGGTTTAATCTGCCCTGCGAGTATCTGGGTTGCAGTAGTCTTGCCGATTCCATTCTTCCCTATCAACCCTATTATCGTTTTTCTTTCAAGATGTGGGAGTCTGTAGAGTCTGAAAGCATTAACCCCATATTGATGTACGAGATCCTCGGCTAACTCTTGTGGAAGATTAACGATGGAGATAGCATTGAAGGGGCATTTATTAGCACATATACCGCATCCAATACAGAGTGGTTCAACTATGATTGGGTACCCATCTCCACTCATCTTTACAGCTTCAATCTCATTTCTTACAGGAGGGCAGAACCTAATACATGGTATCCCACACTTACGTGAATCACACTTCTCCCTATCTAAAACTGCAACTCTTAAAGTAGCCAAGAGCAAGCACCTCAGTTATCCACTCAGGACAATGCTCCACATCAAGCTCATATCTAGATAATAGTTCGACCTGTTCTGTATATGAATTATTCTATCCTCCTAATAAATCTAAAAATACTACTTACTATGTAAGGGTGTGAAGTAGATGTATAGGTAAGCGGTCTAGCTTACTTTATAATTAATTTTCATTTTTATATATCTAGTATTTTTCTTATGGGGTATCATGCCTTAAATCTTCCTTCTATCTACACTTATTTCTTCTATGCCGCCATCTATATATCCAATGATTATCTTGTCAGCTAGCTTTGGGAATAAGCCTGTCTCGATTATCCCCGCTATAGATCTTAGGAGTTTATCTAGTTTTTCTGGGTCTCCTATTACTCCTGCATCTACATCTCCTAGGAGGTTTCCATTATCACTTATGAGCGGCCCCATCTTTCCAGCCGACTCCCTCAATGTTAGTTTGAACCCAGTTTTTGTAAGCATTTTCTTAACATGTGGATATGCTTTTTCAAGAATCTCAATTGGTACTGGTCTACTTAATTTTTCTACTAGTTTAACATAATCCCCTATGAATATTACTTTTCTAGATGCCTGGGTAACTACTTTCTCCATTAGCATTGCTCCTCCACCTCCTTTGATAACATTTCCCTCTCTATCTGTTTGGTCGAAGCTATCAATCATCAGGTCAGGTTCAGGGCACTCATATAAACTTGTTACTGGAAGGTTATTCTCTAAAAGCAGCTGCCGAGACTGGAATGATGTAGGGATAAATAATACTCTCATTTTCTTGTCTTGGATTAATTTCCTTACGTAACCTATACATTGAGCCATAGTCGAGCCTGTGCCATACCCTATTATCATGCCATCTTCAATATACTCTAGAGCTTTTAAGATAGCTTTCTCTCTAGCTTTCTTAACTTCTTCTTGAATCATTTAGGATCTCCTCTGCTTCCTTTCTCAGCCTCCTCAATCTATGAATTATTTCTTCAAGATTCTGTATTTCTTCTTTGCCTATTAATGTATTCTTTAATCTTTCTATTGTTTGTGGATCAAGCCCCTGTTTGGTTGGCTGCTTCTCTACTTTCTTTTCAAAGCGTCTTGATGTATTATAGTAGATTAAGATGAAATAGAAAGTACTTGCTATGAATATTGAAATAAGCATAATTAAGAGTAGTGTTAGGGATCCGCTCACAGATGCTAGTTATGTTTACACATTTATTAATAGTTTCTTCCTAGGTAAAAAGGATATTATTAGCATTTCTCTTTCTCATTTACATATAGATGAGACAGGAAGGGTTCCTTCTACTTCCTACACTGTAATGTAATATTCTTAAAAAAGGTTACTCAAGATATTCTGGATAGATTAGCTTATGCAATGTTTATATTAGCTACATTTTGTGATAGATACGTATGTCAGAAATGTTTACAATTCATCTACCTAAGTATCTGAAGTCAAGGATGACAATGTTCAAGATAGGATAGAGTGATGAGGCTAAAAAAGTTCGTAGAAGCAAGAGTTAAGCAATTAGAGATTTTACAGCTTATAGATGAGATTGAGAGGGAAGTTGAAGCTAGAGAAATGGATTAGATTCCACTAGATTAATTAGAGAGGATCGTGTTGGATGAGCTTAATCTGCGACTCAAGTATACTAGTTAAGTTAGTTTTAAGTGAGCGGAATCTTGTAATGCTATATAGAAACATGTGAAAATTCATGAAGACATTAGGCTTCAAGAAGCAGAGAAAGCATTAGCTGACTTGATAGAAGTTTATCAACGTTTTAACATTCTTATGACCAAAGAGCTTTCCTAGAATGCTTTAAAGATTGTATTCTCAGAAGAGAATACAACTTTCTATGACGCACTCTATGTTGCTGCTGCGAAGATTACCAAAGCTACTCTGTACATTGCAGACCAGGTATTGGCAGATGCTGCTAGAAGATATGTAGTTGTAGAGGTATTAGAAATTATCTAGTTACTGCAGGGTTGCCGTGTTCTTGGATTTAGTAAGCTTTTCTTGAAGGGGGCCTAGTATAGATAGCATGCAACATGGTGGTTTGTTTTTGCTTCTTTTAATTCTGGCTCATTTTTATCGCATGGCTCGAATCTATATGGGCATCTTGGGTGGAACCTACATCCACTAGGAGGATTAACTGGGCTTGGAGGCTCACCTAGTATAACTTTTCTTTCTCTTAGTCTATTGGATGGGTCTGGTTCTGGTACTGCTTCTATCAATCCTTTTGTGTATGGGTGTAGGGGGTTTCTGACTAGCTCGCGGGCTTCAGCTAGTTCAACTATTTTTCCAAGATACATTACTGCTATCTTATCGCTGAAGTGTTTAGCTGTAGCAATATCATGGGTAATATAGAGGAATGAGATCCTATATTTTTCTTGGAGTTCCTTCAGAAGGTATAGTATCTCTGCCCTACTAGATGCGTCTATCATTGAGACAGGTTCATCAGCGACTATATATTCAGGTTTAAGGATTAGTGCGCGGGCAATACCTA
>CAZKRR010000058.1:0-8813 GCA_964555135.1 uncultured Nitrososphaeria archaeon
TCTGCAGCTCTGCCTACAGCTGGTGGAGAAGGGTACCATAAGACTAGAGGCTTCCCACCAACTATGTATGTGGCCTCAGCAACAGCTTCAGCAACCCTCCAATCACCCGCGGTATCAATCGTTACAACTACGTTCTCTCCCTTTTCAACCTTGAGGACGTCTCTTACAAGCTTATAAGCTGCAGACATCAACTCCATTGATAACTCATTTCTACTCATCTGTTCATCGCCCTCTTCTCAACCCTAGAGATACCAGGCTCTCAACCATCTTGAGAGCTGCAGCAGCTGGATCAACTACAGGTTTATTGATAGTTTCTGAAACTATCCTACCTAAACCTGCTAACCCTGTGCATCCAAGAATAATTACTTCCGCACCATCCTCGATAGCTTTTCTAGATTCTACTATCAACTCCATCTTTACCTTCTCCCAATCTTTTGCGAGGTCAACGACATGAGTCTTAATACCTCTAATAGAAGTGACTACTCCCCCATATCCAAGCATGTTACATCTCTCTTCTATCAATCTGAGAGCCTCACTCTCAATACTAACTATGCCTAGCCTTCCTCTGATGATGCTTCCAAAAGCTAGTGAGGCTTCTCCAGGACCTACTACAGGTTTATCGATGAGCTTTTTTAATTCATCAACTCCAGGGTCTAGGAAACAGTTAACGATTAACCCATCATATTTTATATGACTCTTTAATGCTAGATCTATCACGAGAGGCTTCACAATCTCATAATCTCTTATAGTCTCAACGCTTGGCGGTCCTTTATCTAAGCTTAAGACTTTTACTGTTGTTGTAGGAGAAGCAACGCTCAAGAAGAATTTTTTATCGCTTTCATTCCAGCTATCATCACCTATAGGGTTTATCACGAGTATATTCATGGTACATCCTCCACGAGCTCCTCGACGGGTACATAATCAATATCAAACCCAAACTTTCTTGGGCTAAAATACTTTAACCCATCCCTCGTCCTCCATATCTTAGGTGCTCTTGAAGCTAGAACGTTCACCTTCCTACCTTCTCTTAAGATGGAGTTTGTTATCCCCTCACCTTCATCATCTAAGAACATTATGAGGTCTGGGGCCATAACTATAGGTTTATCATTTATCCATGCCATTAAATGCTCATTCATAATCCATGTCTTAAGCTTCTTTCCACTCCACTTACCAACTCCTCTGACTAATGCCTCACCTCTAAGAAATCCCTTCTCATCTCTATACTGATATGATTCAACAATACCTTCAAAAATCTTCCATCCATCCAGTATTTTTCTCACTTCTTCTACGGGGTCTATCTTGCGAATTCTAGCAAGCCTAACTGCTTCACCAATTCTCAAACACATACTCATAGTTTCTTTGATTACTGCTTTCTCAGCATCTACAATCTTTAGAGGGGTGTCTACGACTGCGACAAACCTTCCTGATAAGACTGAGAGATACCTGGCAATAGCTTCATAATCATCTATATCACTATACTCATATACGATGACTTTATTTCCAGTCTCTGAAACTATGACTGATGGATACATTGGGATACCGAATATGTGGACAGTACATTGATGTAGTTCTGGTGCGGCTCTACCGAGTAGGTCGCCATCTACGATTGGTAAATCCATGTATGCACCCATATATAATGCTAGAGAAGCATTAAACCCACCTAGCTCGGAAGATAAGACAGCGGAGATTTTCACGCCCAGCAAATGCTCCATTTCTCTGAAAGCTACCTTTATTGGTTCTTCAATTTTTACAGGTTTCTTAGTTTTAGCATCTGGAGCTATCGTCCCAACATAATATGGAACAACTATGATAGAATCTCTATCAATCTCTGACAAGCTTACAAGTTTAATCTTTCTACCCTCCGACAAAACTTTCTCCAATAGTTTGAACCCTTCACCAGGGTCTCCACCACCTCCAGTTCCTAGAATCGTTGCACCTCTCACAAAATCCTCTACCTGCTCAATACTACTAACCTCAAGCATATAGAACACCTTCTAGGAAACTATGTGATCTTTTAAATAAAGCTTACCCTCATATTTCCTTGGTAAACTTGGTGCGTATATTCATTCTGAACCCGGTTTCAACAAGCATATGGAATCAGATTACCGAGAAGGCTTTGGAGCAGGTAGCATGGAGTGACACTGAATTAACGATCGGAAATCTAGATAATGGTCCTAAATCAATTGAGTCTGATTTAGATGTAGTCTTAGCAGCCCCATACGTTATTGAGAAAGTTGTTGAAGCTGAGGATAAAGGATACGATGCAGTAGTTATTAATTGTTTTGACGATCCAGGGTTAGAAGCAGCTAGAGAGAAAACATCCATACTTGTCCTCGGAATAGGTGAAACATCAATTATTACTGCTCTCCACTTAGGATACAAATTCGCTGTAATATCTACAGGAGAAAAATCTAAGGCCTCTTATGATCTTAAAGCGTTAAAACTTGGTGTAAGAGATAGGTTAGCATATGCTTCAGGAATACCCATTCATGTTCTTGAACTGAGGAGTGATGAAGAGAAAACTAAACAGCTGCTTCTAGATGAAGCTAGGAAAGCTGTAGAACAATATTATGCAGAGGTAGTAGTATTGGGATGTAGTGGAATGATAGGTCTAGCTGAATGGTTATCAGAGGAGCTGAAGGTTCCGGTAATCGATCCGACAATTACAACATTCAAAATAGCCGAAGCCTTAGCCTCAATAAGTCTAAAACATAGTAGAAAATATCTTTACAGAGTTGATTGAGAGAAAGACTTGTTATGAAAAGTTAATAAGAGTCTATGCTCAAAATCTTATGAAAGGTGAAAGCATGAATAGGAAAGCTCTCTCAAAATCCTTAGTAGCAGTTATAGCGGTCGTAGTAATAGTCGTAGCTGTAGGTCTCTACTTCATCCTGACATCTGCACCACCTATCGCGACTCATACAACCACAACTCCACCAACGGTAACCACTGTTACTTCCCCGACTACCCCAGCAAAGAAAGTAGTCGTTTATGCTTCACTATCAGAGATGACTACTGCAGATCCTAGTACTGAGTTCTCAAACTCTATACTATGGCTATGCCTAGTATATGAACCATTACTGTGGTATAACCCGTTAGAGAACAAGTTTATACCAGCACTTGCAGAGAAATGGGAAGTCTCCCAAGACGGCCTCGTCTGGACTTTCCATCTTAGGAAAGGCGTAGTATTCCATGATGGAACACCGTTTACAGCTGAAGCTGTTAAATCATCAATAGAGAGGACTATGGAGCTTGGTCAAGGTGCAGCCTTCATATGGGATCCAGTAGACAAGATAGAAGTAGTAGATGACTATACTGTAACGTTCACTCTAAAGTATCTTGCTCCACTCGATAGTATAGCTGCCTCATCTTATGGTGCATGGATATTCAGCCCGAAGACACCCAACACTGCTGAATGGTTTAACCAAGGAAATGATGCAGGGAGCGGACCGTACAAGCTCGTCAAGTGGGATCCTGAGAATGAAGTTATACTTGAGAAGTTTGAAGAATGGTGGGGCTGGAAGCTAGCTTCTTATGAGATGGCTTCCCCGAAGGCTCCAGACGTATTCATAGTAAAGATAGTTAAAGATGCTGTAACACAAGAGAGACTCGTCGTCTCGGGAGACATAGATATCGCAGAGTATGTTCCACTTGAAGATGTTGATCGACTGAAAGCTGACCCTAATCTACATGTAACTATTAAGCCAAGCTTCCAGAATCTACTCCTCTTAATAAATACGAAGAAGAGCCCGCTTGATAATCTTCTAGTCAGGAGAGCTATAGCACATGCTATACCATATGAAGACATAGTTAAAGTAGCAAGGTCTGGTCTAGCAAATATTGCAAGTGGCCCCGTTCCAACAGGAATGTTCGGACACTTCGATGACTTCAGATATAAATACGACCTTGAACAGGCTAGAAGACTCCTAGCTGAAGCAGGCTACCCAAGTGGAATAGATAAGACGTTAGTCCTAGTATATACTGCTGGAGATGTATATGAGCAGAGAACCTCGGAATTGATAGCTGCAAGCTTAAGTAAGATAGGCATAAAGGTGGATATCCGACCTATGAGCTGGGAGGAGCAGTGGGCTCTAGCACAGTCAGGCTGGGAAGACCCAGAGAAAGCACAAGACCTCTTCATCTTCTACTGGTGGCCAACTTATATCACTCCATTTGATTTCCTCTACAACATGTTCCACAGCGGTTCTAAGTCATTCAACCTATGCTACTACGAGAATCGAGAATTCGAGAAAATAATAGAAGAAGCTATCACCCTGGAGGGTACAGATGAGAAGAAGGCTCTAGAACTGTACTATCAGGCTCAGAAGATCCTATATGAAGATGTTCCAGCTATTCCACTATGGGATATGATCGATGTAAGAGTAGGGAGAGCATACATAGGAAACTTAGATAATGCTGTCAACCCAGCTTATCCGACTGTAATCTTTGCACAAGTACTAAGAGTTGAAAAGTAGAAACTAACAAAGCCAGCCAACAAACTTTCCTCATTTTTTCCTCAAGGAGGGAATCCATGCCAATAAGTAAGGAATACCTTGCGAAGAGATTAATACTTCTCATACTCGTAGTTATCGGAGTATTGCTCATAACCTTTATCATTACTAGAATTGTTCCCGCTAGACCTGAGCTCCTATGGGCTGGACCGCATGCAACTATTGAGCAGATACAGAAAGCTAGGGAACAGCTTCATCTAGATAAACCAATACACATACAGTTTATTCTCTATCTACAAGACTTTTTCCTAGGTAATTGGGGTATATCGTGGAGGACTAGGTCACCAGTTTTAGTAGACGTGCTTTCTAGTTTAACAGCCACATTAGAATTGATAATCATAGCGTTTACGGTTGCTTTCATTATAGGTGTACCTTTCGGAGTATTAGCCGCGATCAAGAAGTATACTTGGATTGACGATGTAGCTAGGATAGTAACAGTTGTAGGCGCATCTATACCTGTATTCTGGCTTGCATTGATACTTCAATTAATCTTCGGCACCTGGCTTGGGATACTTCCATCTGCTAAGAGAGTAGATGAATGGGTCGTCATAGTGACTGGATTTAAACAAATTACAGGGTTCTATCTTATAGATAGCATACTGCAGGGAAACTATATGGTTTTCATCGATTCTCTAAGACATATAATACTTCCAGCCATAGTTCTAGCATCCTATCCTTTCTGTCTAAGTGCTAGGATGACTAGAGCTGTCATGATGGAAGTTTCAACTGAGCCACATATTAGAAGCTTAATTGCATGGGGTCTCCCTCAAAGAACTATACTATTCAAGTACTCGCTGAGAAACACGCTTGTCCCAGTTATTGCCTCAATAGGTCTATCATTTGGATACACGATCATCGGAGCATTCATGGTTGAGCTGGTGTTTGTATGGCCTGGGATCGGATTATATGCTGCTATGTCGCTACTTAGTTTCGATTATCCAGCAGTAATAGGATGCGTATTAATAGTCGCGATATTCTACTGCATAATCAATACACTGGTAGATGTAATCCACTCAGCGATAGATCCAAGGGTGAGGTTATGAAGAGATTTAGAGAGCAAAGAGTAATACTATCTTTAATAGTTAAGAAACCAATCTCACTTGTCAGCCTACTTATCGTAGTATCCTTCATTATAATCGGAGTATCAGCGCCATTGACTGTCCCATACCCTGAGGATGCTTGGGGTCTAACATACAATGTAGAGAAAAGATTCCTACCGCCAAGTATTGAGCACCTATTTGGAACGGACGCTCTAGGTAGAGACGTATTTAGTAGGGTTCTCTTAGGCTCAAGTTTCTCATTAATTATTGCTATAGGAGTTATAGGGTTGTCTTTAATCATAGGTGTACCCGTGGGAGTAGTTGCGGGATACTATGGAGGTAGGGTTGGGACGACACTCATGAGGATTACCGATATGTTTCTAGCCTTCCCGCCACTCTTACTAGCGATAGTTCTCGCAGCAACTCTTGGAAGAGGTCTTTTAAACTTGATAGTAGCACTTGCAATCTCATGGTGGCCATGGTATTCGAGGTTAGTATACGTCCAAACCAATACTGTTAAGAATATGCCATATATTGATTCTGCAAAGATAGCTGGCTTACCAAGCTTCAAGATTATGACTAAACATATAATTCCAAACGCTCTTACTCCAACCTTCGTTCAAGCAGCTCTAGATATGGGTTCGGCGATACTTGAAGCTGCTGGTTTAAGCTTTATAGGAGTCGGTGTTAAGCCTCCAACACCTGAATGGGGTTTACTCGTTAGCGAAGGTTGGCAATCAATAAACTATGCATGGTGGATAGCTTTCTTCCCGGGTTTAGCGATACTTGTAACGGTTGTGGGTTTCAATCTTCTTGCAGATGCTTTGAGAGAGTCAGCAGACCCAAGAATTAGGAGAACGATATTGATGAGGCTGGGGGTAAAGCAGTGAATAGTCAGCCTCTACTCCAGATAGAAGACTTATCAATTGATTACATCATCATAGGAGGCTCTATAAAAGCTGTAAGAAACGTATCTTTCAATATATATGAAGGCGAGGTAGTATGCTTAGTTGGAGAATCAGGCTCAGGCAAGTCTACGATTGGATTAGCAATTGCAGGAGCTCTTCCAGAAAATGCTATCATACGTAGTGGAAAGATCATCTTTAAGGGAAAGAATCTATTAAATGAGAAGTCTAAAAACAAAAAGATAGATAATATCATGATAGTCTTCCAGGATCCTGCTGCTACCCTTAATCCTTTATTCACTGTGGGCGAAGTTATCTCTGATGTGATAAGAAGCCATCTACAAATAAGAGATAAAGGAAAGATTAGAGAAAAAGCTTTAGAAGCATTCAGAATGGTGGAGCTCCCAGATCCTGAGAGGATCTTCAACTCATACCCGCATGAACTAAGTGGAGGGATGCTTCAAAGAGTAGTAATAGCCATCTCATTATCTACTAATCCAAAGATGCTGATTGCTGACGAGCCTACAACGATGCTTGACGTAACTCTTCAAGCCCAAATATTAGACCTACTGTTAAATTTAAAGAAGAAGCTTGGGCTCTCAATGCTGTTTATAACCCACAACCTAGGTGTGGCCACAGAAGTTGGAGATAGGACCATAGTAATGTATGGTGGAGAAATAGTTGAAGAAGCAAGCACAAGCGACTCAGTCAACGACCCATTACACCCATACACGAGAGGTCTAATAGAATGCATCCCAAGAACACATATCAGACACTCAAAGTTAAAGCATATTCCTGGAACAGTACCAGATCTGAGAAACCCGCTTAAAGGATGCATATTCTCAGATAGATGTAGTGAGGTTATGGATGTATGTAGGGTTGTTAAACCCTTACTCAAAGAATATTCGAGAAACCATAAAGTTGCATGCCATCTATACGTGGAGGAGGAGAAATGAAGGCTGAGCTAATGAAAATAAAGGATTTAAAGAAGTATTTCCCTGTTAAGACCGGTTTATTTGGTAAGATAGTTGGATATGTAAAAGCAGTTGATGGTGTCACGTTTAACATTGGTCTAGGCGAGGTAGTAAGCCTTGTAGGAGAGTCTGGTTCAGGTAAGACAACCATAGCTAAGTGCCTCCTACTATTAGAAAGACCTACACACGGACAGATACTATTCGATGGATACGATATCACTCAGATAAGCAGTAAAAAACTAAAAGATTATAGAAAGAGTGTTCAAGCAGTTTTCCAGAACCCATATTTATCCTTAGACCCTAGAATGAATGTTTATGATATCGTTTCAGAGCCAGTCAAACATCACATGAAGCTCTCTAAGAAAGAACTCTACGAATATGTATCGAAACTATTAGAGATGGTGGGGCTAGATAAGTCTTTCCTAGAAAAGTTTCCACATGAGCTTAGCGGAGGTCAAGCACAAAGAGTTGCAATAGCTAGAGCTATCTCTCTAAATCCTAAGCTTGTAGTATTAGATGAACCTACGAGTGCTCTAGACGTTAGTATTCAAGCACAGATCTTAAATCTACTCGCTGAACTTAGAGAAAAAATGAGCTTCTCATATCTTCTCATAACCCATGACCTCTCAATAGTTAGATACATCAGTGATAGAGTATTGGTAATATATCTGGGGAAGATGACGGAGGAGGGTCCGTCAGAACATATCTTTAACGAACCCCTGCATCCATACACTCAAATCCTTCTATCTTCTATACCAGACCCATTTACCAAAGAGATAAGAGAGAAGACCATCTTAAGAGGTGAACCTCCCAGTCCAGTAAATCCTCCTAGAGCATGTAGGTTCCACACTAGGTGTCCATACGTGATGGATATATGTAGAGAAGAGGAACCATCAGAGATCTACTACAGAGCAGAACATAGAGTATTTTGTTGGCTTTACGCTAAGAAATAGAATGACCCGACACTCTAAAACGCCTCTATATGTTCTAAAAGTTTTAATGTAACATTAAACAGATAACAAGCATGAATGAAGGTTTAGAAAAAATCAGGATCGCTTCGAATCAATATTTAGATGATGTCTTGAAGTCTTTTATTGAAATCTTGGAGATTCCTGCTGTGAATCCTTCAGGTGGTGGTTTAGGCGAAGCAAAAAGAGCTGAGAAGATCTTGAATGTCTTAGCTAGATATGGTCTGGATAAGGTTGAGAAGATTGACGTTCCAGATAGTAGGATAGAAGAAGGAGTTAGGCCGAATATTCTAGCATTAATTAATGGAGAAGATAGAAGTAGAACTTTATGGTTAGTAGCACATATCGACACCGTGCCTGAAGGTGATGTAAAGCTCTGGGAGACAGACCCATTTAAACCAGTAATAAAGAATGG
>CAZKRR010000059.1:0-8652 GCA_964555135.1 uncultured Nitrososphaeria archaeon
TGTAAAGCCCGCCTATAATTAACAGTTATGTTTAGACCTGTCTCCACATACTCAATAGTAGCGATAGATAAAGAAAATGGAGTAATGGGAGTCGCTGTTCAATCTCATTGGTTCTCAGTAGGCTCGATAGTTGCATGGGCTGAGCCTGGGGTAGGCGTTGTCGCAACTCAATCAATAGTCGAGGTCAGTTATGGTCCTCTAGGATTAGCACTAATGAAAGGAGGAATGACAGCTGAACAAGCCCTTAAAGCATTATTGAGCGTTGACCAAACACCTGAAGTGAGGCAGGTAGCGATGCTCGATAAAAATGGGGTTGTTGCTGTTCATACAGGTAATAAATGCATTCCCGAAGCGGGGCATATTATAGGGGAGGAATTTAGTGTTCAAGCCAACCTCATGCGGAGTAGTAAAGTATGGGTGGAAATGGCAGAAGCATTTAGAAATAGTAAAGGACCATTACATGAAAGACTTGTAACAGCTCTTGAAGCAGCAGAGAATGCTGGAGGAGATATAAGGGGGAGACAATCAGCATGCATACTAATAGTCAAAACTTCTACATCAGGATGTATATGGAAAGACAGAATCATGGATCTTAGAGTAGAAGACCATCCGGAACCAGTAAAAGAGCTTAGGAGGCTTGTCACACTCCACGAAGCTTACGAACATGCTAACAGAGGAGATAGCCTTGTGGCTGAGGGGAGAATTGAAGAAGCTTTAGAGGAGTATCAGAAAGCATCGAACATAGCGCCTGACAAGATAGAACTAAAATTCTGGCAGGCTCTTACTATGCACTTACATAATAGAGAGATGGAGGCTGAACGGATCTTTAGAGAAGTATTCTCGGAGAATAGTGATTGGAAGATTGTATTAAGCTCTCTTCCAAGGACAGGATTATTCAACATAAAAGAAGAAGTCATACAAAAACTCTTAAGATTATAGGTGGGAATCTAGATGAATAGCGAGCTTATCTGCTTCTGTTGATGAAGAACTTCTCAAGAATATTGGTGGAAGGTTTAGGAATTATTCTAAAATTATTCTAAATATTTTCTTAAAAATATTTATATACTGTTAGGTTTCAAGTCATTTCATGAAAATGATAAGAAATAAAGCATTGTCAAAAGTTGCAGTAATGATTATTATTGTAGTAATAATAGCTGCTGCATTATCTGCTGTCTTCTTGACATCAACGTTTTCTCCACCTCAACCTAAGAGAGCTGACACAATAATTATCGGTACAACTGATAGGGTCACTCAAATGGATCCTGCTAAGGCTTACGACTTCTATACTTGGGAGGTTTTGAACAACATCGCTGAGGGTTTGATGAAATATGAGCCTGGAACAGCTAAACTAACTTTCGGGTTAGCTGAAAGCTATAGTGTGAGCTCTGATGGAACAGAGTATGTCTTCAAATTAAGGCAAGGCTTAAAGTTCAGTGATGGAACACCTTTAGATGCTACGCATGTCAAATATCAGATAGATAGAGTATTTGCTACTCAGGCTGATCCTTCATGGCTTGTTACTTCATTTGTCGAAAGCGTAGAGGTCGTGAATTCAACGGCGATAAAGTTCAAGCTATATGCTCCGACATCATTCTTCCCAGCTTTATTAGCAACCCCCCCATACTTTACAGTCAACCCAAAAGGATACCCACCTGATGATATTGCTCCAGACTCAACAGCTGGAGGTGCCGGACCATACAGAATTAAGAGCTGGGTTAGAGACCAGCAGCTAATATTAGAAGCAAACCCATATTATCATGGAACCCCTCCTGCTACAAAAACAGTAGTAATAAAATTCTATAAAGACGCGTCATCGCTCAGACTAGCTATTGAACGAGGCGAAATAGATATTGCTTGGAGAGCTTTAAATCCAGTTGATCTAGAAGACCTTCGTAAGAACCAAAAGCTACAGGTGCTAGAGGTTCCAGCCTCATATATAGGCTTCCTAGTCTTTAATACGAGAGATCCCCCATTCAATGATGTAAAAGTTAGGAAAGCATTAGCGGCAGCAATTGATAGGAAAGAAATAGCGTCTAAAGCCTTCTTTGATACTGTTATACCCTTATACACTCTTGTGCCGAGCTTCCTATGGGGTCGGGAAGAATCGTTTAAGAAACTTGGAGATGCTAACATAGAGTTAGCTAGAACTCTCCTAAGAGAAGCGGGATACTCTGAGCAGAATAAACTCCAAGTCGAATTATGGTATACTACTACTCAGCTGGGAGAGCCTGGAAGAGATATGGCGCTAGTAATTAAAGATAACTGGGAAAAAACAGGATTAGTAAGTGTATCTTTGAATACTGCGGAATGGGCGACATACCTAGATAATGCAGCTAACGGTATAATGAAAGTATACATCCAGACATGGTATCCAGACTACTTAGACCCCGACGACTACCTGACCCCGTTCCTTGTACCTGAGGCTAATGCTTGGAGCGGGTGTTTCTACAGTAATGAAGAAGTAACAAAATTGATAACCGAGGCGCAGAGAACCATAAACCAGAATGAGAGAAGTATGATGTATAAGAAAGTTCAAGAAATTATCGCAGACGAAATACCCTTTGTCCCACTATTTGAGGGGGAAACGATAATGGTGGCATTAAAAGAAATTAGAGGCGTCTTACTAGATGCTACGACCTTGCTGAAATACCATACAATCTATAAAGAGACATAGATAGGTAGGCGAAGTAGGAAAGAGCTGAAAATGGCTAGTCTAAGAAGCTACATAATTACTAGGCTCCTGCTAGTCATACCCATGATATTCATCGTACTTACGGTTATCTTCATCGTTCTACGCATCCTGCCAGGGGATCCTGTTATAACCGTCCTCGGGCCTAAAGCAACAGCTGAGGAAAGAGAGAGACTTAGAGAACAACTAGGCCTCAACAAACCATTATACATTCAGTATATAGAATACCTAGGCAACATTGTAAGGGGCGACTTAGGTAGGTCATTGATATTCGGTAGGAGGTTAGTAATAGATGAGATCATGGATAGGTTTCCAGCTACACTAGAATTAGCGATTACTTCACTACTCTTCGGAGCCGGGCTCGGAATACTCGTAGGCTCACTTGGCGCCTTGTCTAGAAGAAGGTCTGTCGACATTCTTTCAAGGCTCTACGGGATAATTTCTTATTCATTTTTTATCCCTTGGTTAGGGTTGATGCTCCAGATGGGTTTAAGTATAGGTTTAGGTTTGTTCCCGGTCTCTGGGAGGATCGATCCTCTATTAACTCCTCCAAGGATTACAGGTCTATATCTTGTTGATAGCATTATAACCGGTAGATTCGATTCTTTCCTGAATGCTCTCTGGCATATTATACTTCCAACAGTAACTCTTGGAATAGTCATATCTGGAATATTTGCTAAGCTTGGAAGGACGAGTTTTTCTGAAGTGCTTGTACAGGATCATGTTCTAGCAGCAAGGGCTAGAGGGATTAGGGAATCAACTATATTTAGACATCATGTAGCGAAGAATGCCATCGTCCCTATAATGACAATGATGGGGCTACAGTTTGCACTACTCCTAGGAGGCACAGTTTTAACTGAAGCTGCATTCTCCTGGCCTGGAATGGGTTACCTCCTATTTGAGAGGATATTGTATAGAGATTACAACGTCATCCAAGGGGTATTGATAATCTTTGGATTGCTCATTGCTCTAATAAACCTGATAGTAGACATTCTATATGCATATGTCGACCCTAGAGTGAGGTTTTAAGAATGACCTCAATGAGCCTAAGTAGATTAATTGGTAGACTTCTACCAAGGGGGAGGGCCCCTCACTACCTAGTCTATACAGGAGGGTTGATAGTGACATGCATCATTATTATGTCGCTGATATCTCCACTTCTTACAGAGTATGATCCTACCATGCCTGCAGCCGACCCTCTCCTACCGCCCTCCTCTAAACATCCTTTGGGAACGAATAACCTAGGTTACGACATGTATAGTAGGCTTCTCTACGGTGGTAGGACTGTACTATATATTGTTCTATTATCAACGTTGATTTCTATGGTTGCTGGTGTGATTCTAGGATTAGTTTCTGGTTACTATGGTGGATTGAAAGATAGAGTTCTGACTTTGATAATGGATAGTGTCTACTCTTTTCCAGACATAATTCTTGCGATAGCTATTTCTATAGCTCTAGGACCTGGGATTTATAATGCAGCGATAGCTATCGCAGTAGTATATATCCCAACATACTTTAGAATGGTTAGAGGTCAGGCACTAGTCCTAAGAGAGCATGGATACGTCATTGCAGCTAGAATGCTCGGAGCTAAAGATTGGTGGATTATGTGGAGATATATACTGCCTAATCTTTTGCCAGTAGTAGTCGTGGTCTTTACTTTAAATGTTACTGATGCAATACTTACAGAAGCAGCTCTTAGTTTCCTCGGGCTTGGTGTGGTGCCGCCAACACCAGATTGGGGCTATGATCTAAGGGCTGGACAAACTTACCTCCCCGCAGGATATTGGTGGCTAGTCACATTCCCCGGATTAATGATAATGCTTTTAGTAATAGGCTTCAGCCTCATTGGAGAAGGGCTTAATGATATTCTTAATCCACGCATCTCAAGAAGATAGCAATCTAAACTGTTAGCGTGAGAAAGGTAGGACTGGACATGCTGCGAAATGGCCTGGGGATACCTCCTCCAAAGCCGGCTCATTTATTTTACACGGCTTTATAGCATATGGACACCTACTGTGGAATCTACACCCACTAGGAGGGTTTATTGGGCTTGGTATTTCTCCTGCTGGTATAAATTTCTCTCTTCGAAGCCTAGGGTCGGGGACTGGTACAGCTGAGATGAGAGCTTTAGTATATGGATGCATAGGGTTGCCAAATAGTTCATCTGTGGATGCGAGTTCAACAATTTTGCCAAGGTACATTACTGCAATTCTATCACATATGTAGCTGGCAGCAGAGAGGTCGTGGGTGATGAACATATAGGTTAACCCGTATTCGTTTTTCAGGTTTAATAAGAGGTCTAATATCTGAGCTCTTACCGATACATCGACCATAGCAACAGGTTCGTCGGCTACTATTAGCTCAGGTCTCAAGATTATTGCTCTTGCTATAACTACCCTCTGCCTTTGACCACCACTTAATTCATGTGGAAACCTATCCATAAACGATGGATTTAATCCGACTTTCTGTAAGGCCTCAATAATCATCCCCCTTCTCTCTCTTGGAGAACCTACCCCATGTATCTTGAGGGGCTCTTCTATGGCATCACCGATCTTCATCCTAGGATTTAGAGAGGACGTAGGGTCTTGGAATACCATTTGGATCTTCTTTCTTAATTGCTGAAGGTCCTTAGGATGTAAATTAGCTATGTTCAATCCATTAAATATTATGTTTCCAGAAGTTGGCTTAATTAATCCAGTAATCATTAACCCAGTCGTAGTCTTTCCACTACCACTTTCTCCTACAAGCCCAAATACCTCGCCTCTTTGAACCCTAAAACTTACTCCATCAACAGCTTTGACATAGATTTTTCCTTTCGAGAAGATACGTTCAATGAAACTCTTCTCAACTGGAAAGTACTTCCTTAAATCATCAGCTATTACTATACTATCCATTTTTCATCCTCCATATAGATAACACGCTACTAGTCTTCCTCCAACATCTATCAGTGGTGGATGTCTTGTTAGGCATTTATCAAACCTGCTCGAGCATCGAGGATTAAAAAGACATCCAGCAGGAGGACTTATTAAGTCAGGTGGCTCCCCCGGTATGTAAGCTAGTTTTCTTTCTTTTCTGAGAAAGTTGGGTGCCGACTTAAGTAGTCCATTAGTGTACGGATGCAGCGGCTCTCCAAATATTCGTTCTCTAGATGCTACTTCAACTAATTTACCAGCGTACATTACAGCTATCCTATCTGCATTCTCTGCTACTACGCCCATATTATGCGTTATTAGAATTATTGTTAAATTCAGCTCCCGTTTAAGTTTATTTAGTAATTTTAGTATCTGAGCTTCTATTAGAACGTCTAAAGCAGTAGTAGGTTCGTCTGCTATCAAGACTTTTGGATTAAGAGCTATCGCCAAACCTATATAGACACGCTGCTTCATTCCACCACTCAGTTGATGGGGATAATCATTGAATCTTTCAGGAGGTATCCCAAGTCTTCTAAGAACCTCGATGCTTCTTTCTTCGATATCCTTCTTCGAGCTACTTGGATCATGAGACCTGAATAATTCAACAAAGTGGTCTTTAATCTTCATGAGCGGGTTTAGAGATGAGGATGGATCTTGAAAAACCATAGAGATCTCTCTACCTCTTATCTTCTGGAGCATCTCATCACCTAATTTTAGAAGGTCTAATCCATTATACAGCACTGAACCACTTACTATTCTACCAGGTGGAGGAACAAGTCTGAGAATAGCTAAGCCAAGAGTAGACTTACCCGAGCCAGACTCTCCTACAAGCCCTAATACCTCACCCTTCTTAACAGATAAGCTAACATTATCGACAGCTCTAACAAGACCAGCGGGAGATTGATATCTAACTGATAATTCATAGATTTCAAGGATGCTATCATTCATCTTCCTTGATCTATCCTAACCAATTTTATAAATCTTTAAGAAGACTCATTACTTAACTCTAGGTCTTTCCATGGATCCGAGGGACTACTACCTGCTCAAGCAATAACTTTATGAAATCGAAGATGCTCGTTAAATTATTTTAGAATTTATTCACATGCAAGGTTGCTTGTAGATAGTTTTACGTTAAATATTTTAGAATCTTTCTATACTGGAATGTAGCAGATAGTTAAGTATTTTAATTCATGGTACAAGATAATCTCGGAATGTTGGAGACATCTATTAAAGATGTTAAGGCCCGCCTTGTTTATAATAGTAGAGGTGAAGAAACAATCGAGGTTGACGTGGTCGTTGGTAGGAGTCTTGGAAGAGCTGCAGCTCCAGCAGGTAAGAGTAAGGGGGAGAAAGAAGTAATGTATTATCCTAGTGGAGGTGTGGTTGAAGCAGTAAGGATTGTCAATAATGAGATTGCAGATAAACTAAGAGGAGTAGATGCCTCTAACATAGATAACGTAGAAGAAGTTTTGAAGAAGTATGATGATTCAGAGAACCTGAGAAAGATTGGTGGAAATACTGTTTATGCTATATCTCTAGCAACTTCTATAGCTGCCTCAAATAGTATGGGGGTCCCGCTCTACAAATACTTAAAGATAGTTGATGACTTCTTTCTACCTCTCCCGTTGGGGAACGTGATCGGGGGTGGGAGACATGCTGGAAAAGGTGCACCAGACTGGCAGGAACTCCTAGCAATACCTATGGAGGCACCTGACATACGCTCAGCAGTAAAGGCAAACATCGTGATACATGAATATACGGGAAGATTACTTGATAAAGCTCTTGGAGGATTCACGTTAGGTAAAGGAGATGAGGGTGCGTATGCTCCACCAATAGATACTTTTAAAGCGTTAGAGATTCTCAGAGAAGCAGTTGAATACGTCTCAGACGAGATTAGATTCAAGATAGGTATAGGAGTAGATGTAGCGGCTTCAAGCTTATGGGACCCGAAGAGCAAGTCATATGTCTATCTAACTGAGGGTAAGAAGCTCTCCAAGAAAGAACAGATAGAGAGAATTGTAGATTGGGTTGAAAGATTCAGTCTTGTTTATGTTGAAGACCCTCTTGAAGAGAACGATATGGATGGGTTCGCAGAATTGAACGAGATACTATATGGGAAGACTTTAATATGCGGTGACGACTTAATAGTCACAAAACCAGAAATACTTAGAGAAGCAGTAGACAAGAAAGCAGTGACAGCATTAATCATTAAACCTAACCAAGTTGGGTTCTTGACAACTGCAATGGAGACTGTGAGAATAGCTCATAGAGAAAAGATTATCCCGGTTGTTTCTCACAGGTCTGGTGAGCCTCCAGAAGGATATCTAGCACAACTAGCTATTGCATGGGGAGGGAAAATCTTAAAATCAGGTATAATGGGTGGAGAAAGAATAGCTAAAGCTAACGAATTGATAAGAGTTAGTGAAGAGATTGGAAGCAAAAAGCTGGCGAGGTTATAGAGTATGTCGTTAGGAGAGAGTAAACCAATAAAAACCGATGAGATAAAAGAAATCCTCGTGAAAAGTAGCTTACATATTGGTTCACAGATTAAAGTTAGACACATGGAAAAGTTCATCTTTAAGCTTAGACCTGACGGGGTGTATCTCATAGACATTAGTAAGACTATTGAGAGATTAAATATAGCTGCTCGATTCATCTCATTCTATCCACCTGAGAAGGTTGTCATAATTTCAACCCATGTATATGGTATAAAGCCTGTAAAGAGGTTTTGTGAATTAACGGGATGTATCCCGATAACTGAGAGATTTGAACCCGGCTCCTTCACAAATCCCGTCCTCCCTTCATACATGGAGCCTGAGCTAGTAGTTGTCTCAGACCCGAGATATGATAATCAAGCGGTCTTCGAAGCTAAGATAGCTAGAATCCCGGTAATAGCAATGTGTAGCACTGATAACAGCATTAGTAACATAGACCTAGTTATACCTATGAATAATCGTGGAAGGCTAGCTCTACCATATGCATTCTGGTATCTTGCGAGAAGAGTATTAATAGAAAAAGGTGTACTGACAGAAGAATTAGCTGATAACATTA
>CAZKRR010000060.1:0-8632 GCA_964555135.1 uncultured Nitrososphaeria archaeon
CTAGACATATTAAAATGTTCTCAAACTTCCAGTCAAAAATACTTCAAAACTCATCTAGACACGTTAAGCAGGGAGGATACCTAATATACTCAACATGCAGTATAACAATCGAAGAAAATGAGCACGTTGTAGAAGATTTTCTAAGAATAAATCCTAACTTTGAATTAGTAGAACCGTCTCTAAGCATAGGTTCGCATGGTTTAAGAGGTCTAGCTGAAGCTCGTAGACTCTACCCACATACTGATATGTGTAATGGGTTCTTTATTGCATTGTTCATGAGAAGATACTAATATAATTAGGTCGTTGATGAAAATATTAGCATAGTTTACTATTAATGATCTAATCATTGGAAAAAGCAAATTTCTCAAATATCCTAGATTA
This sequence comes from uncultured Nitrososphaeria archaeon, assembly GCA_964555135.1. Classification (GTDB taxonomy): domain Archaea; phylum Thermoproteota; class Nitrososphaeria_A; order Caldarchaeales; family Wolframiiraptoraceae; genus Geocrenenecus. The sequence goes on from CAZKRR010000060.1 coordinate 382, forward strand.
AATACACCTCTAGATTAATGTCTAGGCTTAATGTAAAGAGTGTGGTAACTGAGCTATCAGAGAATAACATAAGAACAATATTAATGCCGTGGCAGTAATGGATAAATTTTCCATTATTCACTTAGAATGCATATGCTTAGTAGAGTAAAAAACATACTGCCACTCATATAAATACGATAACGTTGGTGGAAAGGTAAAGTACGCTAGCCATACTGATGAAAATGTTGTTACAAAAGATATAATCGGCATTATAGGAGTAACAGAACATATTAAAGGACTAAATTCGTAAGAGTAGAATTATGATGGCGCATATGGAGATATAGTTAATTTACTGCTTTGCCTACGTCTTCTAGAAATCTCTTAATCGCAGAAATAATTCCGGGAAATTATCTTTCACCAGCTTTTTCAGCTAGTTCTATATTGCTTATATTTTTGCTGCGAAGCCATTTCCTGATCCCATCTTTTGATGGATCCACCTTTTCTCCACAGAATAATTCTACAACTTGAGCTAAATTTTCTTCAATACTTTTCTTAAAGCCATTGATCACCATGTATATCCTTGAAGTTTTTACCCCTCTTTTTAACTTCTAACATGTAGGCATACTCATCAATCTTAGTAAAGTCTTCTAATTCAAAACCATACTCTTTAGTGGCTCTTCTTAAGTATTTCTCACCTTCAACATCTTCACGATCAATAACTATCATGTAGTTAATGGGTGAGGCAACGTAATCCATTAATTTAATTATAGCTTTAAGAACTTTTGGTAAAACTATCAAACGCTCAACAAATGGTGTTGAAAGCACTACTTTATGATCAAACTTAAATGCAATAGTTTTAAACACTCTCTTATCTAACGATCCATCCCCCAAAGATAACATAGGCTTGAAGCATTTCTCGAGAAGCTTCGACTAATTTCATATCTGTAGTTCTTCTATAATTCTTCTAATGTCAATCTTGGATTCAGGTAAGTTTTTAACTTCGTCTAATGTAAATTGACGGGATTGAATGATTCCATTGCTCCTCCTTAATGTAAATATCTTGCAGTCAGCTGGATTTATCGTAATGAGGGGTCTTAGGAGATCTATGCTCCGTGTTTTTATAAAGAGTTTGATCTTGTTAAGCTGAGCAACGTCTATCATAAAGCTGAGTATCTTCTCAAGCCCTGTTGGATGCTGATGTACCTCGGGATCTTCTATTAAAGCGACTGTTGATTCATGGTTGATAATATTAAGGCTAAGGATATAGATGTTCTTGCTCCATTACCAAGATAATCAATCCTTACAGTCGTTCATGAAAGACCAACTATTAAAGAATTTTTACCTAAGCCTGTCGAAATATGTGACATTAATTCAGAGTCTGGTTCATAAGCTTCTCTTACAAGGTTAACAACTATCTTGTCCAATCTTCTTTTAAATACTCTTGGTCAAACAATTTCTTCGATTAAATTCATTCGCGTGTAGAGCATCCCATCAATTAGGGCACAATCTCTTAAGAATTCTATTTCTTCTTTAAAAAATTAAGAAGTTTAACGAAGCCTGATTTCATTATAACATTATTCTTTTCATCAATAACTACCCTTCAGGATTTACATAATGTTGATTACTTTTAAGAAAGACCATCTTATTCGTAGTGGCTGAAGCAAGTTTTTCATGAATTACGTATGGTATTATGAAATTCATAGTTTTGCCTGAGCTAAAGCTTAACATGAATTCTATGTTTTTGTTCAGTATCTATAGAGCACCATAGAAAACTTCTCGACTCATTCCAGCTTCCCTTCCCTGTTCTTCTATACGCGATTACATCAAGTTTGTTTTGTCTCCTTATGTTATCAATAAATTCAGCCAATGCCGAGGCAGCATATATTGCTTCAAGAATAGTTGATTTCCCAGCTCCATTAGCTCCGATAATGATATTTATGTCTATGAGCTCTTCAATCTTCCCAGTTTTTTATTCCTTTAAAATTACTGATTGAAAGAGATGTTATCAATAGTATTCTCCTCTGCCTAAAAATAATTCTGAATAACTATTAAGATCATACCCTAAAGATTCCTAGAAAGACCTCACCTTAAATAAAAATCTTTACTTGTAGATTATGCCATGTTTTAAGCAGAGAATAGCAACTCCGACTTAGCATTGTATTTATAGTTGTTTAGAGATTTAGTTCCTAGAGATAACGTGGAGACTTCATTAAGGAAAGTAGTTTGGGGTGTGTAGGTAATGTCTCAAGATTATGAAGAGTTGAAGCGGATGTTCTCATTCCCCGTTGAGTTGAGATATGAAGGTAGAGCTAGGTTTCTATCTCCTCTCTTATCGAATAGTAGAGATTTTGCCCCCTCTTCTCTTCCTGCTTTCTTTAATCCAGCTTCGAAATTAAGTAGAGATCTTGCAGTACTCTTCTTGAAAGCTTACTTCGAGGATGGGAAGATAACTGTCTGTGAACCTCTTGCAGGTACCGGTGTTAGGAGTATTAGGATTATCTTAGAGACTGGTTTAGTAGATCATGCTTTAGCCAATGATATATCTAAGAATGCATACGAATTGATTAAAGTAAATGGTAAATTAAACAATGTTGAAGATAAGCTTGAAGCATCTAATCTTGATGCAAATGAACTACTTACATCTAGAGGTAGAGGTAAACCCAGATTCGATTATGTTGATATAGATCCCGCTGGTTCTCCTGCAAGATTTATGGAGAATGGTTTTAGAGGATGTGGGAGAGACTCTATCCTCGGAGCTACGGCAACCGACCTCTCAGCATTAACGGGGTCTAAGCCACTGTCATGCTTGAGAAAATACGATTCATACCCTGTGAAAACTCCTTTCTTAAAAGAAGTAGCTATAAGAGTTCTAGCAGGTTTCATGGTTAGAACAGCTGCTAGAATAGGATTAGCCGCTGAACCAGTCTTTGCATTCCTAAAAGATTACTATACCCGAGTCTTTGTAAAAGTCTCTCCAGGGATAGACCGTGCCAAGAAGATTCTTAGACAGATCGGCTGGATATCTTACTGTCCTAGATGCCTAGCATTATATACATATACAATTAATGATGTACCAGTATCTTTATGTGGTAGATGCTTATCACCCCTACCTTCTGCTGGTCCTCTATGGCTTGGAAAGCTATTTAGTGAAGAAATAATTAGAAAGATGGTTGAACATGCATATGAGGAGCTTGATATGTATCGTGAAGCAGCAAGTTTACTAGAATATATGCTGAATGAAGATCCATCATTGATAGGCTACTACCCTGTAAATACAATATCATCTATTCTTAAGGCAAATCCTGTTAAACCTAGAATATTAATAGATAAATTAAGAGATAGAGGCTACAGAGCGTCTTTAACACATCTAGATTATTCTGCTTTTAAGACAGATGCACCACCCGAAATAATTAAGGACGTCTTCTTATCTCCTTCTAGGGGATAAGAGAGAATCATGCCTGCTTAACTTTATTATGCTTAAATTTCAAGTAACGAGCAATCTACATCCTTAAATTAACCGTAGCAACCGAATTTTATGTTATAGAATGGTTCGAAACTGGGCTGAAGAAGCATATAGAGATATTTTCAGAAGAAGAGCTAAGATTGAGGGTCTCAGGTCTAGAGCAGCTTATAAACTGCTTGAAGCAAATAAGAGGTTTAGATTGATTAAGGAAGGCGACATAGTTGTAGAGCTTGGAGCATGGCCTGGAGGTATGACTCAAGCAGCTTCTAGACTTGTTGGAGAAACAGGTTTAGTAATAGCTGTAGATATTAAAAAGTTTAAAGTATTCAGCGAATCAAATATAATCACTATTCAATCAGACATTCTTGAAGAAGAAGATACTATACAAAAGATACTACAAGTACTAAATGGGAAACAAGTTGATATGGTCATCTCTGATGCTTCTCCCAAGTTTACAGGAATTAGAGATGTAGATATTGCTAGGCAGATGGAGTTAACAGAAAAATCATATAATATCTCTCTCAAGTTGGTTAAAAGAGGAGGTTCAATAATGTTGAAAGCATTAGAGTGCCGTGAGCTTCAGCTACTTGAAGAAGAAATAAGGTCTTCTTTTAGTTATGTAAGGAGATTTATCCCTTCAGCTACTAGAAAGACGAGCTCAGAAATTTACCTCATAGGTTTAAAAAGATATCGAGAATGAGGGTTTCGCACTTATTTTTCCTCAATACTTTTTGAGGAACTAGATGGCGAGATCAGCCACTCTTCTATCCATACACAGATATTCGGTGAAACGGTACCCTGCTTACCACATACATTATTGTATATGCAGGAGGGGCAGGGAGCATCCTTTATAGGCTCAAGGGTAACTTGCCTAATAAGTGGGACAAGCCTTCTAGTCCATCGGTCTTTAGCAAACTCTCTAACTCTCTTTACTATTCCCTTCTTCTCTAATTTTATAGCAATCCTAGAACCCTCTCTACTAGTTACCCCAAGCTTATGCCATAATTCTGATTGGAGTAAACCTTTATCCTCATATTTAAGAAGAAGCTTTATGGCCTTTTCTTCAAGCTTACTAATTTTTTGAGGCAAAAAAGCACCCAGAAATAATACTCCCAACGTACTATATAAAAATACTTTCAAGACCAGCAGTCATACACAGTTGCAATTGCTCAACTGAAAGAAGATGTAAAAGTACCCGCATAATTAAAAGGAAAGGTATTAGGATAGGTATGGAGATAAAACTTGCCCCCTAGAGTCAGTAAAGATTGATGAATTACATATGAATTTAAAAAGTTTAAAAATTGAGGGGGAGCTGGTTTGGCAACCCTAACAGCCTACATATATCTTATTCGTTATATCTCTGATTGGTTAACTACTTTCTAAGACTCATTAATCACTTGGTAGAGTTCTTTATATCTACTTCTAAGAGTTGTTGTACTTATTGAGGCTGTCCTAGCTAGTCTACGTTGATTTACTTTCTGACCAAGTATCTTGGCAGCTAAATAAATAGATGCAGCAGCTAAGCTATCAGGCTTCTTACCGCTTACTAACCCTACCTCCCCAGCTACTTTAATTATCTCGTTTGCAAGATGCTCTACTTCTCCTCTTAGATTTAATTGATTAATTATCTTAGAAACTACTACGCTGGTCTCCCAGACATCTCCTCTAATTTTTAAATCTTGAATTATTTTCTTATAGCATTTCCAGAACGACTTCTTGCTTATACCAGAAAGATTGATGAATTCTTTCATATTTCTTGGTATAGAAAATATCTTTGATGAAATATAGAGAGATGCAGCGGCCATGCCTCTATAGTTTCTTCCAAGCTTTAAATCCTTCCTCCATAGACGCCTAATAATTAATGCTGCATTTTCTTTAACACTTTCAGGTAACTTTATTTTCGAGGAGAGAGCATGTATAGCTGAGAGCGTTCTTATTAATGATTTATCGCCACTTTCAATAATATTCTTCTTCAATATCCTAGATATTTTGTCAGAATATGTACTACTCTCTAAGGCTGTGGTAGAGAATCCCATGTCATGTATTAGAAATGTTAAAGGTGCCCCCAGCCTCTCTTTGTCATTCTTCGTGAAGCTATAGCCCCTCCCTCCAAGTCTTCTATCCAGTATTTTATAGGAGACGATGAATCCACAGTTTGGACATACTATCTCTCCACTATCTTCATCTTGTATAAGAGTGCCGGCTCCACAATTTAGACAGCGGTCCATATAAATCACCTCGAACTTTTCTCTAAGATGTAGAAAGTCTCCCCTAGGTATCGTTTAGATAAGTTAACTATTCTAACTTCAGCGAATGGTTGAGAAGTAGGCCCGAAGATGTTTACTACTTCTCCCACTTCTCTAAGAGAGGAATCGTATACTTTTACACCAATCTTAGGGGTTCTCTCACATTTAATGACTAATTGATTTTTTACTATCTTCCATAGTACTCCGAGCCTTACTATTGTTAGCTTACTCGACACATTTTGTTATTCTCTTCTAATACTTTAAAGTTTATCTTAAGCAAAATTTTATGAGATAGATTACTTTGAATCTCATTTTCCAACGCTGTGAGATATTAATTATCTAAATTGGCCATCTATACTAAAAATGATTACTGAAGTAATACATACGAGTTCTCTCAAAAACTATGATTGTATTATTCAATATAGCTCATCTCTATTCTTTGTCCACATAGTAAGAAACGTCACACTTAATCATAGGATATCCATGACTACAATATCAATGCTCTATTTTCACAATCGTTGATATGAACTTCCATCATGCATAGCCTCCTCTGAATTGTTAAATGAGTCATAAGTGAAGCTGAAGTTTTCCAAGAATCCTATATTATAGGAAGATATTGGTGAAGAGCCTAGACCTTCTCTCTACATTCCTCAAGAAAGCCCTAAGTATTATCCCGCTCTCTACATTTAACCTTCCTTAGAAGCTTACCTGCTAATACCTCATATATAATCCTGTTAGTAGATTTATCAGAATAGGATAGGCTTAGGTGAGGGATTAACCCTACACCTACCAATAAACTCCCTGATTAAGAATGAGGGAACATTGACTCCTCCTTTAACAACATGGCTAGTATATAGTTAGCTTTATATTAGCTCCATAAACATTTCTTCTAAGAAGTAATGGATACCCAGCTCGTTTTTCTTAATTCACCTTAGGGGTCTCTCAGCTTGCTGTTATGTGTAAATAGTGTTGAAGGATAGTTGTGGAAACCTATTTCTCACTACTTCTTATCAATGATTCTCCTCTTAGTTTCCATAGCCCTTTAGCTAGATCCTAGATTACTATACAGAATTCGCTAACTAATTGATCACTTATTAAAGGCTCATCAGTATACTTGAAGATGACAAGGCATGTTTCAATACTTCTTTCTTAACCCTCCTATGAGAAGTTTCACGTAACCTCCTCCCACTCTATATACTCTCATTAATCTTGATGCAGCCTTATAGGAATCAATAACTGTGCCGTCTGGTAGTTTAGGTAGCAACCCAAACTTCTCAGTAGCACTCATTGAATAAGGATCTTTGGGATATCTGTTTCGTAACCAGTATTAACTAGTGCGAGTAAATCTAGTGATGCATCGTTATCTTACTCTGACTTTAACCCTGACCCTCATGATGCACCAGCCTTAAAGGACTAATATATCCCACCCTCTTCTTAACCGAGAGCCTCATTGGCTTAACATACCAAACCCTTAAACCTGCAACCACACTAGTTAAGGTTTAGCAAGCGGGAGGCTATTAAGCTTTCATTTAATCTTGATGGTGTCCAGATAAGAGGATATGTTTTAACTACATGGATACGATAGCTATGGTTTCTAGCTACTTTAAACGTAATAAGGAAGTAGAGGGTAGAATTGCTTGAAAAGAATAAAATAATAACATAAAGATGATGTGTATTTAGATATGTAGAAGTATGGTAGCTGCAAGGATAGCTTCATTGAGTTAGCATTTTAAGGCGATGAGCTAGGATCTTAACTAGAGAATTCTTATTCATTGGTTTATCAGGCTTGATTACTACCTTGCCTGTTTTAACCCACCACATTGATGGGTGTGCTCCACCCTCTAATTCAAACTTCCATCCTAAGCTTTTAGCGGCTTCAATAATCTTCTCGACAGAAGGGTTCTTAACAGCTAGGCTAAGGGGTACACGTCTACATCTAGACCTTGGGACACTCTTATCAAAATATATCGGCCAAATAACGTAGCCATCCCGCTTAATCATTCTGCTGTCACCCCTCTCTACCCATCCTTCTTAGTTTTTATCTATATAGATATTTTAAGGCTTCTCAGAATATCTCGGTTATTTTTACCGAAAAACATTCATGTTTGAGCATCTTAGGAGATTAATACTGAGTAGAAGTCCAGTCATACTTTAGTTAAGAGTATCTATTAATCAATTTTATATCCTCGGAAAGTAGTATAATCCTACTCTAGCATACCTCTTACTCTTTAAGTAATATAGCATTTATTATTCCATCCTGACCAGGCCTCGATGTTACTCTTGCTTTACCGGCCTCTGTCTCAATTATAGCGCCTTTTGTTATGACTCCTCTCCTCTCATAATCTCTACTAGCCTTGTTTGCGATTACTCGTAGTATCTTTACTTTCTTACATATTCCCGTCTCAGAATCAACAACGTTTGCATAGTAGTCTGAGACAAGTGAATATTTTAAACCTCCGCCTCTCTGCCTCTTAGTTTTAACTTCTCTATCACCGATTAAAGTTAAAACTGGGTCTCCACCTCTTTCATACCTCCTCTTCTTCCTGTATGGACGCTTCTTTCC
>CAZKRR010000061.1:0-8362 GCA_964555135.1 uncultured Nitrososphaeria archaeon
GACACTATGGGATACTCAGCTGCAGCATTGAGCTTCGCTCTCCAAAAACCTCCTATACCAATAGTATTCGTAGGAGCACAGAGGTCATCTGATAGACCATCAAGTGATTCAGCTACAAACTTAATCGCAGCGGTTAAAGTAGCTGGTCACGCGCCATTCGCAGAAGTCTGTGTAGCAATGCACGATAACCATTCTGACGAGGTAATAGCAATCCATAGAGGAACTCGGGTTAGGAAAAATCACACAAGTAGTAGAGATGCTTTTAAATCGATAAATACTGAGCCTATAGCTTTCTACAAGGATGGAGAGATACATATCAATAGAAAAGACTTAAACAATCGAGATAGTAATCAATACATTTTTAACCCAAAATTCTCCGACAAAGCAGTATTGTTAAAATTCTTCCCTGGGATGAGTCATGATATACTTGAAGATATCTGGATGAAGGGTTACATGGGGATCATTATCGAAGGTAGCGGTCTAGGTCATGTTGCTAGAAGATTAATTCCAACACTAGAGAGGATTCTTAAAGACGGGGTATTCATCGGGATGACTTCTCAATGTATATATGGGAGAGTAAATATGAGAGTCTATTCTACGGGTAGAGATCTCTTAAAAATAGGCGTTACACCTCTAGACGATATGCTTCCTGAGACGGCGTACGTTAAGCTATCTTGGGTGCTCGCACAAACAACAGATGTGGAAGAAATAAAGAAGACTATGTTAACACCTATGGCAGGAGAGATTGGTGAAAGAAGTATACCATGGGGATAAACTGTATGGAGATTGATTATAAGAAGATAGGATTGAGAGTTGGTCTAGAAATCCATAGACAGCTTGATACAAAACATAAACTCTTCTGCGAATGTCCCACGGAGTCCAGAGAAGAAGGGAGAGAAACAATATTTACGAGATGGTTAAGGGAAGCTCAAAGTGAGCTAGGTGAAGTAGACCCTGCAGCCATCTTTGAAGCTAAAAAGAAAAAGAAGATAGTCTACCATGGTGATGATAAATCCATATGTCTTGTTGAGATGGATGAGGAACCACCCCATGACTTAAATAAAGAAGCCATCGAGATAGCCCTATCTGCATCTCTACTAATGAATAGCAGCCCAGTAGATGAGATACATGTAATGAGGAAGATTGTAATTGACGGGTCAAATACAACTGGTTTCCAAAGAACTTGTATAATAGCGTTGGGTGGATGGGTTGAAGTAGCAGGAAAGAAGATACCGATACAGACAATATGCCTTGAAGAAGATGCAGCTAAAATATTAGAACAGAAAAAAGGTGAAGTACATTATGATCTGAGAAGGCTTGGAATACCGTTAATAGAAGTATCAACTGCTCCAGTTATAGAATCTCCTAAGGAAGCTTATGAAGTTGCATACGCTATTGGTAGACTACTTAGAGCAACAGGTAAAGTAAAGAGAGGAATTGGCACGGTTAGACAAGACCTTAATGTTTCTATTAGGGATGGTGCGTTAATAGAGATTAAAGGTGTTCAAGAACTAGATTTAATACCAAAGGTAGTAGAGCTTGAAGTAGTTAGACAGCTTCACCTACTAAAGATTAAGGAAGAATTGTTGAAGAGAAACATAACTGAAGAAGAAATCTGTTCTCAGCCAATAGTTGATGTAACAGAGGTATTCGTAAATACCAGCTCTAAGATTTTAAAGAAAAAGATAAATGAAGGATGCAAAGTTCTCGCATTGAAACTTCCAAGATTTAGTGGATTGATTGGGTTGGAGGCTGCTCCAGGGATACGTTTAGGAGCAGAGTTTTCTGGTAGAGTGAGAGCATGGACTGATGTCGAGGGAATATTCCATACAGATGAGCTACCTGGATATGGTATAACAGTTGAAGAAGCCTCTAGACTTTATCAAAAAGTTAATGCATCCAATCTTGATGCTATCGTAATAGTTGCGGATGAAGAATATAGAGCCAGAGAAGCATTAGAATATGTTAGAGAAAGAGCTATAGAAGCATTACATGGTGTGCCATCAGAGACTCGTGCAGCTAAGCCCGATGGGACAACTGTATATATGCGACCGAGACCTGGAGCAGCTAGAATGTATCCGGAGACCGATCTCCCACCCTACCCTGTAAGAAAAGAATATATTGAGTGGCTGATGAAGAATCTTCCACCAACTTTAGAAGAGGTTGCTATAAGGCTTGTAGAAAAATATAACCTAAGTAAGCAGATTGTTGATGAATTGATAGATATGGAGAAGGTTGAATTATTCGAGAAAATAATTAATGAGACAGGATTACAGCCAACTATTGTTGCATCTATCCTAACAGAACATGTAAAGAGCTTAAAGAGAGATGGAGTAAAAATTGAAGAACTGAAGGATGAGCATTTCATAGAATTTTTCAGACTAGTCTCTAAAGGGATAGTAGCTAAAGAAGCAGCATACGATGTATTAAGATGGTTTTCAGAAAATCCTAAAAGAAACATTCTAGAAGCTATCGAAGCTCTTGGGCTGAGACCTGTCCAGATAGGTGAAATTGAAGAAAAGATTGTTCAGTTGATTGAGCTTAATAGAGAAGTTGTTTTAAAGAACCCGGGTAAAGCTGTATCGATAATAATGGGAGAATTAATGAAAGAATATCGTGGAAAAGTTGATGGTGCAAAACTACATCAAATGGTTTCTTCCAAGGTTTATGGCCAAAAGTCTTGAAAGACTACAGCTAGGAAAAATGTGCTTAAAAAGTGCCTGAAGCCATCGACATGTCCAAATCCACTTTAACCCATCTCTATAAAGCTTATAACATACTATTAGGAATCAAATCTCGGTATGTCTGCACAGACAACATACAGAGTTAGGCTAAATCTAAATGGAGTAGAGATAGAAGTTGAAGGTGATAGAGATTTCGTTGAATCAAAGATATCGGATTTAAACTGGATAGATGCTATATCTAATAAGCTTCAGGGACTGGCTGCAAGACATCCATCTAGAGTTATATCTATAGATAAGAAGATGTCGTTTACAGAGTTTTCAACAGAGCTTAACCCACAAACCCATCTTCAGAGGATTCTCACTATAGCTTATTATCTGTACAGATTTGAGGAAAGAGATTTTACATATGAGGATATTGAAAGCTTCTATGAGCAGAGAAGGTGGCCTAGACCAGCTAATCCTAGACAAGCAGTTTCAGATTTGATAGAAGAAGGATACATTGAAGAATCTGGAAAGACAAATGGAAGAAAGAGTTTTAGAATATTGGAGAAAGGAATAAGATATGTAGAATCAATGTTTAAGGAGGAAGAGAGATGAAGGAAGAAAAGATTAAAGTAGTAATAAAGACGGGAGAGTCTGAAGTAGAGTTTGAGGGTGGATACGAAGAAGTATGGATGAGTGTAAATAAGTATTTCTCTGAGCTCTATCCATCTTTACAAGTTGTTAAGAAAATAGTAGGAGCAGTAGATATTGAAGATCTTGCAAGTAAGCTTTCAGGAAAAGTCGAAGTAAGAGAAGATAGGATAAACATACTTGTTGGAGGAGACGCGAAGAAGAAAATATTACTATGTTTAGCTGGAGCATACCTAGGTAGAAAACTTGGAATATTTCAGAGAGAATTCCTAACACCTAAAGAGATAGCTAATTATACAGGAATAGATGAAAGAATAACTAGAGCTAGATTAAGTGAGCTTAGAAAAGAAGGACTAGTCATAAGAAAAGAAGACGGACTATACGGGTTTACTCCTGCCTCATTAAAAGAAATACTTGAATAACCTATAATACTTCGTATATAGAGCTTCGCTTTAGCGGGTTTTAGCCTTTAAGTCATTAAGATTCTTTGTATGTGGAGAATATTTAAATAGTTCTTATGACACCGTTATGACGATGTCAACCCAGTTAAAGTCTACATGGGCTTCGAGGTTTATTACAGCAGCGATTATCCAAGGAGCATTAGCCACAATACTAACCTTATACATTGTAATAGGACAAATATTCTTCTTGAAGCCAGAACCAAGCCGAGTAATAGCTTTCGGTAGTGCAGGTCAATGGTTTACAGTTGGATATTTAACATATCTTATAGTAGGAGTAATAGGAGTGGCTGTAACTGCAATCTTCTACTATTACATAGAAGGAGTTCATGGAAAGAAATATACAGGCTTCTCCAATCTTCTTGCTTGGATACATTTAGTATTAATGAATGTCGGTGTCGTTGGCGCCACGTGGATGATGATGATAGGAGGATATTTAGGAGGTGCAGCTATGTTACCTCCTGAAGTCGGTGGGCTAGGATGGAACCCTGGACAAGTCCACGTCAACGTATTCTATGGAATACCTCTAGGATATCCATTATGGATAACGATCTTCATAGTACTGCTTAGTATAGGCGTGCTTGCTGGCGGACTAGGATACATAATGAGCTGGCGGAGAAAAGACTAGAAAGCTTTTCTAAAATCTCTACATCTCTTTTTATTTATATAATCATAAGTGAGTAAACTTTTTCAATTAATTCTATGACGTACTAGGTATCGTGAAGAAATTCAGCGTCGTCATAGCATTGTTGTTTATTCTCCAATTATCTACTCGAGCTATAATGCTTTATGAAAACCCTTCTAGAGATACATGGGTGATTCAAAGGTCTTGGGGGCTTGGGTTAACGATCCCTAATGGTAGCCCACTAGAAGATGGATCTAGAGTAGAGTGGAGTAAACATAGAAATATTACAGTTGTATTAACACTTCCAAACATTAGCTACACGGATAAAACTATATACTTCATAGTAAGTATAATGACGAAACAGCAAACAATAATCCAAGCAGCTGTGGGAATTCATCCAAACTCTACTTACTGGACAAGCAGCTTCATGTATGTAAGAAATATCTATCATTATAACAAGACTTACGTAGCAGTCCTGCTAGAGTCTCACCCTTACTTTAATCCAAATGATAAAGCTTCCATCTCAATATACTATAGACCTAGTGAAGATAAAGATAATGGTGTTTGGGCTTCATCCATAACCAATCTCTCAGAGGGGACAAGTATAGATGTAGATATCTTGGCTGATAATAGTTCAACATTTATGGATGGTGAACAAGAAGTAGTTGCTTTCGAATCATATACTAGTAATGAAGAAATCTTTAAACAAATGGGCGAAGCAATCCTGCATTCAATATTAGTTGATGGGAAAAAAGTATTAAATGGATGGTATATAGATGATGGGCAAGTATTTGACAAGAGACCACTCTTTGAGGTTGGTGGAGGTCAAGTCCCATCTTTTATCTCAATAGTCTTTAATAATGAAGGTTCGATAGCATGGATCTACTCTAAACCTACTTGGGATAATTATCTACATCCAATATATTCTATACTATTCCTCTTAGTTTTAGTTATCTCAACAATAATCATTGTTTATGTAGCTTACAGAATTAAACGATGAAACTATTTACGGATAAGAGATTTATAGACTGGGATTAGAAATATTAACGCTCCTATTATCGTGATTAAGCTGAGCATTCTTATCGGGTTCACCATCGGCTCTAGAATGCTTCTGACATCTTCAACTGGCGCATGTATTATATTCAGGTAATATCCTCCAATTGCTCCCGCTACAGCTAACATGATTAACGTAATGTTAACTCCAATGAACAGTAAGTAAAATCCACTTGTAATAAACTTATTATTAAGCTCAGTCTCCCATTTCTCCTCAATAAGATAATACAGGAAGGATAATCCAGTAAATCCTCCATACCCAATGATAAGGTGAAGTAGATATGCTAGAAGAAACCAGACTCCAGGTCCTCCACCCACAATTATTCTCAACAGTATTGAGAAAGGCTCGAGGGGAAGCACTATGAGAATGGTCCAAATCATCGAAATAGATAAATTGATTATTGATGCTTTCTTAACCATTTTATGAATCCTATACCTCTCATGAATGTTCTCCTTCTCGTCTCCCGCTACCATAATCTCTCTATCTATGAAGAACCATCTATATAATATCTTATTCTTTTCTCATAAATGATATATCTGAGTAACTTATGCTAAAAATCATCTTTAGATGCTAAGGAGCTTAACAGTAATTTAAATTTAGAGGATCCAGGTCCCATATGGTGGTTATGAGAGAATAAGAATAGACGATAAATGATGATCGGCTCGAATAACCCGATTATAATGACTTGCCTAACTCTCTCATACAAATATCCTCGCCTCCAGATTTTCGACTGTATAATATTCCTTAGGTTTTTGTTAGCCTTGTTTAAAGATATTCGATATCAGGAAGCCGCTACTCTTATTTGACTGGAGAACGTTTATTAATTTATGCTCAACTTCCTTCTTCTCATTTCTACTTTAAGAATTCTCTAATGAGCTTTTCTCCAGCTTGTCTATTGTAGTAAACTCTTTAACTTACTGTTACGAGAAGAATGTCTAGAATTAGGTTGAGGACGAAGATCGCTGTTACTATAGGTCCTGCCTCAGCAGATCCAGAGAAGATTAAGAAGATTCTCGAACTAGGAGCTTCTGTTCTCAGAATAAATTTTAGCCATGGAACTGTCGAGGAATGGAAAAGATACGTAGACTTGATACAGGACTCATGTAAAAACTTAGACAAGTATGTTGCATTAATAGGAGACCTTCCAGGCCCTTCTATTAGGCTAGGAGAGATAAGGGGTAAAGTACTTTTGAAGAAAGATGATTTAGCCAAGATAATATATAAGGATAGGGTTGGAGATGCTGATGAGAAGGTTCTCCCATTACCATTCGAGCCCTTCTTCAACAACATTAGTATCGGGGACATTCTTTTAATGGATGATGGACGAATCCAGCTTCAAGTAGTAGGAGTTGAGAAGAGAGAAGCCACAGTTAAAGCTTTAACACCTGCAGAGATAAGCTCACGGAAAGCTATAGTAGTAAAAGGTAGAGAGATAGATTTACCAACACTCTCAAACAGAGACTTAGAAGCTGTGAGATTCTCTGTATCAAATGACTTCGATTATATTGGGTTAAGCTATGTTAGAAACGCCAAAGATGTAGAATTACTTAAGTCTACGCTGGCTTCTCTAGGTGGAGTAGAACTCGGGGTTATAAGTAAGATAGAGACTGTCCAGGCAGTGAATAATCTTACAGAGATAATTGACTCGTCAGATGCATTACTCGTTGCAAGAGGTGATCTTGGAATGCATTTTGGATTAGAACAAGTACCCCGACTTCAAGAATCTATCGTAGAGAAATGCTTAGAGAAAGGTAAACCAGTAATAGTAGCCACCCAGTTACTGGGGTCAATGATAGATAACCCCGTACCTACTAGAAGCGAAATAGTAGATATACTATCTGCAGTTAGAGATGGAGTAGATACATTAATGCTGACAGGTGAAACAGCTGTAGGCAAGTATCCCGTAGAAGCTGTTAAATGGTTGAAAAAAGTTATTGAAACATACAATTCAACAATTATACCTAGAAAGATTAAGCTATCGAAGGATGCAGATATTAGGGATAGATTTGCTGAAGGGATAACAATGTTAGCTGAATCTCTAAGAGCTTCAATAGCAGTCTACACTAAGACTGGCAGAGTAGCTTTAAGAATATCACGTAATCGTCCAAATGTTGAAGTATATGCATGTTCAGGTTCTCTTAAGACGATACGTAAGATCTCAATACTCTGGGGGGTTAAACCTGTGAAAGTAAAAGCCTTAGAATATTTTGAAGGTCTTGAAGAAATGCTTTCTACATTGAAGTCTTCAGGAGAAGTAAAGAACGGAGACGTAATAATATTAACTTATGGATTAAGAGATGAACCTATGCATCTAGTTAAGATAGTCCAAATCCAGTAGTCACTAGATGGAAAAAGTCTAGAGGGTAAGCTCAGGTCTAACTTCTCTTAAGATAGGAAGAATCTTGAAGTAGATATTTCTTAAGACTTCAAGATCGTCTCTACAATGCTTCTTTATCCTCATTGCAGCACGTTTATCATTCTTTATCGCTTTCAGATATAGTGATGGTACATCTATACCTTCTACACTAACATCTTTAGCTATATTTAGGAATCTAGCAACATGATAGAGGTTGACGAATGAGAGCTTAAAGTAGTTACGGATAAATTCAGCTAGATCTAGATGCGTAGGTCTGTAAACCAGCTCTGCTCTAAGATTATGCTTAACTGACCGTGTAGCTAGGAATGGTAAATCAAACTTACTACCATTCCAGGTAAATACTATATGATGTCTAGCTAAATATTCTATTATTAACGATAATGTCTCTTTCTCTTTTGAAGGAACATCAGCATAAAACCATCTAAATCTACCCTTCTCATCCATAAATCCTCCTCCTACAAGATACCCCACATCAGCATCAAGAGCCGTAGCCTCCAAATCCATAAAGCAGATCTTAGGCTTAACAATACT
>CAZKRR010000062.1:0-8251 GCA_964555135.1 uncultured Nitrososphaeria archaeon
ATGGTGGAGAAGTAGAGTGGGGTGCTGAGGATGGCTAGAAGGGTCTTCATTGATACTTCGAGGACAGCTACTAACGGGAGGAAGAAGAGGAAACCCCGTGTAGTCTTTGATGGTGAGAGGGTTTTCGAGGTAGACAAGCTGACAAAACTTAAGGATGTTGATGAAGTGTTCATCGATACGCTGTTTCCAGAGATATATGAAGAAGTATTAGAACTACTTAAGAGAGATGTTAAGGTGTATCTACTGAAGGATACTAGAATATTAAAGAAGCTTAGATTAGAGAATAGTATGAAGAAGAGTGATGAAAATGACGCAATACTGCTTTCAAGGATTTCAAGAGAGGGTTTCAAGCCTTTAACAATTCAAGAGATGGAGAAGAAAGTTGAGCTATGGCCACTGATAAACAAATATGAGCTTCTATCAAAGAGAATTAAGACATTGAAGCAGTGGATTAAGAATGATAGATATGATTATGAGCTGAAGAATAGTTTAAGATTGATGGAGAAGGATAAGAAAGATGTAGCTAGGAAGATTACTGAAATTTTCTCTGATGACGTTGTCTACAAGGAGGCCTGTAAAGCACTTGGGGTAAAGGATAGTGTCGACCTAGCAATACTACTGAATAAAGTACGGCTAGACCTACCGTTAGACTGTATCAAAGACTATCTAGGATTAACAAACAACAAGAATAACGGTAAATATGATAGAGAGATGAGACGACGCCTCTCACAGCTAGCTAATACAATATACGTAAATGCTAAAAGAGGTGCACTGAAGCCATCTTCTCTGAGACTTATCAATACAATTATTACCATAGAGCTGAGGGAGAAAGCATTATACAAACTAGAGGCAGAAATTATAAAGATTCTGAAGAGGGCATGGAGAACTATAAGTAATCAAACTAGTGATAGACGCTGGCCGATGAGCGGTAAAAGCTGTGAGGCTAGCAGGTAGTTAGGCGCAATCGTGCTGCTCTCAGCACGTAGAAACATGTGAGCCTGCTAGCTCCGTAGCTACTATAACTCATCGGCCAGCCCTAGCCCCTCATTTTTTATTTTAGCGTAAGGTTTATCCGTATCAATAGTTAAGCTTCTAAGAGAAGTTAGATGTGGCTGGGTTGTCATGTTTCAATATCAGGAACGATAGATAAAGCTGTAGATAGAGCTCGTGAACTTGGATGTACCACTTTCCAGATATTCACAAGGAATCCTAGAGGCTGGAAAGCAAAAAAATTGAGTAACCGGGAAATCGAAGAATTCAGAAAAAAGATGAAAGAATTTAATTATTCTATTGTTGTCTCCCATATGCCTTATCTGCCCAATATTTCTTCCCCTGTACAGGGAACTTTCAAGAAGTCTGTCTCATCACTTATACAAGAACTAGAGAGAAGCGGAGAACTTGGATTAAAATACCTAGTTGTACATATAGGGAGTCATTTAGGTAGAGGGCTTGATGCAGGAATAAAGAAAGCGGCAGAAGCTGTCAATACTGCTCTCAGTAAGGTAGACAATAATGTAATAGTTTTGTTGGAGAATATGGCAGGACAGAGGAATAGCGTCGGTTCTAGACTTGAAGATATAAAAAGGATACTAAACCTGATCGAGTATCCAGATAGAGTTGGAGTATGCATAGATACTTGCCATGCTTTTGCAGCAGGATACGACTTTAGAACTAGAGAAGCAATAGAGAATACTCTAAGAGATTTTGATGAGATAATAGGTTTAAAACTATTGAAAGTAGTGCATATTAACGATTCAAAGGGAGATCTTGGATCTCATCTTGACAGACATGAGCATATAGGAATGGGGAAGATAGGTGAAAACGGTTTTAGAGAATTATTCCACAACCCACATATCAGAGATTTACCATTAATCCTTGAGACCCCAGTAGACTCAAGAGGAAACTTTGCAACAAATCTAGCTAAATGCAAAGAGCTATATCTATAATCTACGTGGTTTATATGAATAGATTTACTAGATTAATTTCTAAGATACTGAGAAGCCTCTTCTCAGCAGAGTTTATCAAATTTAATATTGTTGGAGGAGTTGGAATCTTAGTTAACATGGCTGCATATATCGTTCTGAAGGATTGGCTTCAAGTGTATTACATGTTTTCTGGAGCATTAGCTACGGAGATCGCGATAATCAATAATTTTATCCTTAACGATTTATGGACTTTCAGGAATAGGGATACGAAGATGAGTATATGGATTAGAGCCGGGTTATTCCATCTCTCACGTCTTCTTGGAATAGGTGTAACTCTTGGAGCACTATACATGTTGGTTGATCTTTTCAAGTTGAATGATCTACTAGCTTATCTCATCAGCATAGGCTTAGGTGTCTTAGCTAACTTTTATACTAGCGATATCTATGTATGGTCTCAGAAATAGTTTGGCTCATCAGATAATCTCTTTAATAATTCTTCCAGAAATTTCTTGGCTCTCCTTCTATAGATACATCTTTTTACTCCTCCTTAATCCTCCAATAAACTGGTCTAAGCTTCCTCTTAATACGGTAAATCGTCATTTTTAACCTATAACCTTTATAACCCATACTCTACCTCATTATGAATAAGAACTGTTACAAAAGATAAACATTCTAGGCTTGCTCCTAAGCTTCATTCCGCATCTCGGACAATGCTGAGAGTCTATTAGGAATGCCTCCCCACATGGTGAGCAATACCTATAACCTTTACTGTACCTTGGGCTCCTCAAGCCAACTATAGGGTTTAGGAAGCTAGCTCGAGAACATAGTCATCCACCCTTCTCTGACCAAACTCGAATATCTATCCCTAACCATAAGCCATAAATTAACATACTTGCTCTCTGAGCCGTTAAATAGAAGAGGGTTATGAAGTTATGGAGTTTGCTTAGTCATATGCTAGAGTTGCCCTAGCAACGTCTAAGACTATTGCCAAAGTATACGAGCTCTGCTGGCCTGCGAAGGTATATGTTGAGTGGATATTCGAAAACTTTAAGACCGCTGAAGAGACCTCCGACTCACTCAAAAATACTATTCAGAGTGAAGAAGAAGTGGAGGAAGATAGATGATAGAGAACTTCTAGCAATATTTATTGACTTCAAAGAATGGATAATATTCTACTATGCAGAGGTCATCCACTACACCTACTAGATATTACAGCATTGAGATACCTAAAGAATACTAGTATGGAAGAGCTTTCAAACAGTTGTCCAGAGACCACACAGAATTCTTCAAAACATTCAGTGGCGAGTTTGAATGATGTGTTAAGGAAGCGAATAGAATACTTATTATATAGAATAGAAAAAAGAGATAGTGAAGATGAAAAATGTAGACCTTTAGAGCCTCGGATAAGACTCTACGATGAAGTTCATAGACTCAGAAGACTTGGATTATCATACAGAGAGATAACAATAGGGATTGAAAGACACTATAGTATTAGAATACAGAAGTCCCATGTAAGTGAATGGCTTAGAGAAGTTTATAATCCAAGGAGTAGTGTTGAGGGGTTGCCTGAAGATATCAAACCATCAGAAGAACTAGCATATATTATCGGAACAATCGCTGGAGATGGATATGTAAGAATCGTTAAAACTAAAGAGGGATACATTCACTTTTATAGTTTACAATTAACGTGCAAGGATGCTGATTTTGCTATGGAGTTTGCGAGATGCCTTAAGGCTATCGGCTGTAAGTCGTGTATCAGGATACGAGATGGATTCTATAGTGTTAAGAAAACATTCAAAGACATTATATAAATTGTTGAGGAAGCCATTAGACTTGGAGGGACTCAGACAATATATTGAATATGATGAAACAACTATCGCAACATTTCTTAGAGGTTTTTGATAGCGAGGGTATGTGGATAAGCACGGTATATACTTGTCTCTAATACGGATTTAAAACTATTAAATTATGTTAAGGAGCTTCTGCTAAAACTAAAGATTGAATCGACGGGCCACGTTTACTTGGAAGGAAAGGGACGTCATTCTACGATAAGAAAATGACGAAGATATATTATGCAGATAAAGACATTTACTGTTATATATTCGGGCTAATTTTAGATGGATGTTCGTTGATCTCATAGGATTTACCATAAGAGGAAGATGTAGAGGTTGCTGAAAGCACTTCTCCCTCCCCCAATTTTTACTTAACACAACCATATAGTTTTAGATACTTATGGCAGTGGTCATCTTTCGGGTTTATGGAAAATGTTGTTGATGGTTTCCAAATAAGCATTTTTATCCACCTACTGTCTTGATTGTTCGGTAGTATAATGTTAATAGGTTTAGGCTCTTCTCCCATAGGAGGCTTCTTAAGCTAGTAACTCCTTTGAATATACGTCTACAGTAGACCAGACATATACTCAGACACCTTTAACACGTAGCTTAGTCTTATCTACAGCTATACACCTCCTATACCTTGGCTTAGAAGCAGCTTTAACCTTAGATGAGGCAGTCCCTAAATAAGTAATGTACACTTGACTTGCTTATAGGCTCTAAGGCTAGGCTTAGAACCCTTGGATACCCTCCTACAGCTACCATGAAACATATACTCTAAGACAGCTAAGACTTTAACATCGCTACTCTTCTATTATGCTTAAAACAACTAGAGATGATGGCCACAATATCTACGTAATCAAAACATGTCTCCCAGCCTTTAAACATACCCCCATTTGGACACTGTCAAGTTTACTGACATAACCTTCTAGTAAGTCTCCTCTGGCTTTAGCTGGGGTAACCGGGACTTTAGCATATTTCTAATTGCTTCGATAAATATTGCTACAACCGCCCCCCATGACTTGAGCTAGGTATCTGAACCTTCTTCATAGTTGATGTTAAGGTAGTTATTATGCCCAATCTATCTAGAGTTAGAGTTATTACGTAACCTATGATCGACCCTGGGATAGAGCTTGCAGCCCATCCAGCCCAGAAGATAGGTAAAAGACTTAAAACACCTTGCTCCCTAATCATACTAGTAAGCCTTACGTCACCTATTAGTGGTGCGAATATGAGCAGTGAGAATGTTCCACCTATTAAGACTGTTCCGACAGGTTCTAGAAATGCTGCAGAGTATTTTATGAATCTATTCTTTGCACGTCTTGTGAGTTTATATCCCAGCCCTACAAGTATTGCTCCAGGTATCCCCCCTGGGAAAGCATACAGAGTTCCTATTCCAAGCATATTCCTAATTGCTCCAATAAATATTGCTGCAACTGCTCCCCACCATGGCCCGATAGTTACTCCACTTAGCACATTTACGAAGTGCTGGGTAGGATAAGCTTTTGTCGTGATGAACTGGAACCAGAAGAATGGTGCTAGAGATACTCCTAACGCTGTAAATACTGCTAATAAAGATATCTTCTTGGTATTTATCATCTCCGCCACTCAGACAATTAATCATCCTTATAATTTATGCTATAAGGAGCTTATACTATTTTTTTATGGAAGTTAATAATGTTCATTAAACCGCTTCAACTTTGAATACCTCCTAACATATTCTTAACTTCAAATCATCGGACAAATTACCAATCGCAAAATTCTTAGTCTAGTTAGAAGGAATTAATCTACAGAGGAGGATGTATAGAAAGAAAGTAATCATTATGGGTGCAGCTGGGAGAGATTTTCATAATTTCAACGTGTATTTTAGAGATAATCCATTCTATGAAGTAGTTGCATTTACTGCTGCTCAAATACCTGGATTAAGTGGTAGAATATATCCACCAGAACTCTCAGGGGAAAAGTATCCTAGTGGTATTCCAATATACTCTGAGGAGATGCTCACCGAATTAATCAAGAAATATAATGTAGATTTAGTTGTTTTATCTTACAGTGATTTAACCCATGAAGAGGTAATGCATAAAGCTTCAGAAGTCTTGGCTGCTGGAGCGGATTTTATGCTTCTTGGTCCGAAGAGTACTATGCTTGAATCAGATGTGCCTGTTATAGGGGTTACAGCTGTAAGAACTGGTGCTGGTAAGAGCACAGTTACGAGAAGATTAGCTTCTATACTGAAGAAACATAATGTAAAATTCAATATAGTTAGACATCCAATGCCGTATAGTAGATTATTAAGATATAGGGTACAGAAATTCAGCTCATTTGAGGATCTTGAGAGATATGGGTGTACAATTGAAGAAAGAGAAGAATATGAACCACACTTAGAAATAGGAAATACTGTTTATGCTGGAGTTGATTATAGAGAGGTTTTAAGAGAAGCCTCAAGAAATGTTGATGTTATTTTATGGGATGGTGGAAATAACGACTTCCCATTCTTCAAACCAAGTATACTGATAACTATTGCAGATGCTCTTAGACCAAATCAAGAAATCTCAACATATCCAGGAGAAGTGAACGTTAGGATGGCTAATGTTGTTGTAATTAATAAAGTCGACTCAGTAAGTCAAGAGAATGTGAAGATAATCGAAGAGAATATTAAGAAGATAAACAAGAATGCATTAATAATTAAAGCATCATCTAAACTCTATTTATCAGATCCTAAAGCTATCACGGGTAAGAAAGTCCTCGTTGTGGAGGATGGTCCTACAGTAACACATGGAGGCATGAGCTACTCTATAGGGTTGATTGCCGCTAGGATATATAATGCAGGAGAAGTTATAGATCCTAGAGATTACGCGGTTGGATCTATCAAGGAGGTATATCAAACTTATAAGCATCTCGGTCCTGTTCTCCCTGCTATGGGTTATAGTAGAGAACAGATTAAGGAACTCCAAGAAACAATCAACAATATTGACTGCGACCTAGTTATCCTCGGTACTCCTATAGACCTTGGAAGATTAATAAACCTGAAAAAACCATATATAAAGGTTAGATATGAGCTTGAGGAAGTTAGTAAGCCAGACCTTGAAGATGTTTTAAGACTATACGGTATATTGAAAAGTTGAATATCTGGATAAGTAATTTACTTTCTCTTTATGGATGGCATAGAGAAAGGAGTAGATATGTAAGTTTAGCAGAATTTATTCCCGCTACTCTAGCATCTAGAGAAGATTATAATTGTTAATGAGACTAAGCTATGTGGAAGAAGAACCCTGAGTATATATCTGATCTGTTATAGACCCCAAAGAACCACTAGCTTTAGAAGCCTCGTATGTAAAGAATGCCTTAAACACTCTAATCTTTTCTAAAGAAGGCTACTGTAGGTAAACCATGTCTAAAAAAATAATAAAATAATCTAGGGAAAGTGGCTGGCCGACGAGTTAAAGTAGCTATGACTGGCGGGGACTCAACTCTTCACCGTTGCGTATTGGAAATATTCTTGGAACCCTACCAGCCGACGGCTTTTACCACTCATCAGCCAGCAGGGTATGTCTTTAGGCGAGCTTTTAGCTAAAGCTAGGAAGCTCACCATTGTATCTGTAAAATCTGTAAACTGTGATGGTGTGTCCTAGAATGTTTAAGCTAGGTTTCTGGATAATATTCTTAGAGATGCCTTTTTTAGGTGGGATGGTATGGAAAAGCTTAAACCAGTAAAGGTTAAGTTAAGGATGGGACAACACGTGGAATATGAATACCATGTAAAAGGTAGGATCCTTGTAATAATGCGACCGACATAGTTTGGAGTGAATATTCTTGGAGGAATATCTTAGGAAAAAAACTCTACTAATAGGAGATGTCGGTTCAGGTAAAACAAGATTCCTTGTAGAATTCTTAAAATTTCTAATAGAAAACAGTTATTCAGACGAAGTTACAATTATTGATATAGCTCCATCGAGGATCCACGGGGTGGGGGGGTCGATAAGAGAATATACAGGGCATGTTTTAAGGGTTAGGTATCTTAGACTAGAGAGAGTATGGGCACCTAGATTGATGGGGAAGACAAAGGAAGAAGTATTAGGGTATGCAGAAGAGAATAGAATCAATATTGAACCTTTGATTGATACATATCTATCTAATCCAACTAAGATACTCTTAGTAAATGATTTAACAATCTATTTACATGCTGGAGATGTTACTAGAATAATAGACTTAATGAATGTGGCTGAAACATTCATGGCCACGGCATATGAAGGAGAAAAGCTGAAAGACGATAAAAACTCAGGTATAACAGATAGAGAAAGAAGGCTACTGAACATATTGAAAGAGAAAGTAGACATTATCAAGAGATTTTAATGATCTATGATAAGCTACTGGTATACAAGTATATTAAAGACGGAGAAGATTCCAGAATAGGTATGAGGGTTCCCAGAGCGTTAACAATAGCTGGCTCAGACTCAGGTGGAGGTGCAGGTATACAAGCAGACTTAAAGACCT
>CAZKRR010000063.1:0-8121 GCA_964555135.1 uncultured Nitrososphaeria archaeon
TTGCAGTTGTTGGAGCACTAGGAGATTTACAAGATAAGTCTTCTGAGAAGAGAGAACTAGGAGGATTAAATAAGATGATAGTTGAGGAGGCTGTTAAATCAGGTTTACTAAAAGTCTCTGATGATCTCTTATTCTATGGCAGGAGCTATCGCCCTATACATTTAGCGCTTGCATCAACTACAAGCCCATACATTCCAGGAATCTCTGGAAGCGAAGCACATGCTGTAAGCTTTCTTAACTCTCTCAAGATAAGACTTAAAGAAGATGATAGATGGAGGGTTTTCACAGACCTAAGCGAAGAAGAGAAAAAAATTATCTATAATGGCTTAATGAAGTATCTTTCTTCTCTTAATTTTTCTCCTAGTATTGTTAAGGAGTTGGTAGGAAAAATTTATGAGCTCACTAAAGAAGAAGAGTGGACTCCTTTAAAAGATGCAAGAGAGTTTGCATCACTACTAAACGCTTGCGGAAAGACAGAGAATGAGTGGATAGGTCTTGCGATAGCAATGGGTGCTAGAGGAGAAATACTTTTACAAGCTCAGAAGATACTTGAAGAATATAAGAGAAAACTTTCAGAAGCCTTAGACTATCTAGTCAGGAGAGAGAGCTGGCAGGAGCTTAAGCATATAGTAGCTATAGATGGTGGAACAACAATTGATGAGAGGATGGTGAGCTCAGCCTCATCGATACTGTCTTCTTCAGATCTTCTTCCAGAAGACAAACCATTAGTCATGCTAGCTACAGCTGGAGATAAAGTAAAAGTTTCTGCAAGAACCTCCATGAAATTAATACGTAAGGGGTTGAACCTCGGTTTAGTAATGAAGAAAGCCGCTGACCGAGTTGGTGGAGTGGGAGGAGGCCATGACATAGCTGCGGGGGCAGAGATACCTTTAGCTAAGAAGACTATGTTCTTAGCAGAGGTTGATGCAATCGTTGGAGAGATGCTTAAAAGTTAAAACATCTGCAAAATTAGAGTTAGTTTTTGAAGATACTGAGGATGCTGAGATTGCTCTAAAATCTATTCAACCTGATAATCATCCGCTTCCCCCTGGACTTGAATTATCTATGAAAATTGACGGCAATAGACTGGAGGTCTACATCGAATCTGAGAGATCTCTATTATCTCTTCTTAACACCCTAGATGATATACTATCTATGATCAATGTGGCCTTAAAGTCGGTGAAGGCTTTCTCTTGTAGAGATTAAACTCTACAGACATCGTATTCACTTAATGATTTTGTATCTCGCCTGTCTGGAAGCTTTATACCACATGGACATCTAATAGGTTCATCAAGTGTTCTCCAGATACATTCTACAACTTCTCTTGTTAATAGAGGTTCAATCTTCCAGCTTAACCTACATGAATCTTCTAATGAGACTCCGAGATAGTGTAGTGCATTCTCTATAACTCCATGCTTCCATAGTTTCTCGGTTAATACCTCTTCAGCTTTATCAGTTAGCTTAAGCTTTCTACTAGTACCTGAGACTAATCCTATATTCCGTAGCTTCTTAATCATCAACGATGCAGTAGACTTTGATACTCCAAGCTCTTCTACAACCTGCTTATTTCTAGCATACCCCTTTTCTCTAGACTTCTTAAAGATGGTCAAAAGGTAGTCTACCTCTCTGACACTAAGCTTAGGAGTGTCTTCCAAAGGCCACCACCCCTAAAAAGGTTAAGATAGATATTAACCCAACTCCACCGCTTGGAGGAATTGCTAAAAAGCTTGCTATATAGTAGCCTGATATCATTATTCCTATCGAGGATAGGTAAGTCGAAGCTATACTAAATCTTTTAAAAACTTTAAGTGAGAGAACTCCAGGCACAGCTAATACAACATGAGTAGCTAATACACCTATGGTTGAAGAAAGGATGGCCGCCGATACAGCTGCTAGACTGTAGAATGTGTATCTATAAATTCTAACGTTTAGACCCATTACTTTTGAGCCATCTTCATCGAAGGCTATGTATTTGAATTCTCTGAAGAACAAATGTATGAAAGGTAGAACTATTAATACTGTCAAAGTTATCTTGAATAGATCTTCAAGAGTGCTTATAGCAGAGGTTCCAGCAATGTAAGCCCATGCTCTAGAGATTGCTACACTAGATATTTGACTAGACATATACCCGAAGACTATAGTCAATGTCGTCGCAATAGAGACCGTGAATGCTATAGATAGATCTTCGGAGAATCCTCTCTCAACCAGTTCTCCTACAATTATCGATAGACATACAGCTACCAGTATAGAGAATAAGGGGACCGGTATAGCTAAATTATAGATCAGGTTAATGTAGACGCCTAGAATGTTTCCACCGAGTATTGAGTGGAGAAGTGTTAATCCGAAAGTGATACTTCTAGAGGTAGCCAGGATCATACTTATAGAGCCTACTAATAATCCGCTTAGAAATGCTACAGCGTAACCTAAGATAATAAGCTCAAGCATGATCTTCACCTATAATAAACCCTTGAGGCATCTCAGTTACCCCAGGATAAGCCTGCTTTAAAATATCTAGTCTAAGAACATCCACTGCCCTACCTATAGCATAGATTTTCTTATTCAAGAGTATAACCTGTGGATCATAACCAATACAGGGGCTAAGCTCATGAGCTACTAAAAGTATATCTACACCTAACTTTGTATAGAGTCTACTCAACAAGCTTGCAACTTCGCATTTAATATCGAAGTCCAACATTGAGAATGGCTCATCAAGCAGGAGAAGCTTAGGATTCTTAATTAATGCTCTTGCAATAAGAACTCTCTGTCTCTCTCCACCACTTAAATCTGCGAACTCCTTCTCTGAGTAATTTTCAAGTTCTACTAATTCAAGCATTCTAGCTACTTTTTCTCCTGTTCTCTTATCTAGTATTCTAGGTGGAAGAGTCTTGCTTAAAGCACCCATGGCAACTATTTCTTTCACGGTCATGGGGACATGCAGATTTATATTAACTACTTGTGGTACGTATCCGATCATCCTTCTAATCTTCGCTGTCTCCTTAAGAACATCCAACCCATATACTTTAATTATGCCAGAAGTAGGCTTTATCAATCCTAGTATACATTTCAGTAACGTTGTCTTACCTGCACCGTTTGGTCCCATAACGACTGTGAAGATTGGTGAATCCAGCCTAAATGAAACATCATCTAATGCTTTAAATCCATTAAATCTTACTGTTAGATTCTCGACAACTAGTTCATCCACCATGTCTTCTCACTTTAATGATTAGGAGAATAATAATAGAGAGTAGGACTATATTAGCAAGTATTGACAGCATCAGTAAGATATTGAACGAGGAATTTCCCTTCTCCACGCTATGTGAGATATTACTTGAAGATAATAGAATAGCGGTAGATAAAGAAGCAAGCTCTGGAGTTTCAGCAA
This sequence comes from uncultured Nitrososphaeria archaeon, assembly GCA_964555135.1. Classification (GTDB taxonomy): domain Archaea; phylum Thermoproteota; class Nitrososphaeria_A; order Caldarchaeales; family Wolframiiraptoraceae; genus Geocrenenecus. The sequence goes on from CAZKRR010000063.1 coordinate 3,383, forward strand.
GACTACTTAGAGGTACTATGTGATATCGGAGGCCTTGTCTACTAAGTAGATCTATTAGTTTCGGATTCTCTATCGCTTCTATATCAGAGAATAGTATGCAGTCAGCTTCATTATTCATTAATCTAGTTAACATGTTAGAGAGATCTTCTTCTGAAGGTTCTACATCAACCTCACTAACGATTACATCTACTAGCTTCAATCCTAGATCTTCAACAACATATTGCATTAACGGAGTATAAGTGATAACCCTTACATTATATCTACTATCATCTAATAAAGAATTGATTGTTTCCTCTATTTTATTTAAACGTCTTAAGTAATCATTTAATCTCTCAGCATAATATTGTTTATTGTCTTGGTCTAGTCCTATTAGCTCCTCTGTAACTGCAGAGGCTATTGCTTTTATGCCTTTTATAGAATAATAGTACTCATGGATATTGAAGTCTCCTGTTTTAGGATTTATGAGTAATTTTAGACCGGTTCTCTCATAATCGGATAGACCAATTACTCTTACTTTAACCAGTCCTTCATTAATTGCTTGGTAAATCTTCTCTTCAACAGGGAAATGATGTGAACCTGTTGTAATTACTAGTTTAGCTCTAGATAGTATATTGAGGAGAACATTCATTGAAGGCTCGTAATGATGGGGGTCAACCTGCGGAGGTAGGATAACTGCAACCTCGATCTTCTCACCGCCTATCTCTCTAACTATTGAAGCTAATTGTGTTACAACAGCTCCTACCAGTATCTTCTCATCTTCCGCCGATCCCGTAGATAGGCTTGATGAATCTATCTGGGAAAGAGTAAACAAGACTGCTAATATCAGGGTCATGAGTTTTATTCGGATATTCTTTCTTTTTATGAGCATGTTTCTAAGTTTTACTCTATAAAACAGTTATTTAAGTTTTATTAAATAAAACTTTCGAAACAACCTCAATACTCTTATTGAGGTCATATAAGAATGGATTTTGATGTCGAAGAAAGGGCCAGAAAAAGAAAAGAAAGCAGCTAAACAAGTCGTAACAATATATTCTCCAGATTACTTTGGATATAAAGAGATAGGTACCACTCTTGTATCTGATCCAAAAGAAGCTATTGGTAGAACCCTCTGGGTAAGCTTATATACCTTAACAGGAGATTTCGCAAAACAGTATCTATTAATAAAATTTAAGATAGTTAGAGTAAAGGATGACTTAACAGCTGAAACCATATTCTACGGACATGAATATGGTAGAGAATTTCTCCGTAGCCTAGTTAGGAGAGGGACTACGAGGATAGACGGTATCTTCAATCTAACAACGAAAGATGGATTCGAAATACGAGCACATGCAGTCGCTTTTACAATTAAAAGACTAACCCCACACTGCCTAAAAGTTAGGATGATAAGAAAAATAATGCAGAAAGTTCTAGAAGAAGCCTCTAAGAATTTAACACTTGCTCAATTAGCACAAGAAATGGTTCTTGGAAAAACAGCATCCGATATATTCCAAGAAGCTAAGAAGATTACATTATTGAGACATGTAGGAATAGTTAAGTCTAAAGTATTAAAAATCCCGGAATGGGTCTATACTGCTAAAGAAATAGAAGAGGCGGCTCCATCTGCATTTACATCGAGTGAAGTTTAAGAGATCTCTTAGAGAAAAGGTAGCTGAATATGCAGCTAAGATACTATACACTGGGAGAGCTGATGAGTATATTGAGGCAAAGAAGATAGCTGCAAAAGAAATGGAAACGAAAATTATGCCGAGAAATTTTGAAATAGCTTTAAAACTACTAGAAGTAGCTCTAGAGTCTGAGGGTGAAGAATACTGGATAAGAGTCTCTGATATGAGGAGCGAGGCTTTAGAATTAATGAAGATAATCTCAGAGTTTAATCCAAGGCTTGTTGGAAGTGTATGGAGAGGCATAGTTAAACCAAACAGTGACATTGATATTGAGGTAGATTGCGAAGAACCAGAAACTGTAATGAAAAAACTTAGAGAGAATAATTTCGAGATTATACAGGTTGAGGAGGTAGATCTACCTGGACCTCTTAGAGAAGGAAGTCTCGCGAAGATAAAAACTAAGACTAGGAAAGGCTATAACGTAGAGATAATACTAAAAGAACACTCAGCATACCTGAATCCTTCTAGATGTGACATCTATGGAGATGTAAAGAAAGGCTTAACATTATCTGAGCTAAACAAAATAATGAGAGAAGAGCCTACACGATTATTCATACCTAGTTAGCGTTATAGTAATTAGAAATATCTTGACATGAGAAGAAATAGTAACCTGTATGGTAGTTTAAGTTAAGAAGAATGCGTATCTGCATCAATCTAGATTATTTCAGCCTTGAATTATATTCAAAGATGTTCAATTAGAGGTTACGTCGTCTTTAATAGAGTATGTTCTAAGGAATATCTAAAACACTTCCAATAGATTTAAAGACTTATCCTAGACTTTCTATGTTTAAGCTCGGAAGAAAGTTTCTCTAATCCATTTTCTTCAACATATCCAGCGAGATAGCCAGCTGCACAGCATGCTCTAAACAAATCTACATTATGCGATAAGAGGAACAGTATCATTGCTCTTAAAGTCATAGAGCCTGTTCTTCCTAGAGGTCTAGAATACCATGAAATTTTGCACCTATCACCATCACTAACAACATCTGTATCTGATTGTATATAAATGATTTTCCCATGATCAACTGCTAGTTCTTTAGCTCTCCTAGATTTATCATTTATAGACTGCATACCAACAGAAGATTCTTTTATAATAGCTATCTTTGACTCCTTTCTAAGCCCTTCAGACAATACAATACTCCTAGGATTAATCTCCTGATACTTCTCAACACTTTCACCAATGTATACTACAGGTTTATTCAATGGATCTTCTAAGTAAACTCTAGTGTCAAGTTTATTGAGGATCTCGATAATTCCTTCACCTGGATTTACTAATCCTATAGGTTTAGATTCTTGAGAAAAGTCTATCAAGGCATCCTGTAAGTCTCCTGGTCCCATTACTAATTCGGCTTCTGGAGGTATTCCTATCGGTGCTGTGATGATCTCCCCACAATATTCTGTAGATATTGTTATTCCTTTCTTAACTTTATGAAATGTTACAGTCATATCTGCTCTTACAGCTATATCTTCAACTTCACCAGTATCTGGATTAATACCTGAAGGTATATCTACTGAAAGCTTGAAAGCTTTACTTGAATTAATTATTTGGATAGCTGTTCTATATGGTTCTCTAATACTACCTTTTATGCCAGTACCGAAGATTGCATCAACTACTGCTTCAGCTTTCTCAACTAGGGGTTTAAGTTCTTGCAGCGTATTAACGTCTTCCACTATGAATAATTTTATGCTTTCTCTCATGGCTCTTATAGCTTCTAGGTTTAACTTAGCTTCATTCGTCCTGACTTTCTCCATTGGACTAAGAAGTATGAGTGTTGTCTTGGCACCCATGGAGGCCATATGCCTAGCTGCAGCCATACCATCTCCACCATTGTTTCCTGGTCCACAGAATACAATAACTTCAACCCCTCTTAACGTACCGATCCAACTATGAACAGCTCTTGCCACAGCTGCGCCAGCATTCTCCATTAGAAGGATCCTCGGTACTCCAAGCCACTCACTGTTTTCATCTATTATCATCATCTCTCTACTAGTTATTGCAAATCTTTCCAGCTCGAACATCACATTTCTCTAATAATGTATATGAGCTAAATAATTAGCTTATCTTTATTTTCGAAGTTTACTGCTTCCTCTCTTCATAGTATCTCTAGATAATGTACAACTCTGTCAACAGCATAGTCTACTAGACTATTCGGGACGTTCTCTACTCCACATGCAATTATTAGCACCCTTCTAGTATTCCATTCAATCATCGTTCTCATGCTATCTCTATGGGGGAAGATATGTATAAGACCTATATCATCCGCTAAAACTATTGTATTCGGTTGAATTTTTCTAATTCTACCAGTAATGTCTATAAATTCTTCACCATGTCTTGAATATCTTAAAACTAGTTCTCCAACTATCTTATCTAGATCGTACAATCCTATTGGTATGAGTGTTTCTATTGACGCGAGATTTCCAGCATCTACCACATTGTTTATCATTGGTATAGATGAGCCACTAAGGATTCTTCTAACCAATGCTTCACTAGAAGGTCTAATCTTAGTAGGATCTATACCGATCTTCCAATAGAAATCTCGGAAAGCTCTGATGATCGGGTTATCCTTTAAATTTTCAAGAGTATAACTTATGGATGTTCTTAGTTTTGCAACTTGCTCATCGAGGTTCCTAGATTGTCTAACATCTACTTCAACTTCTCTAGTTGAAAGATAGATTCCGGGAAACGTACGAACCAATATTGAGTCTACCCTTACTTTAACCATGCAGTTTCTTCTAATCCTGCGGGATTCTTAAAGATTTATTCTGGCGGTGGAGGGAGGTATGAAGTTCGCCTTCCAATAGCAGCTTCTGGGATACTAAAGAATGATATAGCTGAGAATATTGATGAGAGTAGACCGAGTATTCCTGGGATAATTAAGCCAACCATATATAGCCCTATTAAGTTCAATATTTCTGAAGGAGCAGTAAAGAAAGCTGGTGAGAACCCTATAGATAAGGCTAATAGTATGAGTAATGCTATCACGATGATAGCCACTATGATGGTAACTATCCTCATCCATCCTGCTCTCCTAAACCATTTCACATTATATACTGTTGCAGCTCTGAAATGAGATA
>CAZKRR010000064.1:0-8078 GCA_964555135.1 uncultured Nitrososphaeria archaeon
ATACTACCAACTATAAAGACAGGAGGAGGTGGATGAAACGCTTATCCGGACACTATGATCTCACATATCTGAAGACTATTTATGTCTCTTTTAATTGGTTTTAAAGAATGTTGAGTTGAGATTTAAGATTACCAGTAAGCACTATGATATGGAGTTAAGGATTGAGCTGGAAGAATACCTTGAGTTAACCATAGATGTAGGTAGTTTAGCACTTCCATTGTTCAGCTATCATGTTTACTATGTCGACGAGTCTGCAGCTGTATCCCCACTCATTATCATACCATCCGAGAACTTTTACTATATCGCTTCTCTCTCCGATAGTCATTATACTCATTCCATCAATAATACATGAATGTGGATTACCTATTACATCTGCTGAAACAATCGGGTCTTCTGTATACTCTAGTATCTTTTTCATCTTACCTTCAGCTGCTGTTTTATATGCTCTCCTAACTTCATCTACTGTTGTCTCTCTTTCAAGTACAGCTGTTAAATCTGTAACTGAACCATCTGGGACAGGCACTCTGAGGGCTATCCCATCCATCTTCCCTTTTACCTCAGGGATTACTAGGTGGAGAGCAGATGCGGCTCCAGTAGTTGTAGGTATTATTGATAGAGATGCGGCTCTAGCTCTTCTTAAATCTCTATGTACTAGGTCTAGAACCCTCTGGTCATTCGTATAAGCATGAACGGTTATCATGAACCCCTTCTTTATTCCAAAGTTGTCTAAGAGTACTTTAACCATTGGTGCAAGACAATTTGTTGTACAGGAGGCCCCAGAGATAACATCATGCTTGGACAGGTCTAGCATGTGGTCATTTACACCTGGAGCTATCGTGACATCTGCATCTTTACATGGAGCTGTAACTAGGACTTTCTTAACAGTATCTCTAATATGTTTTGAGGCATCCGCCTTGCTCGTAAACGCTCCAGTTGCTTCTACAACTATCTCAACCCCCTCTTCCCTCCAAGGTATTTGAGATGGATCACGTATATTGTAAGCTTTAAGCTCTTTTCCATCTACTATGACACTTCTATCTGTATATGATACATCTCTATTCCATCTTCGATGGACTGAGTCATACTTTAAGAGTAGTGCGGTAGTCTTCGTATCTGCAAGCTCATTGAAGGCTACAACCTCAAACTTCTTACCATATCTTGGATCTTCCAATGCAGCTCTTAGAAACAGTCTACCAATCCTACCCATTCCATTAATTCCAACCTTCAGAACCATGTTCAAGGAAACATGGTAGAAGCCAGCTTTTTAGTTTTATGCATAGACAAATTTTAAATAGCATTATAAAACTAAGGCGTGAGCCGTAGCTATATTTAAGCATGTCTGGTACAAACATGAGTAAACATCAATTTATCTTCTTGACCTGGCTTGCCGGTCATTCTACAGCATATATGTCTCCTTTATCATCTTCTTAAAAATGAGATTATCATTTAAACACAATAGATAAACTTGTTCCTTTGTAATTATGCGTCTACGTGCTCTAGATCAGTATAACTTGTTAGGATTACGTGAAGGCTTCTCCTAGATGGTCTAGATTCTCCATAATTTTCCTTGTAGCTTGTTTAAGCTCTTTCACTCTTTCTTCCGGTACACCATCATATGTAAAGATCCATGCACCCCATTCTATTCCTGCAGCATACTTAATCCTATCCTTTGAGATACATGGAGTGTAGAATTCAATGTGTAATCTATAATCATCGTATCTACCTATTGGTGATTGATGGAAAATCATCATGTATGCGCAATCTTCTCCAAACATCTCTTCATACATCGCAACAGCCACTCTAATTATATCTGCAAGCATTAACGCGTCTTCTTGACCTAGCTCAGTCAATGATTTTATATTTCTCTTGGGGTAGACGTGCACCTCATAGGGCCACATAACGAAGAAAGGTAGGAAAAGTAGGAAAGACTTGTTTCCATAAATAATTCTTGTACCCTCTTCTAATTCATCTCTCAAAATGTCTTCAAATAAGTTTCGATCATATCCATCTCTATATCTTTGGGCGGACTCTATTTCCTTCATTATCCTAGGAGGAATAAATGGTAGAGCATAGATCTGGCTATGGGGATGGGTTAATGAGACACCTATAATCGAGCCTTTATTCTTAAATGGAATAACACATTTTACGTAAGGTTTAGATTCAAGTATTCTAGTACGCTCAGAGAGAAGCTTAACATATAGAGAGACCTGCTCTATTGAGAAATCTGGAAAATCTCCCTCATGCTGTGGAGATTCTACTATTACTTCGCACTCTCCAATAGCTTGATTTTTCATAAACAATCGACCACCTTCATCTATCCACGGTGCATTAGGAGATAATGCTGGAAACCTATTAGGTAGAGATAAGACTTTCCACTCCCCCATTGTTTCTTCTCTACCTGGGCAGAATGGGCACTCACCTGACCTCCAAGGTCTATCAACTCTTTTACCTGAGACTATCGTCCAGCTTCCCGTTAATGGATTTCTCCTAATCTCATGAGACATTTCTTATTTCCTCTCTCAATTCCCTGACGGCCAACTTCACTGCCTCACTACTATTATATCTTGGTCTCCATCCAACACTCTTTATCCTAGAGATATCAAGTAGCATTTTTCTTACATCTCCAACCCAGCCTCTTCCTCCAAACTCATCTTTATACTCTATTTTGACGTCATCTAGATTAAGTTCTTCGATAACGATCTTGGCGATATTTTTTACATTAATAGCATCTTCCGAGCCAACATTATAGACTTGTATGTCTTCACCAATATTTTCAGATGATCTGACGATGGCCTCTATACAGTCTGTAACATGTAGATATGACTTCATCTGTTCACCGTCGCCAAGCACTTCAAGTCTACTTGAGTCTTTTAATAATTTCTTAATGAAGTCTACTATAACTCCGTGTCTTGACCTCGAACCAACAATATTAGCTAGTCTCAGAATAACACTATTAAATCCGTATGTCTTCGAATAACCGATTATGAGCGATTCACTCCCGAGCTTGCATGCTCCATAGATGGATATTGGAACAAGCGGAGAGTAGTCTTCGGGTGTCGGAAGAATCTTTGCCTCACCATAAACCGTCGATGAAGATGTAAAGACTATCTTCTTAACATTATTAACTCTCATAGCTTCTAGAACAATATAAGTTGCGTATAGATTATTTCTGAAGTGGTCTGATGGGTCACCTACCCTAACCTCAGGGTTAGCTGCTAGGTGAAAGATAGTATCACAGTCTCTAACAATACTTAACATTAAATCTATATCTGTAACATCTCCCTCAACAAATTTAAATCTCGGATTCTTCATCCACTTAGATACATTCTCTATTTCTCCTCTCGTCAAATTATCTATTACGATGACTTCGTCTCCGCGACTCATTAGAGTGTCGACGAGATGACTTCCTATAAACCCTGCCCCACCTGTTACAAGGATCCTCAACTTCTTAAACCTCTTATCAAAAAGAGCGCTCCGATATAATAAAATTAGGTTACGTCACGTTAAGGTTTAGTTTTTCTCTTCTTGCTCCTTCCTCAGGTTTAGAGACCCATGCAGACGTAAACCCTCTCTCATAACATTCCTTCTTTATTCTCTCAGCATCTTCGATATTTTTGGAGAGAGCGATGACTGCTCCACCCATACCTGCTCCCGAGATCTTTGCTCCAATAGCTCCTGAATCTAGAAGAATACTTCTTAGCTCCTCAATTCTTAGAGTGCTCACTTCATATAAATCTCTAAGAAGAATATGTTGATAATTCATTATTGCTCCTAGAACCTCTAATGGGTCATCGATCCTTGTTCTATATTCTTCTGCAAAGTCTTCCCCAACTGCTTTGAGGAATTTTTCATAGCTTGGTCTCTCTCCCCTCAAGATACTGACCGCGTATAGTGTGGATCTATGTGTTAAAAGTGTAAATCTTATCCTGTTGGCGAGCTTGCTTGGTAGACTCGTTAGATATTCTTCAAGAATGTCTGTTAAGAATTCCCATCTAGTCCCATAATAATCGTATGATAGATATCTAATAACTTTCTCAGGAGGTTTAACTTCATCAATTATTATTTTAAGAGCTTGGTTTATCTCAGCCTGTCTAACTGGATGTATTGAGGCTGTCCTTCTATGCTCACCTGAATCGGAGATGATGAATACTAAGTCTCTCATCCTAAGTTCTTCCACATTGAAAGGTGGTCTAGTATCTATTTTTATTATTCCACCGTAGGAAGATGCATATTGGTCTAATCTTCCACATGGGATCCCCATGATGTCATGTTCAGCTTTATAGCTTAATTCTGCAATAGTCTTCTTATCAACATCTAGACTAAACATTTCCGAGAGTAGTTTTCCTATAGAAACTTCTAATGCTGCACTACTAGATAATCCAGCTCCAATTGGTACTTCACTCCAGATTACTATATCACACCCCTTAACCTTGAATCCACTATCAGTAAATGCTTTGAAAACCGCTCTAACATAATCACCAAACCAATCACCAGACTTAAGCTCCAGCCCATCCAAACTAAATTCATCATAATATTCTAAACCAGCTTCCCTCAAGTTCACACTCTTAACTTTAACTATATTTGAGTCTAGGAGGACCCCGGCAGAATAACATCTAAGCTTGATAGCTACTGGGATAACAGGTAACCCTTTATAATCTTGGTGAGTATTTAAGAAGTCGGCTCGACCTGGAGCTGATACAACAATAGGTTTATGACTCTGACCAAGCTCACCAATCAACCTCTGTAAGCTTCTTCTCATATTTCTACTTCTAGGCATATAATATTCTAACACTATATTTAAAGATAAAAGCTTTATAATGGAATAAGCTTTAACCCTCTTTAAATCTGGATCTCTCCCATTTTTCCGAGAGCATAAATTCGCAAATTACATGATTTACTATTCTAATATATGTGGAGGAGATGTATTACATTTATTAATGAAAAGTTTGTTTAAATAATCTCTTCCACGTGCTTATCTATCCTTAATATATCTAGAAGTTCACCTATAGTGAAGTCTGTCATACGTAGTCAGTAATAAGAGTTTAGGGAGAGCAGCTGGCCGGTATAGAGCTACGTTTTTGCATAGTTACCATGTAAGAATCTTAGCAATATCCTACTGTGAAAACATAGGTAGAGTTTGAGGGCGTCATAGGTGGAGTGAAAAGTTTTTAAGCGTTAAGATACTATGTTCTTCAGGTAGAATATAGGGAAGGTTAAAATCCAGGTAATAATATGTATTTGGCTTCTAGTGCTACTTTCAGCATCTCTGTTGACACCTCTTGCTTTAGCAAATGCTGATGGGGATGAGATGCTTAGAGAGTGGTTTGGTAAGCGGAAGGTAGTAGATAGGTTTGGTCCATTTACACGAGTCGCCCTAATACACTATGTAGTAGATGTTGGAGATCCTGATAATGATGGATTAAGCGATGGATATGAGATTCTTGGAGTTTGGTGGAATCTCAACAAATATCCTGGAGGCGTTCCCTACATAATAAGTCCAAGTACAGCAGTTAAAAGTTATGGGTTAAGCGCCGATAGAGTGGTTAGTGAGATAAAATCTGCATCGGAATCTTGGGATTTAGTCGTTGACTACGATGATTATACACCTCCTGATACAATAAAGTATACGATTGACTTATACAACGATAATCCAACAATCAATAACAAGGCGAAGGCAAGTATAGGTTATCCAGATTATAAGAATGTTATAACTTGGGGTCGTGCTCAAGCGGGAGTTATAGCTTATGCAGTAATATGGTATATTAGCGGTACTGGAGAGATAGTTGATGCAGATATTGTACTCAACTCCTACTACAAATGTGGGATAGCTGATGGAAATGAAGCTACATCTGATCTAGTTGGTAAGTTCGATATAATGAACATCGTAACCCATGAATCTGGACATTGGAGCGGCCTAGATGACATTTATGATTCAACATATTCAGCAATGACCATGTATGGCTACTCAAGCTATGGAGAAGAAATCAAGAGGTCTCTAGAGCCCGGCGACATAGCTGGAGTCCAGTACGTCTACCGAACATTCAGGACTCTCTCTTAATATAGAGTGTGTCCACACACCGTAAAGATGGATATGGCTTTAATTGGATTTTTAACAATAACTCTACCAAGTAAGAGTTGACTCAGTCTATAAGATGTATCCGCATCTAGGATTGCTGTAGAGAGTGCAAATACTACATCCACTATTTTTCCCAGTAAAATCATGGATAACTTTTTCCTAAGCGACGTCTCAGCAAACATCCATCTAGCTGAACAAAAATAGGGAGGATACTTAGTATTCAGGTCTGGAGGCGGGCTAATTGTTGGTAAGTTGTTGGGTATTTTACATAGCTTAACTCTTCGAAAAATAGGACGGTAAAAATATTTATTATATACACATATATAGTTTTTAATTAAGGTGTGTGCACCATGTCTAAGCATAGAACGAGTATAGAGTTTCCAATCGAGGTTTGGGATGCATTAAAGAAGCATGTACCTGCTAGGAAGAGAAGCTCTTTCATTATTGAAGCAGTTAGAGAGAAGCTGATGAAAGAATCATTGAAATGTGTTATCTTATGTGGTGGTAGAGGTATGGGTTTGACGCCTCTCACATACAGTATACCTAAACCAATGATACCCATAGGATACAAACCAATAACTGAGCACATCATTACATACTTGAAGAAACAGGGAATCTACAACTTCATCTTAGCAATAGGATACCTAGGTGAACATTTAATAAAATATTTTGGAGATGGTAGGCTCTTAGGTGTGTCAATAGATTACTCTATCGAGAAGGCTCCTCTTGGAACAGCAGGTGCAGTAAAGAACGCTGAGAGGAAATTGAATAGTACTTTCTTAACTGTTAATGGAGACATAATATTCACTGGGCTAGACATATCTAGCTTAATCAGGTATCATAGAGAGAAGAATAGTGTTGCAACAATCGTTTTAACGAGAGTTGAAGATGCGAGAAGATTCGGTCTAGTCTCAGTAGATGAAGAAGGAAGGGTTATAGCATTTAGAGAGAAGCCTAGACAAGCTGTTCCAGGATTCGTCAATGCTGGAATCTATGTATTTGAACCTGCGATATTTGATTACATACCATCTGATAGACCTTCATCTCTAGAAGAAGATGTATTCCCGGAGCTCGCAGACCAGAATAAGCTATATGCCTACCTCCACAATGGCTACTGGATTGATGTAGGCGACCAATCAGATTATGAGAGAGCTGTTAAAGACTTCTTCAACGGCTTACTATCATGATATAAATGTATAGTTCTACTCATTTTTTTGTAAATACTCAAGTTTAAGTATTGGTAGAGCCAGCTTATATACGTGCCTGGAAACCCAGAGGCTAGATTATCCCTAGTAATAGCTATTTCAACAGTTTTCGGAGCTTTCTCCTCAATCCTAGCGATGATGCCTCTAAGCTTCTCTTTCCCCTTAATACCCTATTTAAAGTTCGACATAGCTGAGATACCCGTGGTTACAGCCTTCTTAGGCTTCGGTCCAGTACCTGGATTTATCTCTGCATTAACTTACTGGCTTGTTCTCAACGTATTTGGAGAGTGGACGCCTATTGGTCCAGCAATGAAGTTTATTGCAGTAGCTTCTATGCTGGCAGGTTTATGGGTAAGCTACAAGCTACTGTCAAGATTTAGAATGCCCTACATTTCATTATTCATATTCAGTAGCCTGGTGAGGGTTCTAGCTACAACCGCCTGCAACTACCTAGTCTTAGTAGTGGTTGCGCCTTTCTTCCTAGAATTTGCTGTAAAGTCCCTATCGGTAGCTCTATGCTTAGAGATGGAAGCTGGGTTAGGAGGCTTACTCCTAGTCTTAGTTTTCACCGCGGTCTACAATATATTGCATGTAGCGTTAAGCTTGCTTCCATCAATGTTACTCGTAAAGAATCTCTCTAAACAAGGTCTATTCTTAAATCTCAAACAACCATGGGTTTTACAAGCAATGGTTGAGAAGAGATCTAAGAATCTCAGATGAAATATACTCTTAAAACGCCATCGTTTTAAGAAGAATTTCCCTGAGCCCATCCCAGAGAATATAGAGAAGTTTAATCT
>CAZKRR010000065.1:0-8027 GCA_964555135.1 uncultured Nitrososphaeria archaeon
CCTACGCCAACGCCTACAACAGTGGTAACTACTCCTACTCCCAGCCCAACGGTCGTTACGACACCAACCCCGACCATTACACCAGTTAAAGAAAGGCTTCTAAGAGTATCATTTGCTAATGTTCCATACATGGACCCAGCCGTAGGATCCGATGAAGCTAGCTCAGTATACTTCATTAACGTATATGATACCCTGGTTTATCCTACGAAGGAGGGGACGGTTAAGCCTCATGTCGCTGAAAGATGGGAAATCTCTGAGGATGGCTTAACGTGGACTTTCTATCTAAAGAAGGGTGTAAAATTCCATAGTGGGCGGGAATTGACAGCAGAAGATGTAGTATTCTCGTTGAAGAGAATGATTATCATAGGTGAAGGATATGGGTATCTCTTTAAGCCATATGTAGACCTTGAGAAAACGAAAGCTTTAGACAAATATACTGTACAGATTGTTTTAAAGAATCCCTTTGGGCCATTCTTGATAACATTGGTCAGATTATACATACTAGATAGCGAGTTAGTAAAGCAGCATATTACTGAAGGACCATACGGCGATATGGGCGACTATGGTAAGACATGGCTAATGGCTGGAGAAATGGATGCAGGTTCAGGACCCTACAAACTACATGAATACAAGAGAGGTGAGTCTGTAACACTAGTCAAGTTTGATGGGTATTGGGGTGAGACGGCGCCCAATGCCCCAACAAAAGTTATAATGTATGGTTTCACTGAGCCGACAACTATACGTACGATGATTGAGAAGAGACAACTTGAAGTTACAGACCAATGGCAGCCATTGGAGAACTATGAAGCCATGAGCAAGATACCAGGTGTGAGGATAGCTCAAGTCCCGCAAGCAATGATATTCTACATAATGCTTCATACAAAGAAGCCTCCGACAGACGATATTCACGTCAGGAAAGCAATAGCACTAGCATTCGATTATGATACGGCCATCACGGATATAATACCATACGAGAGGAGGCCAGCAGGACCAGTTCCAAGCATGCTTCCAGGAGCAGACCCAACCCTTAAACCAATAGAGAGAAACGTCGAAGCGGCTATAGAAGAACTTAAGAAGTCAAAGTATTGGGGCGAGCTAGATAAGTATCCAATCGAGTATTGGTGGATTGCTGAAGTCCCATGGGAGGAGAGGGTTGCACTACTGTTTAAAGCAAACATGGAGGAGATAGGATTGAAGGTTAACGTAGTTAAGGTGCCCTGGCTATCAGTCGTAGAAGGAATGACTAAGATGGAGACTACTCCGAATGCGGTATCTATATTCGTCGTTGCACACTATGCAGAAGCAGGCTCAATACTATCCTCCAGATATCACTCACATGCTACTGGTACATGGGAGCAGGGTGAATGGCTAATGGACCCGGAGATAGATGCAATGATAGAGGATGCATTAGGTACAATAGACTTTACTCAGAGAATGCAGAAATACTATCAAATACAGAGGAAGATTATTGAATTATATCCATCCGTGTTCGTATATGAGCATGTCGTTCTAAGAGCTTACCAGGCTGACTACGTTGATTATCCAGCTGCTAGAGGAGAAGTGATCCCCATCGCTGAGTACGAATTAGACTTTAGATGGTTCCAGGTATTCCCAGAGAAGATCCCTAAGTAGGATATGGAAAATGCAAAGGTTAATCTTCTATTTTATTTTTTTATGATGATCATGAGGTGATTTCTCCTGAATAAGATTTTATACATAAATCCTGTTGGAACAGACGTTTTTGATAAACCTATGAAAGAATACCTAGACCAATATAAAGATCCTGATACAGTGCTGGACGTAACATCATTCAAAGAAGGACCGCATCATTTAGAATACTATTCATACGATGCTTTTGTTATCCCTTATATCTTAGAGGAGGTTAAGAAAGCGGAAAAGAATGGATACGATGCATGTGTTATAGGATGCTTCTATGACCCTGGGTTAAAAGAAGCTAGAGAAGTAAGCAATATTATTGTAACAGCCCCCCTTGAGTCCTCAACGTGTATAGCATTATCCCTTGGAGAAAAATTCTCTATAATAGTTGGTAGAAAGAAGTGGGTGCCACTAATGTTGAATAGAGTGAAAGAGTATGGGCTTGAGGATAGATTAACTTCCTTTAAAGATGTAGGTCTAGGAGTATACGACTTCCATAAAGATGAGAAGGAAACTGAGAAGAGATTATACAGTGTGATCGAGGAGAGTCTTAGAGAAGGAGCTGAAGTAATAATACTTGGATGCACAGCTTTCTTCGGATTCTTTAAAGTAGTCCAAGAAAAATATAAAGTCCCAGTGATAGACCCGGTAATTGCTTCAGTAAAGCATGCCGAGCAACTCGTTAAGCTAAAGAAGTCATGTGGGTGGAGTCACAGCAAGATATACTCGTATGAGCCTCCCCCTACTTCTGAGATACTTAAGTGGAATCTTAAAGGCTTGATATAGTAATTGTATGGTTAAAGAGATGACGCCTTAAGATTAATAGCTAGTTGTGATTATGGATGAATCAGAGAATGGACGTAGAAGTAATGACTTTAAAACGTTTGCAAAACTTCTTAAACAATTACTATCTTAGGAAGATACTTTACAGTATCGTAACACTCTTCGGGATCTCTATACTAATATTCATTATAGCTAGGGTTTTACCAGGTGACCCTGCAAGGCTTGCTTTAGGACCTAGAGCACCTGAAGACGTTGTGGAACAGTATAGAAAACTCCTTCGACTTAACGAACCTATCTATGTACAATACTATTATTGGCTTATTGATGTTTTCCATGGTAGATTCGGATTATCGTTAGTAACTTTTAGAGATGTTCTTACAGACATCATAGAGTTCCTTCCAGCAACGGTAGAGTTGATCATCTTTACATTGATCATCGATATTGTAGGTGCTTTCAGCTTAGGGGTTCTCAGTGGTAGGAAACCAAATTCATTAATCGATAACTCTGTTAGAATATTTGCTTATGCTGGTATAGCTATACCATCATTTGTATGGGCTATAATACTTCAGCTTGTCCTCGCTAACTGGCTAGACCTTCTGCCAGCATATGGGAGGCTTAGCCTAGGAATCGAAGTAAACCGTATCACAGGTCTCGTTACACTTGATTCTCTCTTAACTGGAAACATTATCGCATTCGCAGACGCTGTAGCTCACTTGATCATACCTTCATTATCTCTTGCCATTGGATGCATAGCTCAAGAGGCAAGAATTCTGAGGTCTAACCTAATAGAGAACGTGAACAAAGATTATGTCTTAAATATGTATGCACATGGGATCCCTGGCTCGACTATATTCTTTAAATATGCTCTCAAACCTTCAATGATACCTACCGTCACTATTATGACTCTTGACATGGCATCCATGCTTGGAAACGCATTCTTAGTCGAATTAATATTTAATTGGCCTGGGCTATCAAGATATGGTATCACGGCAATGCTAAGAAAAGACCTAAACGCTATAGTTGGGGTCGTACTAGTCATTGGATTAGCTTACACTATAGCATCTATAATCATAGACCTAGTAGTCTCCTATCTAGACCCAAGAGTGAGATATAGGAGGTGAGGAGAAGTGCAGGGAACCTCTGTCTATGAAGTAAAGTTCATCGAATTAGAGAAGAAGATTAAAAGAGAGAACTGGAGGAGAATGTGGTTTAGATTCAAGAAGAGCAAGCTGTCTATCTTAGGTCTATCAATGATTCTAGCATTGCTATTGATGGCTATCTTCGCAGACTACGTCGCACCTTATCCTTCTCATGCAGGTCTACACATAGCGTTCAAAAACGCTTACAAACCCCCATCCCTTGAACACATTCTCGGCACAGACATGTACGGTAGAGATGTCTTCAGTAGGATAATCTTCGGATTCAGATACGCTTTTATGATGATTGGGCTAGTACTATCACTTGTAGCCCCCACGGGAGTTATCCTCGGCTTGATAGCAGGATACTATAGAGGAACATTTATCGAGACGATAATAGTTAGGCTATCGGACGTCTTCATATCTCTGCCACCGCTTGTCTTAGCTTTATCTATAGCTTCTATACTTGAACCAAACATATTTAATGCTATGATGGCAGTCTCATTAATGTGGTGGCCATGGTATGTAAAATTAACGTACTCTATGACTGTGTCGCTTCGAAATGAGCCATTCATACTTGCAGCAGAATCCCAGGGAGCATCTACACTACACATACTCTTTAAGGAGCTGCTCCCAATACAGTTGGGAACGATACTCACTAAGGTTACCTTAGATGCAGGGTGGGTCATACTTATAGGCGCAGCGATTAGTTTCGTTGGGCTTGGGGCACAGCCGCCGACGCCTGACCTAGGTACAATGGTTTCAGAGTATAGTAAGTATCTCCCAGAATACTGGTGGATGAGCTTGGGACCTGCAGCAGGCATAGTCTTGATTATACTTGCTTTCAACTTGCTTGGAGACGGTATTAGAGATGTTTTTGCAGGTGAGTAAAGATGCTGCTTGAGATCAGCGACCTATATGTTCACTACAAAAGCTACTGGTATACTCTTAAGGTATTGAATGGAGTATGGTTGAGGCTGGACAGAGGAGAGCGTATAGGGATAATAGGTGAGTCTGGAAGCGGTAAAACAACCCTGCTAAAATCAATACTTAAGATACTTCCACAGAATGGTATGATACCTAAAGGAGAAATAAGATACGATGACAAGAACATTCTAAAACTAAGTAGTAGTGAACTTACCAAGATAAGAAGGAAGGAGATTGGGATGATATTCCAAGATCCCATGGCCGCTTTAAACCCCGTCTTCAAGATTAGAGACCAGCTATACGACATCCTAAAGTACAAGATGATGACTGAAGGTCATAATCCATCAAGTAGAGAACTCTACGAGGAGGCATTGAGGATATTTAGCGATGTTAAATTACCTGACCCGGATAGAGTATTAGAATCTTACCCTTTCCAGTTAAGTGGAGGGATGAGGCAGAGGGTTATGATAGCTATGGCGTTAATATCAGCTGGAAAACTATTACTTGCAGATGAGCCGACAACCAATCTTGATGTAACCATTCAAGACCAGATCTTAAAACTAATACATAGACTCGTAACTCAGAAGAATCTAAGCACCATCCTCGTTTCCCATGCGCTTGGAATGGTCTACCAGATGACTGACAGAGTATATGTGCTATATGCAGGAGACGTGATGGAGGAGGCTAGGACAACAGACTTATTTAGTCAGCCTAAACATCCATATACACAGTTACTAGTAGCAAGCACTCCCAGGCTTAGCTCTGTAGGGGTGGGAGAGGGGATAAAAGGTAAACTTCCAGATTATCGTAATCCACCAGCTGGATGTAGGTTTGCGCCAAGATGCCCCTACGTAATGGATGAATGTATTAATGCGAAACCCGGGAAAATACAGGTTAATAGAGAGCATATAGTCTCATGCCATCTCTACGAGTAGGGGGGTGTTTGAAATGCATGATGTAATCTTAAATGTTTCAAACCTTAGAAAATACTTCAAAACTACGGAAGGTGTAGTTAGAGCAGTGGATGGAGTAAGCTTCATCGTAAGATGCGGTGAAACACTAGCATTAGTCGGTGAATCGGGTTCAGGGAAGACGACGACAGGTCATGTTATAATGGGTTTCTACACTCCCGATGACGGAAAGATTATCTATAAAGGGATACACGATCTATCATCACCGATGAAGAAGAGAACTCTAGAATTAAAGAGGGATATACAGATTGTCTTCCAAGACCCGGGTACATCTCTAAACCCAAAAAGAATGGTGAAAGATATTATTGCCTTACCTCTGCTAGTACATAAAACTATTGAGAAGAAGAGGATATACGACAAAATAGCAGAATTATTAGACTACGTAGGGCTGAGTGAAGAATTCATGTTTAAGTATCCACACGAGCTTGGAGGGGGAGAGAAGCAACTTGTAGCTATAGCCCGTGCTCTTGCACCACAGCCATCCTTCGTAATCCTTGATGAGTCGACATCCGCGCTTGATGTATCTTCCCAAGCAAAAGTCCTTAATACTCTTATTAAGATTCAGAAAGAACTTAAACTCACATACTTATTGATAACGCATGATTTAGGAGTTGTAAGAAACATATCTCAACGTGTAATGATAATGTATCTTGGAAAAATCTATGAAGAAGCTCCAACCGAAGAATTCTTCAAGTTTCCCATGCATCCATATACTCAGATGCTCTTATCTTCAATACCTACTCTATCTGAAGATGATGAAAAAATTAAACCCAAAGGGATAGAGTCAATAGGTGAGATACCAAGCGCAGTTAAACCTCCAACTGGATGTAGATTCCATACAAGATGCCCATTCGCTAAACCAGTATGTAGCCAGCAAGAACCTCCGGACATTACAGTGAATAGCGGCCACATTGTCAGATGCTGGCTTTATGGATAGCCAATCTATTTATGTCTCTAAACAATCTAATTCCGTTATGATTCATAGTCTTGAATATATATTGATTTAGGTAGTTTGGCGAGGTTAACGTATCCTTCTCTAGTCACTATGATGTTATCTTCTATTCTTACACCAAACTGGTTTGGTAGGTAGATGCCTGGCTCAACCGTAAAGACCATCCCACTCTTCAGGAGACCTGTATTCCCAGTCTTGATGAAGGGTGGTTCGTGAACTTCTAAACCAATCCCATGTCCAGTCCTATGTACAAAATATTCTCCATAGCCGAAAGATTCAATAGTCCTACGTGCTGCTAAGTCAACGTCTTCGGCTTTTACATCCTCCTTAACTGTATTTAATGCATTCTGCTGAGCATTTAACACTATATTGAATATATCTATCTGCTCTCTTAATGGAGAACCACATACTACTGTTCTCGTTAGATCAGAGTAATATCCTTGATATCTAACTCCAATATCTAGGACTACTATATCGCCCTTACCGATCACCCTGTCTGTAGGTTCCTGATGAGGTAAAGCTGAGTTACCTCCACTCTGAACTAATGCAAAAGGTACTTCATCAGCCCCTATCTCCAAAGCATAATTTCTGATATACATCATGAGCTTCTTCTCCGAGATACCTTCTCTAATACTCTTAATAGCTTCCAGTAGAACTCGAGTGTTTATTTCAGCAGCCTTCTTAAGGATCTCAAATTCTCCCATGTCCTTAACGATTCTTAGAGAATATAGTAAGTCATCTACTAGAGAGTACTTTATTTTCTCAAGTCTGCTCATTAAAGGATAAACATATTTGAATTGTATCGTTTCTTCAACGCCAACTGTTACCTGCCTTTTTCTAGAGAGAATATTCTCAAGAATATCGATGGGGTTCTCACTATCGCTATAGCTTATTAATTCAAAGTCTCTTAACTTACAGTCTTCTTCTGCTCTCTTCTCCTCCAGCTTAGGGACTATGAGAGATACTTTGTCTTCGTCTCTATGTATTAATAGAGTGATTAGCCTCTCAAGGGATATTGCGCTATATCCTGAGAAGTAGAGCATATTAGGCTCGGAGGTAACCATCACAATATCGACAGCCTCCTTATCCATTAGCCTTCTAATTCTTTTAACCCTATCCTCGTACATGCTGATCCACCTATCTTGGAGGAGAAAGTATCCATAAAACCCTAGCAGGTTTATCGCTGAGATTAACAGTATAATGAGGTGTACCCTTCCTGTTATACATCATCATCCCATCCTTCAACTTGATAGATTCTTTATCTGTACTAAAAGTTACTTCTCCTGATAATACATATGCAAACTCATCATTCTCAGCATGGATGCTATAGCCCTCCCTAGGAAGCCTGACACCCGGAGAAATCTCAAGTATACCTATCTCTAATCTATCAGTCTTAAAGATTGTTAGAGCATTATCCTTCGCATTGCGCCAATAATTTTCATCAACAGCTTTACAATCAATCATAACGCTCATTCATGGATTAATGGCTGAAGATTATTTAAACCTCTATCCTGAAGATAACTCTAGGAGATTATGTGAGAATAGCAGAATACAGTGCAGATATAGCTGAGCAGGCAATTCTCTTAAGTCTCTTAAGCTTGA
>CAZKRR010000066.1:0-8002 GCA_964555135.1 uncultured Nitrososphaeria archaeon
GCTTGGGCAGCTCTACTTCCTATATGGTGAAGAGAAGACTGGAAAGACTAGCTTGACTCTAACTGTTTGTGCTTCAGCTATTAACGAGGGTTTAAAACCATTATTCATAGATTGTTCTGGGAGACTTCATCCAGAGAGGGTTTTACAGATTTTACAATCCTGGTCCGCAGATTTATCAAAACTTTCTATTAGGATTGTTCAGAGCTTCCAAGAGCAAGAACAATTAATCTTGATTCTCTATAATTCAAAGAAGATGTTTGACGTAATCATCCTTGATGATTTCACATATCAGCACAGGATAGAATTGTCTGGAGACGTAAGGCAAGACCTGTCAATATATAAGAAGCTTGCATTACAAGTAGCTATGCTATCTGAATTAGCTAGTAGAGAGAACATAACAGTAATAATAATCGGTCAAGTACATGATATGCCTGAACAGGGAGGAGGAAAAGCAGTAGCATATAGAATCCTAAGCCATTGGGCTAAATGTGTCCTAAAGCTTAAAGTAAGCTCTAAACACTACAAAGAAGTAATTATCGAGAAGCCTGAGAAGAAGGATCTAGGGTACTTTATCATAAACAACCGGGGAATAAGTGAGCCTGATAACTTTAGGGTGGGGTAAACTTGGCTAGATATGCTGTGTATATTCCTATCCCCGCTAGTAGTATTAACAGGAAACTGAAAAACAACATATACTTTGTTGTCCTAGGATTGTAGGGTCTAGTTGTAGCGTTTAAGTAAAGCCATACTCCCCCTGCACCCATTAGGTAATACAAGGCTACAACTATGGTCTCAGCATGGCTTTGAGCATTTATACTCCAAAGGAATACTCTGATAGCTCCCCCTGGTAGAAAGGCTATAGGTATGGGGTTCTCAGTTGTAAGTATGTAAGTTACGCCACTTATAAACATGATAACAACAAGCATCAACACTATTGAGAATATTGTTAACGTAGTCTCAGATTTAAGTGGGCTAAGCTTTTCCTTTAAGTATTCAATTATGGACATCCTTATACTTTTCCGCATCTCGTATCAGAGACAAAGAGGTATAAAGTATCTTAAAAACCTAACAATACCTGCAAGAGAGAACAGATGCTGATTCATGTCAAGAATATGAATAATTCTTGATATGTTGGTTAGTCTTGAATGTATAGTTTGATGTCGGATCCTTCTTCTAAAGCTCTTATTATCGTTCTTCCAAGCTCAGAATTTTTCAAGAATTTTATTCTCCCATTCTTCCCAATAGTTACCGTTGAAAGATAATCTCTCCCAATATACACATCAACCTTTGCTCCAGAGTATTGGCTAGAAACAACAAACTCTATCGTTTTACTTTTTTCTATATACTCATACTCAACCTCTTTATACTTTTTAGATATGAGGGGCATTAAGTCTATTGATATTCCCAGTTCATGCTCAATCCTATTTATTGTCTCACCTTTTTTACCAATAATTTTGGGGAGAATAGACTTATCTACTCTTATTATTGCTTTGCCTGGAGATACTACTTCAACTTCAGCATCAGGATCATATAACCTGAATCTCTCTATCAGCTTTTCTTCAATCAGTTTCATGCTATCTTTAAGATATTTTTCTACTTCAGAGACGGGAACTATTATATTCTCTTCACCATAAGTATATATCTCATACTCTAATTTACCTGTTTCAAAATCTCTAACTTCAATTACTGGTCTAGCAAGATCGAGGGAGGTCATTCCAGATGGTACCTTAACAACGAGATTTAGCTCATAGACTTTCTTGATTTCTCCATCTTTAATGAATATGACTGTATCGATTATGTTAGGAATCATTCCTAGTTCAAGCCTCCCAATGAATCTCTGGATGGCATCGACCGGATCGCTTGCATGGACTACTCCAACCATTCCTACACCCGCCAACCTCATGTCCGCGAAAACTTGGAAATCTCTAGATTTTCTAATCTCATCGAAGATTGTATAATCTGGTCTAACTAAGAGTAATAGTTCAGCCGTCTTCTCGAAATCTCCCTCTAACGGACCATACTGAGTAATCTCCGGCCCTACTTGTAGATCTCTTGGAGATTCAAGAGTCTTAACAATCTTCCCTTGGTATGAATAGAATTCTGCTAAACTACTTGCGAAAGTCGTTTTCCCCGAGCCTGGTGGCCCAGCTATCAATATACCCTCAGCTTTACTCTTTAATCTCTCCATCAGCTTCTTAGATAACTTGTAATCTTCTAGTGTTAACTTTACAATAGGTCTAACAATAGTTACTTCTAGAGCATCTGAGAATGGTGGCTTTGCTATAGCGATCCTATATTCTCCAAGCTGTATAACCATTGCATGGCTTCTAACGAGTTCTATGCTTCCTTCTTCACTCAACCTTGCTGTCTCAATGATCTCATTTATAATACTATTCACCTCATCTTCTGCACACGGCTCATCCCTAACCTTGACAAGCATGAAGTTTCCAGGTCTTCCTCTTTTAGCCATTGGTGGAACACCTGATTTAAGGTGAAGGCTTAATGTATCAGGTGTGAAATACTCTTCAAATGAGAGTTTAGATTTCCTCTCGTATGCTTCAATATATTTAACGGGTATACCTTCAGCTTCAGCTACTAATGCTTGAACATAGTCTGATGTGTAAAGTATAGCTTGCTCATCCTTAGCAACATCTCTTATTATTGCATCTATTCTCCCACTCTTCGCCAGCTTAATATCTTCAAGAGTCGGCCTTTCCCCTGAGAATCTAACAATGTATCCTTTCATCTCAGCTAATTCCCTTATCTTCTTTACTTTTTCTAGACCTCTAAATCCAACCTCTCTTCCTTTAGATGCTTGAGCTTGAAGCTCATCGATCACTGCAGCGGGAAAGATAATCTCGCATCGACCTAACTCTCCTTTCTCAAGTAGTTCAACCAATTTTCCACTAATTATTATACTTGTATCAGGGACGATCTTTACGTTGTCAGACACTTTCTACCATAAATTATCTTCTCCGACGGTATAAAAATCTAAATCAGAAATTAAATAACGTCATTCATATCTTTTGGTTATGAAATAAATAATCGTACTTTTAAGCTCATCTAGGGTTTGCTTCTTCTCAGCCTTATTACTAGGAAAGATAAGAAAATCATGGTTATAGATTCCACTCCAGCTATTATTTTAAGAGCATCCAATATGCTAGGATATCTGGTTAGATTGATTATTAGAGCTGTATCTTCTAGAAGGTCTATCGTAGCTCTTCCAAACCATTCATTACTATTAAACTCGATTAAATATCTACCTACTGGTAAGAGGTATGATGCGGAGCCTTTGATAATATCCATTCTAGAACCATTTATCCTGAGTATTCCATCATATGCTGGAGTCCCATTTGGAAAGAATATGTTAACTTTAAGGCTACGTAATTCTACCGGAATAAAATATGTTTCTCCTCTACTAATCTTGATCTTTCCATAATATACCTTAAAGTTATTTACAAAAGCATATAACTGTATTTCTGTATTACCCCCACTGACAAGTATTGGCAGAGCAGATTCACTATCTGCTAGTAAGATGTATCCTCTACTATTTATTACAGTAGCTTGATGCCCTTCAACTATCATAGAAATATTTCCAATTATTTTATTTAAGCGTGGTTCATAGAATATGACTGATGCAAGAGGGATAATAGCGTAAGATGTAGTTACCCTCCCTCCAGTTCCGGCAATTACTCTTACGGTCTTGTTTAACGCTTCTTCTATATCTATCGAGAATGATTTAGCAATACTCCTACCAGCCCATTCATTGAAGGTTTCATCAACAATATACACTTTAACCTGCTCTACTCGGGAGGTATAGTTTAATGTTTTCAAGGAGCCGCCGTCTTGTCCTGCTGAGAGGTACCTAATTTTAAGTAAAGCTTCTCCTTCTCTTACGGGAATTACTCCACCTGCTCCAACTTCATGTAATCTAGGAATAACTACAGTTAATGTATCTCCTCTAAGTTTACCTACGATCCTAGCAGCTAACGGCTCCATAGTTATAGAGTATGGTCTATCAACTAGTTTACCAGAGTAGCTAAATTCTCCTGGATAGACTAGATCCATAACTACATCAGCGTAGAATTGCTCGTTTTCTCCTTTGAAGCATGGAAGATTAATATCTACTTCTATCCCGGCTGGGATAAGAAATCCTCCATCTTCTACATCTATGATGAAAATATCTTGATTTCTATCTGCAGTTTTAATAGTTAACTTTTCTCTGTTTATCCTGTAATTTAGCCTTGTATTATCTTCAGTTTTCTTCTTGCTTGAAAGCTCTATAGTTAGACTGTGTATTTCTGAACTCAATATCCATTGACCTTCTTCATCATCTTCTGTAAATAATTTAATCAAGGTTTGTTTAAATGGTTCTAGGTAGTATTCTGTTACTCTGCCTGTTGGTGAAGTTAACATTAAAATCGCTGGCTTATCTAAAGTCATGGCCCATAATTCTTCTCCTTTTTCAAAATACAGCTTCCCCCCATCAAGAAGTGGGAACATGTAGGATTTACTGTATCCCACTATTATGGATGCCGCATCTTCTTGAGAATCAGCAGAAGTTACGTAAGGTAATGAGACTGTTACTAGAAGAAGAATTATTGGAAGATTTAAGATCGGGTTCTTCAACTCACATCACTATTTTTAGAACTATGGATAGACCTACTATCATTAAGAAAGTTGATAAAGCCACTATGATGCTTCCATAACTCCAGACTCTAGTTGCTAACGCTAAGAATAAAGTAATAATTGTTGAGATTATTAGCGGTATTATTTCTCTTACATTTTTAGGGAATTCTGGCTCTATCCTCCTGATTATGAAGAAGAATAAGATTACACATGATAATGCTGTTAATATCGTGAATATATTATTAACAGACTGAGATAAAGTGTGCTGAGCTCCACTGATAATATTTCTAGGAACCCTAATAATCAAGCCGATGATCATGTCTGAGGAAGTCAATGATGCTGCCTCAGAAGAGTATAGAATTGGGATGTTAAGTGTAAGTGCGAAAAGATATGCTAAGACTAGGTTTTCAATCTTCTTCTCATGGTATGATGTAAGCACTGTGAAGATTGGGAACGCTAAAAGATATCCTGCAGCCAATCCTATGAGAGGAAAAGGATTACCTACTACGAATAGTCCGAAGCACACCAACGATGGCACTAACATTAAAGATAATAAAATAATGGAAGAGTATCTTGATAAGACTAAACCTATTAGTGAGAAGAATGAAAGCAATATAAAATAATCAGGTTCCGTGAACTTTGATAAAACATTGTATACTGTATAGATAAACGGAGAAAGAAGGAGGGATACGAGTATGATCTCTGAAGATTTCATCTTTTCACCTAGAAGCAAGACTTCTTCTAAGGCTGCTTATCAAGTCTCTAAGCTTTACAGGTTTGACAGGCTCTTGAATATCGGAAACCAGTTGTTTTAGTCTTTCAGCTTCATAATTAATTACTCTATCTCCAACTAGATCTAAAACTTCATCCAGCAAGTCTATTAATATTATATCTACTCTGAATCTTTGTACATTGAGATATTCCTTTATGGAGTTTAGTTCATTAGGATCTATCAGCCTAGAAATGTAGATTAAGTATCCTCCAGATGGGGTGGAGCCTCTTCTTGAAGTTAACTCTCCGTATCTTAGTTTTAACTGTGTAATTACTGGTTTCCCATCATTATAGTTTAGTATCCATATTCTTGAGCCTTCTCTTAAGTAGTGTAGTGTGTAAGAGATAGATACTTGTACTATCCAGTTCAAGATATTTCCATATGAGGGTAAATCTAAGTCTAACCCACTCCCAAACCCCAAGATTATATCTGATGATCTTCTCTTACTATATTCTTTAATATATACTTCTTCTCCTTCCGCTCTAGCCGTCCTCCTCCAATCTATATTCCTCAAAGATGAATGATTATTTTGTATACTATCTCTATACTGCTCATTAATGCCTATGAAGGGATGAGATGTATACCCTGGATAATTGAATCCTGTAGGCAGGGGGGCCGTAACTATACTTCTTGCCTTCATTGGTTCTTCAGAAGAGTATATCAACCCAGCTGAATCGACATTAATATCTTTACAAACTAGTTCAAAGTCGTCTTTAGCTATGATTATTACTGGTCCAACTTCAAGCAACCCGCTCTTCTCAACCTTAACAGTAAATTCTAGCGTGGCATTATTCTTAGGGTCTATTACACCAGACCAATTAGCTTCTCCAGAATCAATTTTTAGACCTCCACTGAGTATTATGGAGATTTCTATCTTTAATCTATCTTCTATCTTAGACTCTACACATACTCTAACCTTAGATTTATCGCCTATTGATAATATATTTGGGCAGATACTTAGGAAGACTTCAAAACATTCTCCACTCAGTTTCCTAATCTTCCTTATGCCTCTTAATACATATAGGGTTAATGTAAGAATGACGAATACAGGTGTTAGAAAGATAGTTGGGTGATTAATGAGTATAAGAGATACAATGGAGAAGAATAATACGGTATATTGATATGTTCTTATAGCTCTACGGGTTAACTTCACCTGGGAGGCTCCACCTCCTCAATGATC
Source organism: uncultured Nitrososphaeria archaeon (assembly GCA_964555135.1). Lineage (GTDB taxonomy): Archaea > Thermoproteota > Nitrososphaeria_A > Caldarchaeales > Wolframiiraptoraceae > Geocrenenecus. The sequence continues at coordinate 6,582 of CAZKRR010000066.1, forward strand.
TCTCTTAGCACCTCCATAGTCTCTCTACGAAGTGTGATTGGGTTGCTACTCCGACTTCTAAGAATAATTCTATGATTAAAGACTAGGTTAACTACAGATTTTACATGGTCGGGAGTTACATATGGCTTACCTTCTAATGCTGCCGCGGCTTTCGAAGCATATAATAGAGATACTTGACCTCTAGGGCTCACTCCTAACAGTATTTCTTCACGTTTTCTAGTTTGTTGACCTAGCTTAACAATATACTCTAGAATGGATTTATCAACATGTACCTTCCTCGTCAACTCTATTGCTCTTAATATATCTTTCAGGTCTGCGACCTTCTCAACTTCGATCCTTTCACCATGAAGCTGCTTCTTCTCGAGTATCTTGAGCTCTGAAGAAGAATCTAAATAATCTATGAAAACTCGAATTAGGAATCTATCAAGTTCAGCTTCTGGTAGAGGATATGTTCCTTCAAGCTCTATAGGATTCTGTGTAGCAATAATAAGGAATGGTCTAGGCAAAGGATAAACGACTCCTTCTACTGTTACTTGTTTCTCCTGCATGCATTCTAGGAGAGCTGACTGAGACCGAGGGGATGCACGGTTTATCTCATCTGCTAATACAACATTCGCAAATATCGGGCCACGTCTAAACTCTAAAGCTCCAGTAACACGGTTATAAACAATAGATCCTGTTATATCACTTGGCATAAGGTCTGCTGTAAACTGTACCCGCTTAAATTCTAATCCGAGAGAACTTGAGAAGACTCTTGCTAGATAGGTTTTAGCTGTCCCGGGAGCTCCTTCTAGAAGTATATGTCCTTCTACGAGTAGACCTATTAGAAGGCTTCTAATAGCTTCATCCATTCCAATAATGATCTCATGTATGTTTGAGGTAAGTTTTTCAGCTATATCTCTTATGAAAAAATACTCATTCAAGTATTTCTTTCACCCCTCCTTATTCTGCTTAGTTCCCGTAGAATCAAGTCTGAATTTCTCCACTTACTGTCTCTCACTTTTCTTTTATATTCTAAATTCCTACTCTCATGTTCAGGTATGAACAGTAATGCAATCATAGTTAAGCCAGCGATAATGATGATCGTCAGGTTTACACTCACCTCCATCACCTCCGTGAATATTCATGAGTAATTATTTTATTAAGTAATTCTAATTTTTTATTAAATTGATTTATCTCTATCTCATTGAGTTCATAGCCCCCAAATCTAGCGGCTTCGTAGAGATTATACATTTCATGTAATAGGGTTTTAATGTTTCGAGATAAATTACTATCTAGAGCGGTCAATATCTCTCTAGTCGTTAAATTTTTCTGGATATCTAGACGATTTGAAACCACTAAACTATTAACTAATTCATTAAAAATCGTTATTACCGCCCATCTTCCACCATAATTTGAAATGTATTCTTTAAACTTTTTAG
>CAZKRR010000067.1:0-7598 GCA_964555135.1 uncultured Nitrososphaeria archaeon
AGACTATGCAAAAACAATAGCAATAATAAGAAACCTACATACAATAATAAAAACTAATAAAAACTCAAGGAGGTGTATTACCTAGTTGACAGGTTCGGGAAAGGATTGAAGCAGAGTTATTAGGAAGGTGAGGGAGATAATTGCTAAAAGATAGAGTTCTAGAAGCATTAATTATATGGATTCTATCTATGATCTCGCTCACACTATCAGGGCTCATAAAACCGCAAGGATACACTTATTCGACAATTGTAAACCAGGTTGCGTTGGCCATTCCATCTATAATCTACTTAGCTATTAGGAGAGATGTTCTGCTAAGCATGTTAAAGTCGTTGAAGAATATAAGAGTAAAGTGTGTTGTTTTTATAGCTTTAGGTGTATGGGCTGCGGGGAGCATCCTAACATATATGCAGGACATGCTCTATCCTCCCCCATCATGGTATATTGAAAAGATGAGGGGACATGCTCCTTCAAATCTTCATGAGCTCATACTAGCTTTATTGTTAACTTGGTTATTAGTTGCACCCATTGAAGAATTACTATTTAGATGGGTCCTACTTAAGCCTATTGTTGATTTCTTAGGAGTTAAGATAGGAGTTATATCTTCAGCATTAATTTTCTCGCTCTCCCATCTTGATCCATGGAATATAATCTCACCATTCTTAGTTGGTCTAGCTGCTGGATGGATAGTAGCTAAGAATGGAAGTATAATCTCAGCTATAATTATTCATGGAGTCCACAATACTATATCACACCTAGTAGATATGCTTATTGGATTCTAGATTTGAGACTTACCACATGATGGGCAGAATATTCTACCTTTTAGAGGTTCACCACAATATTTACATACATCCGGTCTGATCTGCCCAGATACTTTACTCTCTTCTATGTATTCTTCTTTCTCTTTTCTTTCTCTTTCTTTCTCATATCTCCTAGCGATGAATACAGCGCCTTCAATTAATGCTACGAATACTGCGAGTAATAGTATATTTGTAAACAATCCCCCATCAGGGGTTATTAGTGCAGCAACTATATAACCTATACCATATATCCACTTCCTATTCTTAGTTATCGTCTTTGTACTTAGTAGCCCAACTCTTACTAATAGAACCAGTATTACAGGAGAGGTAAATACTGCTCCAGTTGCAATGACAACTATGAAGACCGTAGTATAGAAATCCATTATATCTACGTAGAGTGCTGCACCAACTAAGTCGAAGAATATCTTCATAGCTCTAAAAGTAAATGGTGCTAGAACTAAGTATCCGAAGATTACCCCAGAGGTGAATAAGCCTATAAAAGCTGTTAGGAAGGGATATATCATTCTTCTTTCATGGGGGTAGAGCGCAGGGTCAACATACTTGTATATTTCGTATCCTATTACGGGGCTACTAAAGATTAAGCCAAAAACCAGTGAAGCTATGAAGTATAATTCGAGAGGTTTAGTTATAGTTAAACCGATAAGAACCATTCCTTCAGGCATAACCTGCTCTCTAATTATATCCAAGACTACAGAAACTAGAGGCTTGTAAGCGTATATGAACTCCCAGCTCAGGTTAAATTCTGCAGGAAAGACCAGCATAGCAAGTGTAGAGATTATCACAGCGATCAAGCTTACCTTAACTCTATCCTTAAGCTCCCTCAAATGCTCTAGTAACGTCATCTCTTTCATATCAACACGTTTCTTCAACTCTATCCCCTTATAACATGAATAGACTAATTCTTAATCTCTTCCATGTAAAATAACTTTCTCTTCTTGATAAAGACTTCCCGGAACGATTAATGATAAAGACTCTACATGTCTTTATTGTTTCTTGTTTAAAAGAGTCCGTATAGGATGCTTCTCTGGAGTAGATTCACATCTGGTTCTAGGGTTTAATTGTGCTTAGCTTCATCTTTATTTCCTCTAGTAGCTCTTCATCACTCTTTCCTTCAGGATTTATTCCAAGCTCCTTAGCGATCTTCTCAATCCTCTCCCTCTCATCCTGCTGGGATCCGGCTCTGAATTCTTTAACCATTCTTCCTAATCCATGTGCGAAATTTACTATTATATTTGGTTTTAGAAGAATGATTAATATAACAACTCCTATTATGACCCACTCTATCCCTTGTATCGCCATTCTAAGTCACTTCTAGGATGCAGTCTGAGTTTTCTTGGTTTTCTCGATTATCTCTTGAGCTATCTGGTCTCTTGTCTTTCCTTCTGTCTGGATACCGAGAGATCTAGCTATCTCTAATAATTTATCATCTGAAGATTGAGGTGGCGGAGTAGCTGTGGCAGGTCTATAAGCTTCTGAAGGAGTGGGAGATTTTAACTCTGACTCAAAACGCCTCACTTCTTCCTCCATTCCTCTAGATGCTTTCTCAAATTCCTTCTTTGCTTGACCTATCGACCTAGCCAGCTTTGGAAGCTTCTCAGGACCCCATAAAAAGAGAACTAAAACTATAACCGCTACGATTACCCACTCAATTCCTTGTATGGGCATGTTCTCATACAGATAATGGAAAACTAGTATTTAAGCAATTATCTGTAGATCATCTAGTGATGGAAAATCAGGCATCGTCTTTAACAGAATCTTCCAAGCATATTCTAAAAGACTGCTCTAGAAGATTTTAATCACCATGTTCTACTGAATGTTTATTAGTTGGCCTCTACGATGCTCTATTGAATGTCATCGAGAGAGTATAGGCATATCGTAAGGTTTCTTGGAACAGATTTGGATGGTTCTCTAAAAATTCCGTATGCCTTAGCTAGAGTTAGAGGGATAGGGGTTATGCTAGGATACGCTATAGCTAGAGCAGCAAAAGTAGACGCTGAGAAGAGGCTTGGATTCTTAACAGACCATGAGCTACAGAAGCTTGAAGAAGTTGCAAGAGACCCCACTAGATACGGTATTCCATCATGGATGTTAAATAGAAGGAGAGACCCAGCCTCTGGGAGAGATCTTCAAGTATATGGTTCAGACTTAGTATTTACTATTAGAGAAGACATTAGAAGAGAGATGATGATAAAATCTTGGCGTGGAATAAGACATTCTCTAGGATTAAAAGTTAGAGGACAGAGAACTAGGACTACTGGACGTGTTGGCACAGCTGTGGGAGTATCAAGAAGAGAAGCCAGATCTTAGACTATCTAAAAACATTTAATGAAAAACTTGGTTTTCGTTTTAAGACTATTTAATTCGATTGAATGAGTTCATGAGAGATTAGCTGTAGAGTTGTTCAGCCATTCTTGCTCCTTTAACAAGATTCTTTTCTTTCTCATACGCTACATCCCAGCTTCTAGTCCTGAGTCCACAATCATTACATGCAATAATTTTTGATACATCTCCATGCTTCTTAGCTGCATAAACTAATCTATCTCTAACTAGTTCAGGGAGTTCGATGAAGTCTGCGTGTACATCTATTACTCCTGGAGCTACCTCAAGCCACTCAGCATACTCTCTAAAGTATTCCAAGATACTGTATGCCCCTCTTACCTCATCTGTTAATCCAGGCTCTCTACTATCTCTATTTGCACATTCTATTGATACTTGATGTATTTTTGCATCAGCTATATATGGGAAGAGCTTCCTATAATCACTATAGCAGACGTGGAGGGTTACTTTAACATTTACTCCCTTGATAGATTCATTTAATGCTTCAATCATTAAAGGTACTTCCCAAGGCTTACTGGTTACTGCGGGTTCATCTATCTGTATCCTCTTAGCTCCAGCTTCAACCAAGCTTACTATATTCGGTCTAATAATCTTCTTAGCTATGTCTAGAACCATTTCTTCTTTTGCTTTCAATCTAGCCTGCAATGGATCATCTAAATCCATGTATCTTCTAATATAATGTTCATCGAAAGACCAGTCAGCAAGAGTATATGCACCGGTCAATGGAATCTTTACTTCCCTCCTAGCTTTAGATTTTACAAATAGGAATTCTTCTAGATGGTACGGTCTAATCAATTTTGGAGAATCTATAAATGCTGCTTTTCTATAGAATTCTGAATCCCAGACTTTAACTATCCCTAGGAATTTAATACCCTCTACGTGTGTTAAAGGGTGTTCATACATTTCAATACGTTTCTGTTCACCATCCCATACAACATCTAAACCTGCTGACTCAAAGAATCTTATAGCAAATAATGAAGCATAATCATATAAGACCGGAACCTCTTCTTGAGATATCTTATCCTTACTTAATATAGAGAGTAGCTTATCAAGATCTTCAACTTGAAGCAGCTTCCCCCATCTCTCTGTCTCCTTTATGGTTTTATTTGTAATCTTCTTCAGGAATGGAGCACGTGAAAGGCTTCCAACCTCCTGAGTAGGGAAGAGCCTCAACTTTCACCACCTATCTTTTTAACAAAGTATCGTTATAATTTATTATTTATTAAGCACTTCATCAAGCTCCTAAGAAAGGAATATATTACACCGACGGCAACCAATAAACTTTTCTTCCCGCTAATCCAAGTAATCTATTTTTCCTTACCTCTAGCAGCCTTCAGCCTAATGTAATTACGGGGGGAAGAAACATTGGTATACTTGAGGTGGACCTCATATTCATATTTACAGTAATTACCTTGCTGGTTTTCCTAGGTGGATTCTCTTCAGGCAGCATCTTCAGCATAGTCGGAGGATTGAGAGCTGCTACTCAGCTACTTGGATACATGATACCTTTAGTCTTCTCACTTCTTTACCCTGCGATTCCTGCTGGAAGCTTCTCATTAACTAGGATAGTTGAGTGGCAGCAGAACTTCCTCTGGACTATCTGGGCTCAACCCATAGGCTCCGGGATACCTATTATATGTATGCTAGTAGAGCTTGAGCTAACACCTTTTGACGCACCAGAAACTGAAAACGAAATAGTTGCAGGATGGAGCACCGAGTTCAGCAGTACTAGACTCGCACTAATAACATTAGGTAAAAACCTAGAATTGCTTCTGGTCTCGTCTCTAATCTCTGCGCTTTACCTAGGTGGGCCTGAACAATTCTGGATACTGCCACCAGTGATAACTCCCCTCATGAAGATGTTTACAGATTCTTCTTAATGGTATCCCTCAAGATAATATTTGCTAAATTTAGAATAGACTAAATACTTGCATGTATGTAGAAATACTTAATCCCTCTAGCTATAATACATTTTTTGATAGTCAAGATTATATGGGATTATAAAATGCAGTTGCATTAGAAGCTTTAAAAATATCTTAAGGAGGGTCCTCAACCCAGAAATATCCAATTGAGAGAATAGAGCCGCTGAAAGTTTCAGAGGTAGACCAGTATGGACAGTAGAGAAGTGCATTGGGTGCGGCCTAGTGCTAGAGTATGCCCGGTAAAGGAAGAGAAGAAAGTATAACTTATCTTCTCGACCGTTGTATCTTCTGTGCACAATGTGTTGAATTATGTAATATAGAAGCGATAGAGATTAAGAGGGAATTTGAGTTTGCAAGATATGATAAGTCCAAGATGAATTACATATATGATAAGAAGCAAATAGTAGAAAATAAAGGATGAGCTGAACCAAAAAAGATTAAAGTGTTAGAGTTGAGCATGATAAAATCTGGTAAGCATAATTCTTACTTCTCCGTTATAGTAACTTGTTTCTTCTGAAGGTTTTCAGAGATTTTCCTCCATAGTTCTTCGAGTTTCCTCTGCCAACTCATTATGTATGATTCGTTTATTACTCCTACAGCTTTAATTGTTATTAAGTCTTGAGCTGTTTTCAGTTCACAGACTATTCTTGCAACTATGTCTGCACCACAGCATCCTACGCAAAATCCTTGAACAGCATCTAGCATTGATGGTGTAACATCAAAAGCTAGCTTTGGGTGAGACTTGCATAGACTTATTGAGACTTTAGCTCCATCTAGCGCTAATCTAGTAGATTGAGGGATGTCAGCCTTCTGGTTGATCAATTCTCTCAACATATCTGTAATCTCAGCCCAGATAGCATCTAAGATTTCACATATTCTGCTTCTCTGGACAATTCTACCCAACAATTGAATGTTATCGCTATATTTAAAAATAGAGTTTTGATTATAATCGTTTTCAACATTCTCTAATCGGCTATACCGTATATACGTACATACTTCTATGATGGAGGTCAAGATTAAGGTAACATTGTCTTTAAGAGAAGACTTAGTAAGGAAAGTAAAAAGTAAGCTGGCCATTGAAGGTAAAGGATTAAGCAAGCTTGTAGAAGAACTTCTATCAACATATGACCAACTTGAAGTTCTTGACAGATTCTGTCAGCAGCTGGGTCTTGAGAAGAACTTCTTCACAAGCTTTGAGGTTAAAGCTCGAAGACTTAGAGGGTTTAAGGCCAAGATGCTGTATATGAGTGTTTTCTAGTCCATGTCAACCTCTATCTACAATCCAAGTATAATAAAAGAAGTATGGTGGAAGATAAAATATTGCAGGCTGAGGATAACGAAGCTCAAGTTTTACTTTTCCATCAGGATACAAACTGCTTATTATCTTATATTCTTCTTCAGCTTGAATTAAAGCTCTTTTTGCTCCTTCTAATCCTACAACTACTCTTCCTTGCTCTATATCAAAAGTTGCATTGTCTAGGAAGAACAGGAAGAATAGGGCTTGCCTTCTAGCATTAGGATTTTTATATAGTGAAGCTAGTCTCTCAGAATCATACCAAGGAAAATCTATGTTGTAAAGCTTATCTCCTCCACTAAGTTGAAGAGCTTTATTGGAATATAAATTCCATTGGAGCATTATCAAATCCCAAACATCTTTATCTGTTGGCTTAAGAGTTCTTCCATTAATAAACTCTTCAGCATATTTTATTCCATATGGAGCATCAAAAATTGAATAGGCGTTTGCAATTATCTTTCCATTCAAACCCTCGAACATCTCAGGATGTTTTAAAATATCGAAACCAGAATCTTCTATACTCTTCAAATGCTTCGCTAGCATCCATGTTTCTCTTCCAACATCAGGAACTAGAACATAATGATTTCCATCTACAGAATAAAAGATTATTGGAGAAAAATCGACTAGCTTATCACCATATCCATCAATCTGAGTAGCTCTAGTTAAGAAAGAAATTTCATCAAAATTTTCTGGTAATCTTCTATCAACAACAGCAATCCCATAGTATCCAATTGCTTTCATGGTAGCATCTTTAGCAATTTCTTTATCAAAATTAAGCCTTAATCCTAAGTTAGAAGAGTAATCAGTAGTTTTTATAGGATCATCGACATTTCTTGCTTCCTTAACAACATCATACAAACCATTAACCAGTTGAGAAAAATTGTTTGAATATTTCAGTTCTTCATCTGTTATTAAACCATCAGAAGCTTTTTCTTTCAAATAGTTAATAAACGTTGGTATAACTAAGATTTTTCTGTTTTCTGAGATCCTGTCAACTTTTACTTAAGGTTTTCTCTTTATGTCTATGGTCTGGTTTCCATCATGTTTTGTTATGTATGTGTTTGAGTATATCCTTGATAAGATCTCTAGTCTATTCAAGTTTAACAATTATCCGTTAGATGGGAAGGCTTATTCTGTTATGCTCTATGTTGCTGGTTTAAGCTTTAGAGACGTCTCTGAGAGGTACTATGTAGCTATGGCTTCCTGGGGAGAGTGTTAGGAGGTGGT
>CAZKRR010000068.1:0-7554 GCA_964555135.1 uncultured Nitrososphaeria archaeon
CATACAATCAATACATGCCTACCAGCCTTTAAACACACCCCTTACCCGGACACTACGAGTATTCGTAATACCTGCTTTGTAAGCATGTTTATTTCTTCAAGCCCTTTTCTTAAGCCATTCTTTATCTCTGAACGAATCTTCCAATAAATCCACATCTATCTAACAATGCAGGCAGTATTGCTCTAGCTTTTTCATGACATTCTCTGCTAGCTGAGAGATCGTTTATGTAGAGGGTTACTTAGAATAAACTTATTGAAAAGTTAGACTTAACCTAGGGGTCAACTATTTTAAGTTCCGATGCCACTAAAGCAATATACCTATACAACCAGTTATATGCATCCGTTAGAGCTGGCTCCCTTAGATCGACTCGATCCATCTTCTCTAATAAAACCTGTTCAACTCATAGAAGTCCAGCGACTATCACAGTCCTAGACTTATACACTACAAATCTTAATCCATCGCTAGCTAGAGCAGTAAACATACCAGCTTCTGCCCTCCCTCTGCCTGTAAAGACTATAGAGCTGCAATATGCTTTCGGAGCTTGCTTTCAGCTTTCTCTAAATGTCTATTCATCTAACACATTCTCAAACTCAATTATCAGGTTACCGGAAAGAGAATCAGGCCTACCTTTAATCAGCTGTCCATAACCCCAATACCTTACATATCTCTCAAGCTCTGAATAGAAAACCTATAGAATCTACATCAATCTCTGGAAAGCTCTCCCAACAAAATCACGAAACCTATCTGCCTTAGCATTCTCATTCTCAGCAAATTCAACCGCCGACAAATACCATTCAAGAAGCCCACCGAAATCTGTAGTTCTCTCTATCACAAAATAACTAAACGAGTACTAGGAAAAATAAAGCTTTAGCTTTACAGAGTAATCTTTCTACTCAATCCATCCAAAGTAAATAAACTACGATGGCATCGGGCCCGGGGGGACTTGAACCCCCGTCCTCCGGCTTTCCCTAGATCCTTCTTCCGGAGGCCGGCGCCATATCCATTCTAGGCCACGGGCCCATTATAAGTGTCCGTAACGTTTTTGATAGGGTTTTCTATGTTTTATTGTTTGATTTTTTCTTCCTGTTTTCTATGATGTTTCTTATGAATTCTAGGTAGATTGGGGAGGGATTGTTCGGTCTACTCTTGAATTCTGGGTGGAACTGTACTCCTACTATCCATGCATCTTTAAGCTCTATACCACATATTGAGCCATCTTCTACATCGTATGCAGATATTACAAGCCCCTTCTCTTCAGCCATCTTAGCATAGCTTGGGACTATGTGGTATCTATGCCTAAACCTCTCAATAACCTTAAATGATCTATATGCTTTATAGAGCTTAGTATCTCCAACAACTTTTATCTTTCTAGCTGAAAGCTTCATTGTGCCTCCAACTACTTTAGCTTTCTTCTGCTCTTCCATAAGATCGACGACTGGATGGGCTGTATCAGGTTTAACCTCACTACTATTAGCATCCTTCAAACCTAGGAATTCTCTAGCAAAAGCAATAAACAACAACTGTGCACCGAAACATATCCCTAAGAACGGTATCCTATTCCTCAGAGCATACTGTGCAGACATTATCATGCCTTCTACGCCTCTAACCCCGAACCCAGGCGTCAACAGTAACCCATCGTAACGGTCTAGTATGGAGAGCTTCCCAGGGCTACCTTCGAATTCCTCTGACTCGATAAAACTCAACCTAACCTTTACATTAAAGTATGCTCCAGCATGTTTAAGTGCTTCATTTATACTAATATAGCTATCAGTTATCTGACAATATTTCCCAACCATTGCTATATCTACAAAATCTCTAGGATCCTTAAAACGTTCAACAAGCTTCCTCCACTCATCTATCTTCTCGCGGCAAATGTTATCTTTGAGATTCAATAGTTTACATAAGAGTTCTCCCAACCCTTGTTCTTCAAATACTAGTGGGAGGTCATATATTGTTTCTAAGTCAGGGTCAGAGATAACAGCTTTCTTTGGAACATTGCAGAATAAGCTAATCTTCTCTTTAACATCTTCTGTTAGAGGCTTATCACTCCTACCGATAATTATGTCTGGCTGTAAACCCATACTCTGCAGTGCTTTAACACTATGCTGAGTAGGCTTAGTCTTATGCTGCCCGATTGTTCCAAGATATGGTATAAGAGTTACATGAACTAGAACAGTCTGATCCTTCTCAAGCTCTAGCCTCAGCTGTCTAATTGCTTCAAGATAAGGCATAGTCTCAATATCACCTACCGTGCCTCCGACCTCAACAACAAAAACATCTGGGCTTCTCCTCCATGACGCCTCAATTATCCTCTTCTTAATCTCATTAGTTACATGTGGTATAACTTGAACAGTCTTTCCAAGGTATTCTCCAAACCTCTCCTTCAGAACAACCGTGAGATATATCTGACCAGAAGTAATATTATTCTGGGGATGCATGTCAACATCTAGAAACCTCTCATAAGATCCAAAATCTTGGTCTACTTCAGCAATATTAAATACCTGGCCAGGAACTGGCTGAAACCTCCAAACCTCCTCGCAGACAAAGACTTCTCCATGCTCAATCGGGTTTAGAGTCCCAGGGTCGACATTAAGATAAGGGTCAATCTTCATAGCATCAACAGTAAACCCTCTAAACTGGAACAACTTACCTATAGATGCAGTTACAACGCCTTTCCCAATCCCGCTCAAAACCCCACCGGTAACAAAAACATACTTCACCATACTCAATCACCAAACTTTGAAAAGAAGTTGTAATCTACCCTCAACATATAGCAGAATGGAGAGACTCTAGATCCCCCACTCCTAGCCACTAAACGCCCGTCCATACATCCTATAAAACAGATTAATATCCATTACTGTATAGATTGCCTCAATTCTTAAAGACAGTATTTCAGAAGTATTCTTCTAACATTCCAGAGGGATTATTGGCTAGACTCTACAGAGTGAATATCACTGCATTATCGATTCTACTAGTTATTATGTAACCAGCTAGGTCGAAGACGTACCTACATGCTGAAAGGATTACAGAATCACTTGTACAGACTACAGCATCAGTCTTGGATAAGACAGAGTCTACAGTTTTGGTAGTTTCAGCATCCCCTCTTAATTCTAGGTTTGAGATTACTTCTCTAGTCATCTTAGCTATCTCTCCACTCTTACTTACCTGAGAATCATAAAATACTCTTACATATGAAGGACGTAGATTCTTTAACTCCCCCATTATAAGTTGAAGTGAAGATAATGTGAGCTGACTAAACCTGTATCTTCCATATACTTGAGAGAAATCTCTAACAACCCCATCATCACATAAGATTAAGAGTTCTCCCTTCAAGGCAGCTTCAACAGTATTCAATACATTGAAACCATCAATCCAAAGATCTTTCCCAGTAATCATCGAGGACCCTAGCATCTTCCCCTTAACATGCTTAATCTCATTCTTTGAATAGGTAGACCGGTATAAAACTAAACGTTCACTCTTATCCAGCTGATACTTATCTCCAACAAGTTTTAAAGCTGACTCTTTACGATACCCTCTATCAAGTAGATATCTAAGGTCTACTGCAGCCTCCCTCAAAACCTCTAAACGATCATATGCTCTACTCAACGTATATCCCAGGTCGTAGTGGTAAAGCCGTCTCAGCCTTCCCTAATGGATCATATAGACCCTTAGACCCTTCTCTACAGATCTCAACACTTGTTGATAGCTCATTCGAGAGGAATGGAGCTGCCTCTCCATAGATTTCTTCCTCCATCTTTGCTATAGTTATTATTGTCTTAGGCTTATACGTAGATATTAGGGATGAGGCAGTATCGAATAATACTCTAGCCAATGTAGATGCTTGCTTCTCCCTACCAGGTAGCTTCTCAAGGATCTTTCGGATAAGCGTTCCCAAGCTTTTCTGACCGCCCTCCTTAATCAAGTTTAGAGCTTCCTCCAGTAACTCTAGCTTACCCTCAGAAGCAACATAAACGATTACCTTGCTAGGCTTCTTCTCCAAAACATCTATGATGCTTCTAGCATCATCCATAAGCTTAACAATGAGTTCTTCAGCAAGCTCTGCTTCAGGGCTCAGCAGTTCTCCTAATACTATAGGCCAAGACTCTACCGAAACAAACCCTTCTTTCCCGAGTATGCTCCAAGCTTCTTCACATGTAAATGGTATGAACGGTGCTAGAAGCTTCACCCAATTCTCTATGAAGATTCTAGCATTCTTACTTATTACGTTGTTTGTTCTTCTAAGATACCACCTCCAATCGGAGTACATCCCGTACAATGCTTCATGGCATGCCTTCCTAGTCTTCAAAGACTCCATATACATTGTAATATTCTTAATTCTCCTCTGCAATCTAGACATCAGCCATCTATCAACAGGTGTTTCATCAACCAGTGAAGCTCCAGATACTTCTCTAACAATCCTGAGGAACTGCTCAATCATTAATTTAACCTCTTGCGCATTCTTCTCTCTCCAATCTGGGTCATCCATATCTTCTGCAGCTAGTAAAAGAGTACATCTAGTTGTATCTGCACCATACTTTGAGATTGAAGCTTTAAGAGGTATGAACTTCCCCCTACTCTTACTCATCTTCTCTCCTTCTATAGTTATCAAACCATTAACCGAGATACCTCTAGGCCAAAGTTTCTCATCAAAGATTGCAGCATGATGGAATAAGTAGAATGTAAGATGATTTGGGACAAGCTCCTTCGCAGATATTCTCATATCTACAGGATACCAATACAGGAATTCCTCCCTCATCATCTTCAACAATCTAACATCCATCTTATACTTAGAAGAGATTTTGGCTGGATCCCCTACTCCTAGATAGATATAATCTAGTACTTCAACAGTAAGCTGGTCAGATTTAACATCACCTCTATTCAAATACTTGCTTATAGTGTAGAGAGCTGGATAAATTGTTGAATCACTCAATGTCTCAACTATCCATTCAGGATCCCATGGTAGCTTAGTACCTAGCCCCGTCTTCCTCGCACATGCCCAGTCTCTAAGCCAATCTACAACATTCAAGAACCATTGTCTAGCTTCTTCAGGATATATCTTCATAGTAGCAATATGATTCTTCACTTTATTCTTCCACTCATTATCAGAATATTTTAGAAACCATTGATCTTCAACTATCTTAACTAGACATTCAGTCCCACATCTGCAGACAACTCTCTCTGGAAGCTCCCACATAACATCTCCTAAACCTTCTTTTATAAGCTTCTTCTTTACATTCTCCCTGGCCTCACTGACTCTCTGACCTGAAAACTCTCCACAATTTTCTCTCAGTACACCGCTATGAAACTCTTTTGAATAGATCTCTCTAGTAGCATCCTCAAGCCTAGGATCCTTATCATCAATTATCTTCATCTTCTCAACGAGCTCAACAGCTGGATAATCTCCATAATCAGGTACACGGATAATAGATATAGGCTTAATCTCTTCAACGACCCCACGGATACCGTATTCATCCCCCTCCTCCATCTTCTTTCTCAAAGTTAATAGACCTGCATAATCATAGGGTGCATGACCTGGTACACTATAAACTACTCCTGAACCAAAATTTGGGTCAACGAAATCTGCTGGGAGCAAAGGTATAAGCAAGCTTGTAAGAGGGGTTTCTACCATCCTACCGATGAGCTTCCTAGGATCAGCTTCAGAAACTACCCTAATATTCTTCTTCTGTTGAGAGAGCTTCTCAAATGCTCTCCTTGAGATTAACAGCTTCTTTCCATTAACCTCTACGATAAGGTATTGATGGTTGGGGTTTATCCAGACGTTTGTAACCCCGAAGATCGTCTCAGGTCTAAGAGTTGCAGCAGCAAGGTACACATCATCCATCCTAAAATATACTAGAGTATATTCTTCAGGTGAGACTCCTTCTCCAACCAGCCTATCATGGTCTCCTGTAGCACTATTACAATGTGGGCACCATACAACAGGGTGCTCACCCATAACTATATATCCTTTCTTCTTCAATGTAAGATACTGCCATGTGATGAATTTACTATAATATGGATGTAGATCTGTAGTATAGAATTCACGTCTAAAGTCTACTGAGAAACCAACAGCTTTCACAACCTTCCTATTCTCTTCAGTATAATATCTGCTAATGTATGCGGGGTCAGTAAACTTATCAACTATCTCTGAAGGTACACCATCAATCTCTACTAGGACTCTCCTAATCAGCTGGTCTCCTTGCTTAAGCCTCTCACTTGTGCCTGCAACTGCTTCACCAGTCCAATGCCAAGACCAGGGGAAGAGAACATTGTATCCCTGCATCCTCTTAAACCGTGCGTATGCATCACCTCTAGTAAAAGTAAATCCATGCCCAATATGTAGAGGGCCATTCTGATAAGAATATGGAACACATATGAAGAATTTTGGTCTCGAGGGATCAGGATCTGCCTCGAAGATTTTAGCTTCACTCCACTTAGTAATCCACTTCTTCTCATAATCTAAGGCTGAATCTATCAGATATTCTTCTTTACTAGACGCCATTCCGCTTTAATCAAGAAATCCTCGTACTATTTAAAACGTTTACTTGCTTCTGAGGTGAGTTTTAGAGGTAAGTTTAGAATGTATACCTCAGTTATATAGAATACGTCATTGATACTTCTGCCTAGTAGGTATGCCATCCTTTCTACCGTCCTCTTTCTAGAACCTCTCTCAAACTCTTCTCTTTAAAATCTCATATCCTGAACCATCTTGAACCCTCATACAATCTATTATTCATAGAGTCTTCTTTTAAGGCTAAATATGTCATGTGCCTACCACAACAATAGCCATTAATCCTACCATCCTTTACACACATCCATCTACACTCACTAGAGCATCCATCGAGGCAATATCTATCCATCAAGCATCACCAAACAGTATTTAATGAAGTAGGGTTGAAGAAGTCTAGCTTGCAAAGCTTAAAAATCTCTTCAATACTTTCAGATCTTCTGGATAGTATTATGTATAAAGGTCTTAGCTAGGGCTATAAGCTCTCTGAGAGGCATTTCTCCCAACTCTCTAATATATGATTTAAGCTGGTTAAACATTTTCAGACCCTCATTGAGTATATAGATAATCAGGAGTGGTAGTTATGGATGCTGTAAACATTCTATTGAAGAGTTATAATGTGGAGAAGTAGTATGGGGTGTTAAAGATGGCTAGGAGGTATTCATAGATACTGCATGGAACTCGAAGAAGCATTTATGCTATGATCCAGAGGAGGATATGTTCTTTAAGGTTGATAGTCTCACTGAACTCAACGATTATGATGAGATATACTTAGATAGCTCATTGTTTCCAAGCATGTGGCAACAATTAAGAGAGTTAATCAGTAATGGTAAGAGGGTCTATTATTTCACTAGACCGTGGAAGTGGAAGGAAATTCGAGAAAGATTTAAAGAAGGCTTGAAGGCTAAGATTGGCAAGGTGTCAAAGACTGATAAGGGTGATGCATATCTTCTATGGAGGTCTACGAACTATCACTAATTAAGAATAATACTCATAGATACTTTATATTGTTTATGTTGAGCTGAGACCACTATTGATGAAGGAGA
>CAZKRR010000069.1:0-7426 GCA_964555135.1 uncultured Nitrososphaeria archaeon
GCTCTATGCGCCTCTACGGGAAGCGTATAACAGCCTCTCTAGAGCATACATGAGTATCGGGATCTCCACTCTAGATACGATAGCCTCAACAACACCTGAAACGATAGATCTTGAGATACGTTTAAAAACAATTCTAGGAGTGAGGATCCCAACGATAGATGCAAGATTTACTGAGCCACCCCTAACATATGGGTTCAAAGATACTAACGCGTATCTAGATGATGCTGCTCAAAACTTTAGAAAACTTATACCAAGGATATGTGAGGCAGCAGAAATAGAGAATACAATATTTAGGTTAGCGGAAGAATTGAAGAAGACTCAGAGGTTACTGAATGCATTGGAGCATGTAGTAATCCCAAGATATGAAGAAGCAATAAAATTCATCTCAATGACTCTTGAAGAAAGGGAAAGAGAAGAATTCGTAAAACTAAAGCATATCAAGAAGGTACTTGAAAGAAGGAAGATGGAGGAGGCTGAGAAGATTGAGCTTAAGGTCTAAGGTTAAGGAGAAGATTGAAGGAGAATTTAGAGAGCTTGAGGATAGATTGATGAAAATTGTACAGGAAAAGCTTGAAGAATTAAAAGAGAAAGTAAAAGAGTCTTCTAGGGCTGTCTTGGGATAAGCTTAACCATTAGTTAACCTTCAGTATGGTTTTGTGAATGTTAACTGGTTTAACAATATGTATGGAGCATATACTGGTTTATCTACCTCCCACCAAGTTATCCAATATTTCTCCTGGCTGATCTCACGTATACTCTTTAATATGTTTAGCATGTTATCGCTTATCCTGAGATTCTTTACTGGATACTCTATGCTACCCCTCCTAACCCTGAAGATCCCATCTCTCGGAAGAGTTGAGAAATCGCCTGTTCTATAATTCTGGTATCTTAGATACCAATTATTAGTAACGTATATTCCATCATCGATACTCGATATTAAGCTATCTAAAGGCTTACCGCCGCCTTCTACGATGAGATTCAGAGGCTGTGGGATGATTAGCCCAGCATTTGCAGTAGATTCTACTCCAAACTTTTTAGCAGTAGTTGAGTTATGTAAGTAGGTTTTCATAACCCCTGAATCTATGATAACATTCCTTCTCGTTGGTAGCCCTTCATCATCGAATGGCTCAGCTCCAACAGTTCCAGGGATAGTAGGATCATCAACTAGTGTTAGAACATTCGAAGCTACTTCTCTGCCTATCATGTCAGCTAGGAAAGAGAGGCCTGCATCAACGTAGAAAGCTGAAGAAGCATTTCCCACCTGCTCAATGATACTTGCTGAGGTCATTGGTCCAAGTAGAGCTTCATATGTTCCAGGTTCAGATTCAGTAGGATTCACAGCGAGCTTAGCGATCTCTCCAGCCATCTTCCCAGCCATCCCTGGGTTAAAGCTTTTATCATCTGTAGCTATAGAGACGAAGTGACCTGTTGCATCGTCAGCTGCAAAGGCTCTCACCGAGATGGATATGCTTGAGGATTTTGATACGCCTTCAGCTCCATTACTCGTCTTCAGTATTCTTCTTCCCATAGTGTAGGTTAATGTGCCTGCAACTCTTCTCGCACCTTCATTTAACGCTGCATTTACCGCGGTCTCAACATATCCAATTAGGTATTCGGGTAAACCTTTGATTTTACCAATCTTGAGTAGCTCAGGCTTATAGCTAAATGGTCCTTTAGGTAGGGGGGCATATACATCTGATGGTTGACTATTCTTAGCCATCTCAACAACATCCTTCACAGCTTTCTTAATAGCTGCATTCGAAGTATCGTCTACTTCAATTATAGCTCTCTTCTCTTTAATAGCAACATATACAGCTGTTTTTTCATTCATCATCTCTTTAACAACAGTTACTTCATTATTTGAGAATCTAATCATTCTAGCCAAACCTTTGTAAACCTCGATAACAGTGTCTGTTGCACCTAAGCTTGAAGCTAAGGAGATGAACTTATCCAGGGAGGTCATCACGAAGTATAGAGATGCATTAGGATAAAAATATTTCAAGAGAATAGATGTTTGAGGGATGATGATATTCTGACTGAATGTTTTTAAATTCAAGTAGAGCATATTGTATAGAGGTATGGCTCAGAGCATCCGATTGGATAAAGTTATCTCACTTCTCGGTCTCTCCCATGAACAGGTGGTTTCAGTCAGCTTACATAACCCGAGGCAGTCTGAAGCTCAATCGGTTTCAGGCTATTCTAAGCTTCTAGTAGTTTTGAGTAGAGGAGATGGAAGAATGAAGATTATGAATGGGAGGATTAATGGTGTACCGGTATCTACTACGATTATCAGTGAATCTCTATTCAAAAAAGACTGCCTTAATGAGGAGCTTGGAGGAGCAGCGGCACATCTACTTCTAATACCCTACACACCCTTACTAGGTGAGGAGTTCTTGAGAAGCATGGAAGCATCATATTTTAGACATATATCTATGGAGTCTCTTAGAAACCTAATATTAAGCTACAGGCTTTCATCAACCTTCTTTATAGTAACTCCAGAATACATACTATATGATAAGCTGAAGAGGATCTCTACAATCTACCCATTATCTAGGATCCATGTCAAGAATCTAGATAGGAGGAGCATAGAGATAGTATTAGGGAAGCTTAAGAAAAGTCTAGATACTTTAGTCTATGAAGGCTACTTGAAGAAAAACATTCTTGGCTACTCTCCGACGGAGAAGCTTGTAGATAAGGTACTCTCAGAGAAAACATTAATCAATACTTCTGAAGACTTTGAGCATATCTTCAAGCTATACATATCTACAAAGCAATCTTCAGTCCTCGACTTCATAAGATACGCAACACTAGACCCCTCTACATTAATGATTCCGAAGATACCGGACCCGGAAGACTATCTCTACACAATAACTAGTCTTGGCCCCCAACCATTCCCGATAAGACTAACGGTTGAGGATTTCGTTAAAAATCTAGTAGGAGTAGATGTAGGAAAAGTTAAGGTTAAGAGGAGTGGAGGGATATTGAATGCAACGTATACTGTAGAATTCTACAGGGAGGGGAAGCTTGAAAGAATATTCGTTAAGAAGTATCTTAACTGGTCGGATTTTAAATGGGTTGCAGCATGGCTCTGGGCACTTGGAGTGAAAAACTTCTCTATCATGGCCTCGACTAGGATGAGTAATGAAATATTTTTCATAAACAAGCTAGCAGAACTCGGATTTAATACGGCTGAAGTACTCCACATAAACTGGAAAGATAAAATCCTCTTCCAGAAATATATTGAGGGAGAAAATACTATACAATACATTAAGAGTAAGGGGCTAGATAAAGCAGGGGAAGCTGCTGAGAAGCTGGGTAAAGTAGTAGCTGAACTCCACTTAAATGATGTAACTATGGGGGACTGTAATCCATTCAGCTTCATATTTACAAGTAACCGGGAAATATACTTAACAGATCTTGAACAATGTTCTCTGAAAGGATTAAAGCCATGGGATTTAACAGAACTCATCCTATATACTGCACATTATCTTCCAGCAAATCTAGTTGAAGAATTCGCATACATATTCTCAAAATCATACCTAGAAAATGGTGGAGAACTGGGAGACTTGAAAGAATCCATTGAGCAGAAGTATACTAGGCTCCTCTCACCTCTCACTCCATTCTGGATACAATCTAGAGCAATCAAAGGAATCCAAAAAATATTAGAAGAGAAAGGGTATTCTTAGAAAGGCTCCATCCAGCTTTCAAGTAATGCATATCTCATTAGACTTTTCTAAGATCTTCTAGATTCATTCTAGCTAATCTTCTTCTCTCAGGATCATAGAGATATATCGTATTTTCATCTTCGTCTCCAGTCATTCTATGGCTTCCATCACAGAAGGGGTAGGCAAGGCTTAACCCACACATACATATTGCAATTCTTTCACCAGACTCAGTCGTATGTATGAAGGGTCTCTTAGCTGTATGAATAATTACGCGTGGCATACTACATCAACTATAGATGATATTATGTCATTAAATATTTTTCACCTATCTACTCGATCCAGCATCTAAAAGAAAATTATTTAAACTAGTAGCCTGATGTATTCTTTTCCAGCTGCTTCAAAAGATCCAGTCAAGATGCTGTAGAATCTCTCGTTACTTCTTGTATCTATTACTTCCTCAAGCTTTCCATAGACTTGTAGTCTATCTCCTTCATGGAATAATGCAGTATAGGTGAGGTCGTAGCAAGTTAGTTTTTCTACATTATACTTGTTTCCATTTATCTCTGCATATCCTTCTACTATGTAGATTGAGGGAGTAAAACATGAACTAGATGAATCTACTACTTCAAGCTCTGCTTTAGCTATCCCCACCCTCCTATAGATGTAGTCTCCATAAATTTCATTTAACTCATCAATCTTCCTCACACCATATAGAGAGAAATCCATCCCACGGTATGTTCTCTTATGCTTAACTCTTCTAGCAAGCTTCTCTGCATCACTCCAACTGATAGGATAGACCGTACTGAATCTCCATAGACTGTGGTCGTAGCGAGGTGAAGTCTTCTCCTCCAGTATATCGATGACTTTCCAGTAATTTTCTCTACCATAAACAACTAAGTCTACATCTGATTTTTCATGATGTATTCCTAGTAGGATTGAGCCTGTTACACCCAGATACTCTAAGCCTACACCTGAAATATCTGAGATCTCATAGACAAAGTCTACAAGGAACTGCTCAAGAACATCTCTAGTATCTTTCACGATAATATTCTTTAAACCTTCTATGCAACAATAATGCTTCAATACTTTCATAGATGGAAGGAAAAACATTTCTGCGCCTAACATCTCGTCAAGCCTAACATACTCTGGTCTAGAGGTCTTAAGATAATCGAGAAGCTTCCTCAACTCACTCATACTATACTTCTGAATAGTTCTACGGAAGGCTTGCCCCCCTCTTCTCCATGGACCAGGACCAGGAGTATACTTAGGGTAGGCAAAGAACCCTTCAGGAGGGTGGACATCTCCAACTACGCAGAACATCCAGCCATCAAAATCCTCTAAGAAGTCGTGGTCTCTAACAACATTCATCTAAACTTAACCAGCCAGCATATAGATATCGATCAACCGAGAATTAAACATAATTCTTATAGAGATAGACTCTACTTCAATATCCAACCCTAACTATTATCGAAAGGTCTTTAAACTAGGTGGGAGAGATTAATCCGTGGATGATGTGAGCGGGTAAATCGGATCTTTCGGATGAAGAATGATACCCGGACTGATATTATAATCATGTGTTTCCGCCAGAGCATAGTAAGAAGTTAACTAATCTTATCATGGTTGTTGTTATTTCGTTGCAGGTATGAGTCTGTCTCTTTCATTATTTCCTACGAATATTCTATATATTTTCTTGTCTTGGTATCGTACTTCTTCTAGCCTTCCTTCTACTACTACTGTATCTCCGGCAGACGCTATTTCTGCATACCTACTCCTCATAGATATTATCTGTGAAACGTATCGGGCTTTATCATCTCCTTCTACTAGATTTAGTACTCTGACATAATATAGGTTTGGGGTTGTCTTACCGAGTTTCGAGTCGACTACTCTACATAGTATCTTCGCTCTACCTATTTCTCTAACTATCTGGGATAAGCTTTCCCAGTATTCATCTAGGAGTGGAACAATCTTGGATGTGTATAGTCTATTCTTGAAGACTCCTGTTAATAGTTTTCTAGATTCAAGCTTCAACCATTCTTCTGGAGAAGTGTTCGAGTCCATTCTAGTCTTAATTAACCAATCAAGTGTGTTTACAGGTTTTGTAAGATTCATAGCTCTTAATTCTCTGAGAGCTTCAATGAATCTTTCACCTGAGCCCAGCCCATAAACTACTAAGTCTATATCTGAGCTCGGGTCATCAAGTCCCAGGAGGATCGAGCCTGAGACTCCAACTTTTATATTTGCAGAATGCTCTATCATCTCTTTTAATATTAAAGCATCTTTACCCGCTTCTGTATCTGCTTGGTTAAACTCAAGAGGATTGTATATTTCTTGGACATCACGTAACGGGATTGTGGGTGTCAGTTGACCGGTAAAATCCAGCTTCTCAATGTATTGAGGTTTATTCTTTTCTAAGTATCTGATGGCTTCTCTTAGACTCCTAACCCTGTGGTATTTACCATCTAGCATCTGCACATAGACGGGGATAGCTATAATCTTTCCAGGAGGATGTAGAACACCCTTTACAGCATATATATCTCCATCAACCTCTACATAATAGCCTTCCAGAATCTTCAACCTATCTCTCATTATTAATGCTACATCAAATATCTATATTTCTTTGAACTATCTTATAATGTTGAAAAGAGTTAGAACGATCTCTATGAGAGGCTTCACAGTTAGGCTGGTGATAGATTCTAAGGTTTATCCTCCATCATTTACTACTAGATTGATTGCTGAGA
Organism: uncultured Nitrososphaeria archaeon; assembly: GCA_964555135.1. Taxonomy (GTDB): domain Archaea; phylum Thermoproteota; class Nitrososphaeria_A; order Caldarchaeales; family Wolframiiraptoraceae; genus Geocrenenecus. The sequence continues at coordinate 6,404 of CAZKRR010000069.1, forward strand.
ATCTTCCAAATCTTAACGGTCTAGATGTATTAGATCTTGGAACAGGCTCGGGGATACTCGCGATCATAGCATCAAAACTTGGAGCACGTAAAATCATCGCTACAGATATTTCTAAGAGAGCTCTAGCTAACGCTTCCATAAATCTTAAGATGAATAATATCGAGAACGTTGAGCTAAGATATGGAAGCTTGTATCAACCTGTAGAAGGTGAAGACTTCGATGTAATAATATCTAATCCACCTATGACCCCATCTATCCAAGCTTTCCCACGATACACCTGGGGTGGAGCAGACGGAAGAATCATACTTGATAAGATAATCTTGGATTCCCCTAAATACTTGAGAGAGAAGGGTAGATTGATTATCCCAACTATTTCGCTGGTTGGAGTAGAGAAGACTTGGAGGCTGCTTAACCAGACAGGGTTCAAGGTCAACGTCTTAGATTATAGCTGGAGACCTTTCGGAAGGAGGCTAATAGAGATAAAAGATTACATTGATAAACTCGAGCATGCTGATTACTTCTACGATAGTCTCTGGAGACCATGCTGGAGAATAATCATATTTATATCTACATTATCTAAATGAACTGAGTATTAGGAACCCGTTTTAGTTTAAAGTATGTTACTCTATAGTTTCTTCTAGAGACAGGATCTTATCGCATTTAGGGCATTTAGTATCTTCTAAGCCTTCTATCCTTAAAAAGTATATGAAGATTGAGCCTGGATGTAGAGTAAACTTCCTATCGCCTTTTAAACTATTTAAACTATAACATTCGCATTGAACCTCTACACTACCTATAAGAGCCTCTTCTATACATTCTCCATATATCTGTTTAGCTCACCATCCATATAACCTTCTAGAGATGTCTGATAATCTATCATCTAGAACACCTCTAATATCGCTCCACACTTACTACATCTTACCGTTACTGAGAATATGTCTCCACAATAACTACCATCAACCTCTATAAACTCATAGTAGTCATAGTCTTCAGAATCTATGATTGTATGGCATACTGGGTATT
>CAZKRR010000070.1:0-7411 GCA_964555135.1 uncultured Nitrososphaeria archaeon
AGAAGAGTATTAATAGAAAAAGGTGTACTGACAGAAGAATTAGCTGATAACATTAAACCTGAAGAATTTATAGTACAACAAGTTACAGAAACTTAATAGACAAGCCTAGTCCCAATTATTTCTTCTCCAGTAATTGCTGATCTTATTCTACCTCTAACTAAACCATTAATTAAGAGTACTTCAACTCCCTTCTCTGCAGCCTCGAATCCTTCTTCAATCTTCCTCAAGATACCACCTGTAACATCTTCTTCTACCAGCTTAAAGACTTCTATGGGCATACCCGGAGTAAGCTTTTCAGCTAGCTTAACTTCTCCTGTGATTCTATCTTTTACATAGACTCCGTCTACATCTAATGCAAAGATTACTTTCTTTGCTCTTAATCTAGTCGCTAAATACGATGCTATCGTATCACCTGATAGAATAGTAAATTTAAGTATTCTATCAAATACTGCATCTCCACAGGTTACCGGTGTTATACCTATATCTAGAGACGTGAAGAAACCATCTAGATTGCATGTCTCTATTCTACCATTCTTTGTAATAATAAACGTCGAAGCAGGGATACCTATACATGGGAAGCCTGAATCTGTTAGAGCTTCAATCACTTCATTATTTAATCTCCTGACAATCTTCGCCGTCTCGATGAATCCTTTCAGATGCTCAGGAGTTTTATATCCTTCAAAGACTCTATAGCGTTTAGCAATTGGATGAGCGTAAGACCCTCCGCCATGAACAATAATTAGCGGAGTAGGCCAGACTTCTCTCAGCTCTCTACCTATACCTTCTAGAACATCTCTCCTCAAAGTGAAAGGCCTATCTTTGTTAGTTATCAGGGAGCCTCCCAGCTTCAATACTATTAGTTCTCTCATATCTCTTCTTCCCTTAAACCCTCAGCTGAAAGCCCTGCTAAGTATACTTTAAATCTTCTTGAAATAATCTTGGAGATTTCTTGAATCTTGTCTTCTTCAGCAAGACATATTACACATCCTCCTCCCCCAGCTCCGGTAAGCTTAGCTCCATAAGCACCCGCGTTCAATGCAAGTTTTACTGCTTCCTCAATCTCTAATGATGAAACACCAACTTCTCTAAGTAGATTCTGATTTTCTAGCATAAGTCTTCCAAGTCTCTCAAGATCTAAACCTCTAAATGCATCTATAACTTCTCCTATCAATTCCTCCTCCCTACTCAATATATCATTAAATCTTTCTTTATTTTTCTCCATAAATTCTCTGACACGTTTAACCATCTCACCTGTTCTACGTGTTTTCCCAGTATCAATTATCAAGATTTTCTTTAGAGGTATCACTATGGGAGTGAACCCTCTCGAACGTGTATATAACCCTCCACCACCATACAGAGCTATAGAGGTATCTATCCCAGATGGATTAAAATGAACAATCTTCTCGCCTTCAATTGCAGCTATTCTCACTAATTCTTTATCTATTCTCCCAAGAGTAATTAGAGATGCCGTACCAGCAGATGCAATAGATATTGAGGCTGATGAACCTAGACCTACACTTGATGGAATACCAGACGAGATCTTAAGTCTAACCCCTAAGGTATTTCCAGTCTTCTCGAAGACGTATTCCATAGCTCTTGATGCAGGATGATTTAGAAGTCTCCTATTTCCAACCCATACGCCTGGATGATCATGTATCCATGCTTCTACCCGTGCTCTAAGATGTATCGCTGAAACTATGGCGGGTTTATCATAAACTACAAAGTGTTCACCGAACAAGATTACCTTACCAGGAGCTGAAGTAGCAGCTTTCTTCATACTCACTCTATGAAACCACCAACTAAGAACTCTTACACTAATAAATAAAAATTATAACCTCGGATATGCTGCAGGGTTGGGTCACCTTGGGGCATCGTTTCCGTTTCAAGATCTATCTCCTCTGCCTCACATGCAAGCCTCTCAGCAGAGTATCTCAAATTGTTCTCTTAATACCGTTAAGTTCAAGAATTTCTCCACTTTGTTGTTGTCTACTATTTATTTTTCGGTTTTCTGTGCATTGTTAAGCCTAATGATCCAAAGTAGTATATTATTCCAAATAACCCTATCCAAATCCACATAACATAGTGTTAAGCGCTAGGGATGGTTTGTAGAAAGGGCTGTCATTATAGGATAGAACGGTTTTATGTCTTCGTAAAGTGGAGTATCCATTAGAAGGTGAAGCCCTGTTCCTAGAGCGCCCATGGCAAAGAAGGACCTTAAATTCAAGTTGTTTGCCTTCCAATAAGAATATTTTGTAAAGTGTACGTAGTAGCTTTTCAAGAAGATACATGACATGGCCAAAGGATAAATCCTTGGTATATCTAACAAAAGGTATGCAGGCATTCATGTAAGGGATAATTTAAATCGAAAACTAGAACTAAAAAGGGCTCCACATCGATGATGACATTTGCAAAGATAAACGTTGGAGCATGAAGATGTTTTCTAAGCGGCAAACCAAGCCCAAAGCCGAGACCCAAATGAAAGGGAGTAAAGGGCATGATTTAACCACGACGATATTGGCTGATGAACTTTTATCGACCTGTGAAGTAAAAGCGAGAAGGTTAAGGTTTAACTTGGTAGGTACTTATGAAACCGATAAGTTTTCATTGATTCTGTCAACTTTTACTTACTTCTTTCATTTCTACGGCCTTGCGTCTATTCTGTTTTCCTTGCATGTATTAGACTATGTTCTCGTTAAGATATCCAGCCTATACAGGTTAATAGTTATCCATTAATTGAGAAGACTTATACAATCATGTCTAAGAAATTCTATAGCAGTATAGATAGCTGGAGCGTTAATTTGATGAAAAGACTATACATCAACAATAGCGATAACAAGAAATAAATTGTACATATAAAAATCTGTATATATAACACAAAGTGTATTGTCCTAAGCTCGGACACCGTATGCTCGTGGAGGAAATAATTCTTCTATGCTTATTTTCCAGCACTTTCGTATATTAATGGCTGGATCTCTCTAAAGATATAATCTAGAAAATCTAGCTCGTTAATTCTAGTAAATGATGTAACAACGCAGTTTCTAGTTAACCCCATAACGTAAGGTGTATTGGGGACTTGGTAGACGATATACCAGATCTTACCGTGTCTAAGGTATTCTTCGTAGAGAGCTGAATTCTTAACGCTATCACCGTATAGAGCAAGCTTGCTAACCTCGGGTATATCTAAATCGTCAAAATATATGACTTTAGTATTTTCAGGGTTCCTTTCATGGAAAGCTTTCATAATCTCTGGAGATATCCTGGCCTCAACTATTGCACGATAACTAAGGAATAACTGATGTGAGAGGAGAGAAGCAACAGCATTAGCAAAATGTTTCTCTTGGACAACTGTTAGTAGCGTCATTCCACGCTCTCTCCTAAAAACAATTCTAGCCTCGGTAGTTTTGATAATCGGAGTGGTCTTGCCTCTTTGGGGTATAAGGATAACCTTATCTCTACTGTAGACTCCCTCTAGAATATTCTTCTTGAGATCAAGATCTCTTATTTCAGTGATTAACTCGAATTTCACTCCTTCTTCTTCTCTTTCTTCAACTACTCTATAATCTTTTAGTTTCTCGGCTATCTCCTCCAGAGAGACATCAGGCTTGACATCAAAGATCTTAGATGCTAGAGGCAGTATCCATCCCCCTCGCCTAAATATATTTGAACTTTAATAAAATCCCATCGTACAGCTACTCTATATAACAAGTTAAAATTTGTTAAAAATGGTATCTTAGAAATTACTTACTCGGATAGAGTGGTAGTTTTAATCATTAAACCTTCAGGCGAAGCAATTGTATAATAATTGAGTGTTTAACTCTTAATGTATGAGTATTATTCTCTAGCTAGGATTCTTCATAAATTCTCCACAGCTCATCAAGTACTTGACCTGTAATTTTTTCCTCAGTCTTGTCGGACCTCATAAGAATGCTAGGCATTTTTCTCTCTCTCAATTCTCCAATAACATTGAATCCTAGTTTTTCAATTCTTTTCATATTCTTCTTTGAGACGCATGCAAGCAGGACACCCGAGCTTATCAATTTTAATGGGTCGCATCCTAGAGCATTGCATATCTGTCTAGTTTCCACTGAGACCGGTATCTTATCTTCATAGATAATGAACGATGTATTGCTTGCTTCAGCGAGCTCGTAAACTCCTCCTAATACACCGCCTTCAGTCGGGTCATGCATTGCTGTAACAACTCCCATTCTAGCTAGTTTAAGAGCTTCGCTAACAACACTTATCTTTTCATAGTATCTTTCAGCTTTCTCTAACACCTCTTTAGATACTCTGTCTTTTAATCTTTCTTTAAAATCTCTTGCAAGTATGGCTGTTCCCTCTATTCCAGCTGTCTTAGACATAGCTATCAAGTCTCCGGGTCTCCCGCCACCTGACCTTATCGGTTTACCTGATACAAGCGGCCCCATCATGAATCCGCAGACTATGCTATGTGAAATATTCGGAGCAACCTCCGTGTGCCCTGTTACTACTCCGACCCCCAGTTCTACACAAGCATTATGTATATCACTTACTATACGTTCTAGCTCCACCCTGTCTGCATCCCTGCTTAGAAGTATTATTGGTGAGAACCATACTGGTCTGCCTCCACAAACAGCTACATCATTCGCATTAATATGCACAGAAAGCCATCCAATCCTCTCAGAAGCACCGGTAATCGGGTCGCAGGAAGAAACAATCAACCTACTATCACTTTTAACTACACCCGCATCCTCCCCGAAGGATGGACCGAGGACTATATCCCTCCTCCTAGCTCCTAGTTTCTTAAAGACTAATTCTTCTAAGATTTCTTTATCAACCTTACCGAGCCTCAGCTTCAAACTACTTCTCAAGATAAATTCAAGATCCCCTCATTAAAAAAGATAGTGAATCTGTTCACGTCAGAATTTCTAGACTGTTCTCTAATGTGATGAATATCGCATTTTTATGAACTTGATAAGAAATGTAGACGTCCTGTTAGATTGTTTCAGAAACTTACGATAACATGTATGTGTCAGTCGAGAATACGATACAAGACTGTCAGTCTGCCTGGTTAGGAAGAAAAGCTCGGAGTTTTAATATACTTGGCATGTTGATTTCTGTAACCTACCTTCTTCTTTTGAGTATGCTTTCAACTCTATGTATGTCCGATGGATTGGAGACTCTTAGGAACATGAGGAGTTTCTCGTCGAAGATTCTTAAGCTATTGCTTGATAGATACAAGACCTTCTGAACCTTCTTGACCAGTGAATCCATGTCTTCTCCACGATTTTTCGAGAATACTTCAAGGAATGGTTTTCTCTGGTAGGAAGCCATAGTATATACTGTTTCTCTAGCTTGATTCCTAGGTAGAACTGCAGAAAACTTTTGAGAAGCCTCAACTAGAAACGTTGTAAAATCCCTAGTCAATAAAGGTGAATCACATGGAAGAATGAGTACGCTCTCAGTCTCTATCGATGATAATGCGAATTCTATCTGGCTCCTAATCGATCCCGAGAGATTATTCGAGAATATAATCTTAGCCCAGTATTCTTCAGCTAGACTTCTATATGCCTCAACCTTCTTTTCATCATCAACAGCAATAAATATGTTTGACACCTCATCTGGAATAACATCTAGAACATACTCTATCATAGGCTTACCAGCAATAGGTATAAGACCACGCTCAAACCCCTTAAACCCCTTCATATTAGCAAAGATAATAGCCGCCGACTCCCTCAACTCCTTAACCTTCGATACACAATTACTGGAAAATAAGATTTAAAGGTAATGTTTCAGGATGCGTTGGTGTAGATCCGTAAATAGGTAGGATAAATGTTCTGTGAGGGTGTCTAATTTTTAGAAGTGGTGGTTATGTTATTAATTGAAAGAATCGTAGTCAGTCCTTTAATGAGTAATGTATATCTCATATTTGACAACGTTGTGAAAGAAGGAATATTGATAGATGCTGGAGATGACCCGGATAAGATAATCAAAATCATTGAGAAGAATAATGTTAAAGTAAAAAGAATATATGTTACCCACGGGCATTTTGACCACGTATTAGCTATTAGAGAGCTTCAAGACTACTTAGAATGCAAATTCTACATACATCAAGATGACCTACCAATACTTGAAAAAGCTGCAGAATCCTGTAACGAAGAATAGGAGAAGATTAAGTGAGATTCTTTCCCAGAAGGATTTAGTGAGAAACTAGACTGATATAACTGCTTCAAATATTTGAAGCCTTCTACCATCAGCCGCTGGAAGAATAAAGGTAACACTCGCTGAAGACCTATAGAATAACGCAGCTACTTCTTCCAGCCTTACCTCGCCTTCTAGATAATTTAATCTAGATAATTTAAAAGAAAAATTGAGGTGGGGCTGGTTTAGTAGCCCTAGCCACTCATAAATAAAGATATACGGCTCACACTTCGAGCCTACGAGGCTCGCCAGGAGCCATAAATCTTATCATATGAGTCTTGCTAGGACTTATACCCCCGCCCCTCAGCGAGCCCCGTCTGACTCCTTGCTTCAATCACCGTCTTTAGAACTCTTCTCATATCTCTGTATCTCGGTGGGCGGTACTCACTATTCTTCCGTAGAATTACGTTTGTAAGCATCAGCAAATATCTCCGAGCTTTATGACTACTCTTCTTTATTCTCCAAGCATCTCTACCCTTAGCTTTAAAGAGTCCAAGATACTTGATAGATTTTCGATAAGATGCTGACTTAATATATGCTAGTAGTCCAGCCAAGCCCGTCAATCCACTAATATTGTCTCTATTCAGTCCTAGACTATCAACTATATCTACGAATCTTGGAATGATATTAATGGCTTTATCAATGATCTCCCTCCTAGCATCTTCAACCATCTTCTCCAACATCTTAACATCGCTTCTAACATCAACGCCAACCATACTAGCATTTCTAATCCTCTGAAGATTCTTGTACAATAGCTCCTCCTTCATTAATAACGGCCTCAGCTCAATATCAATAATAGTTAAAAGTCTAAAGTATCTATGAATACTCTCCTAATCATCCTCGGCACCCCACTCTACTTCTCCACCATATTCTTAGAAGAATTCTGCTAGGTCTCTAGCCAGCTGTCTGAAAGCCTTCTCCATACTGGTACTCTTCAGATATTTTAAAGCTATAACATCTAATGGATGTAGCTGATGACCCCTTATACACTAGAAATCTATCCACTCCTTGAAATCAACGAATACTGCTGGAAACTCTCTACCATTCATCCTCCTCCACTCATTCTTAACCCTAAAGAATACTCTAAATATTTTAGAGACTTCCTTAGCTGTCTTTGGGTCTTCAAATATCCATCCAATATATACTCTTACAGGCCAGCAGAACCTGTATACCTTTGCTACAGTCTTAGACATAGCTAGAAACTCTCTAGCATATGATCCAGCAAACTCCATAA
>CAZKRR010000071.1:0-7303 GCA_964555135.1 uncultured Nitrososphaeria archaeon
GAGCTATTCTATCATTGATCTCATTCAACCAATTTGATAGTATCTCCATCTTCATCTCTATTCTTTCAAGCTCCCTCTCTAAGAATTCTAGCCTCTTCTCTAGCAGAGTCTTTGTAATATACATCCTGATTATCGTTTTATTTTCGCCACTACACTTCTCTTTAATCTCTTTTATAATCCTCAACATTTCTTCACGTTCTCTGATCTTCCTACTAATTTCCTCCATGAAACGTCGTGTAGCATTCTTTAGTTCTTCTATCGCTTTAAGATGTCTCTCAATCCTATTCCTAACCTCATTCATTAATTCATTAAATTCTCTTCTTCTCTCGTTTAACTTATCCATTTCACTAAATAGTTCTTGAAGTCTCTCCCTAATTCTTTCTCTCTCCTTATCTCCACCTATGTTAGTGTTCAACCTACCTTCTAATTCTCTTCTCTCAGTACTCATTCTTTGATACTGGTTTTCAAGGTCGACGATTGCTTGCCTTATTTCTTGTTCTCTCTGTGTAAATTGATTTAATTCTTCGTGAAGCTGGGTCAACTTTCGCAGTGACTCGCTTCTTGTTTTATTTAAATTGAAGATTTCTTTTTCTAGCCTATCTAATCTTAAAGTAAGGTTTCTCAGAAGCTCCAGACATCCACTAGTAATTGAAGAGGACTGTTGTAGAGATTCATCGATCTTGGAAATGTTGCTCCTTAAGTTATCAATCCTCTCCACAAGTTTCTCTCTGAATCCTTCTAGTCTAGATATTGCTCTGCTTAATGTATTTGAGATTGATTGAAGCTTTCTGCAGTCGGTAATGTTTCCGACGCTTAATTTATATATGCCTATTTTTAATTCTTCTTTTATCTGTTCAGTCATCTCTCTTACATGCTCGGAGAAGAGCTTGTTTGTCTCGACGAGCTCATCAGCTATGATAGTAAGATTCTCAGATAAACTTCTACCTAATTCACCAAGTCTATATCCGAGTTTATCAGAAAGTATGCTTAACTCATATGCTTCTATTCTTATTCTTCTCATCTCTAATGAGAATTCTTGTGGTGATATGGTTCTATTTAGAAGCTTTCTTAGAAGATTGTCTCTTTCCTGGTTCATTAAGCTGATCCGCTGCTTAAGTTGCTGATGATATTCTTCTATTAATCGTAGACGTTCATCAACAGTCTTTGAAGTTAATGTCTTAACATCCATAATGTATGAAGATATAGCTTCCTTGTGTTGTATGATGACTTCTTTTAAGGATGCCGACATCTCTAACCCTAATGGGATGTTTGCAGATGTTGTATCTTCTTCAGCTATTGATGCAGGTGTTGTATTGATTAGGAGTAACACCATAGTCGCTAACACTACTACTTTAAGAAAGACTTCTTTATCCGCCTTCATTTCAGAGGATTCTCAATTCCTAGATTAGATAAGCTTTAAATTCGGGAATGTTCACTGAACATTTCTAGAAATCTCGAGCTGTAGGCTATTAAGGAATTCGTATTTCTCTGTTGAAAGTACGGTATTTTAAATAGTCCATCAAAGATACCAGCGTATGGAGAGACCTAACCCTATTGTTAGAAGAAAACATGATGATGTTTTTAAGGTGAGGATTGGCGGGGGTTTTTCGGTAAATGAATTGAAAGAAGTTAATCTCAGCGTTAGAGAAGCGAGAAAGATGGGATTATACGTTGATGAGAGAAGGAAAAGCGTGCATGCTGAGAATGTAGAAGTACTGCGAAATTACTTATCGAATCTAAGACCATTAAGGAAGGGTGAATAATTAAGATGGGTAGGAAGCTTGAGAACTCCTGGAAGCTTATTAAATCTCATGAGAATTATAGACGTAAAACGTTGAATCTGATACCTAGCGAGAATATTTTAAGCCCGAAAGCTTTGAAAGCTCTATCAACAGACCTCGCTGGAAGATACGCTCTTAAACCTGAATTCTATGGTGGTACAAAATACATACATGAGCTGTGGACCTATGCTGAGGAATTAACTCGTAAACTCTTCAAGGTTGACCACGTACTATTAGAGCCGCTCTCAGGACATATTGCAGCTATCCTAGTATCCCATACATTTGCTAAAGGTGGAAGACTCGCTACACTATCCTCCGAGGATGGCGGGTATCCCGGGTATGAGAGGATAAAGATACCTGACCTTATTGGAGCAGAGTTAATAGAACTACCATCATCAAAAGAATACTTCACTCCAATAGTAGAAGATAGTGTGAGAATCATTGAAGAGAAGAAGCCTGAACTGGTTGTCCTAGGAGGTAGTCTGATACTCTTCCCACATCCTGCTAAAGAGTTTTCGGAGATAGTTCATAGTTATGGAGGTATACTAGCCTATGATGCATCACATATACTTGGTTTGATCGCAGGCGGAGTTTTCCAAGACCCTATAAGAGAAGGAGCAGACTTAGTCTATGCCTCAACTCATAAAACATTCCCGGGACCTCAGGGTGCGGTAGTCTTGACTAACAGCCTTGATGTTTATGAGAAGCTTTCTGAAAACATATATCATAAAATAGTTGATAATATTCATCTAAACAGGTTGGCTGCCTACGCTGTAACAGTCGAAGAAATGTTACGGTATGGGTCCGTTTACGCAAAGAAAGTTGTTGAGAACGCTAAGCATCTAGCATCCTCTCTTGATTCTCTAGGAGTACCTCTTAAAGCTAAAGACAGAGGATATACTGAAAGCCATCAGATCATACTGGATATTCAAGATAGCGAAGCAAGAGTTAGGGTTAGAGATAGATTGGAGGAATGCGGTATAATTGCGGATGCAGGTGTTAGGTTTGGAACAAACGAAGTTACGAGAAGAGGCATGGGTAAGAGGGAGATGGAGAAGATTGCTAAACTTATCTATGGAGCTATGGAAGGTGAAGACCCCAGAAGGATAAAGAGAGAAGTACAGACGTTGTTAAGGAGGTTCCAAACCTTGAAGTTCTGTTGATATGAGAATCTACCCATATAGTTTTCTAGCTGCTTCTTCCAATCCAAGTTCTATTAATTTCTCTTTCGTAGGCCATCCACGTTCATCCCATCCTCGCTTCCTATAGTATGTCTTCAGCATTTCGGTGAACTTTTCTCTTGAGAGTTTTACGCCTTTAGTTGAACCTTCGGGAACAGGGTCTTCAAAATCTCTAGTTGGAAGCATATCATCCTGGATGCTTATCTTCTTTCTAAGTATAGCCATGATTCTAGATAGATTCCACACCTTCTCGCTCTTCTTCAAGAGCTCATCTAAAGTTACTTCTTTCCCAGTTACTGCCGAATATGCTTCTGCGTAGAGGTTCGGGTCTACACCCAGCTCAACCCAGTATAATCTACATACTCCAAGCATATCGAATAGGGGTCTAATATGTTGTAGATAGATTACCCTGTCAACTTTGTCTTCTCCGTAACTGTATCTGCCTACTTGTAAGTCGTATGTTATGGCCCATGAACGATTGTGATGTGCTCCAATATCGCATGTAGCGTAACTCAAAGCCATCGCGGGGGCAGCTCTATGATCATAGGCGCTAATCTCTAATCCTTTAACATGCATTGCAAACTTCTCTGAGCCTCTTCCCATCTTCTCTGATAATCTCTTCACCCCTAGAGATGTTAATTCTCCGAATCCTTCTCTTCTAGCTGTTATCTCAATTAGTTTAGCGACTGCATCTATATCTCCCCATTCAATATCAAATCCTATGTCTTCTTGAGTTAGTATACCTCTCTGGAAGCACTCCATTACAAAAGCTATGACCGAACCCATCGTTATAGTATCCAGCCCATAGTCATCGCAGAGGTAGTTAGCGTATGCTACTTCTTCAAGACTCTTGAGACCAGCGTTAGAACCAATCATAGCCGCAGTCTCATATTCTACGCCAATCTCTCCCTTTTTTCCTCCAATATTGAATGGTACAACATGTTCACATGGAACTATACAGTTAGAACATGGTCTACTGTAGATCTTAACCTTCTCTAATGCATCCCCACTTATCCTATCTGCATACTCGTATTTAGTCTTCTGGAAGTTATATGTTGGTAGGGCTTCAGCATTATTCGCCCACTCTATCGTCATCATTGTTCCTTGCCTTCTCCAAATATCGTAGGTCGGACTGTCTAGGACTTGCCTCTGGAACCTCCTAGCTACATCTCTAAGCCTCTCAGAGTCAGCTACTCTGACTTCCCCTGTTCCTCTCACAACGATAGCCTTTAGATTCTTAGACCCCATCACTGCACCCATTCCTGTTCTTCCAGCTTGACCATGCCTATATTTTCTAAGATTCCAGTCAACGTTGATGCATGCAAAAGAGACTTGCCTCTCTCCAGCTATGCCTATACTCGCTATTGAACACTCTCCACCATGTTTTTCCCTAAGCTTCCTATCTACTTCACTTGAGTTTAAACCCCATAACTCTGGAGCATCAATAATCCCGACTCTACCATCTTCAACATATATGTATGATGGTGTAGGTGCTTTACCCCTAATAATGAGGCAGTCTATTCCTGCTCTCCTAAGACGGAAACCAAGGTAACCACCTACATTACTATCACCATAAATACCTGTCTGTGGGCTTAATGCTCCAAACTCTGTTTTCCCGCCACCTTGGAATAATGTACCATTTAAAGGTCCAGTTGCAACGACAAGAACATTACTTGGATGTAGGCCGTCAACGATCTTGTCTAATTCTTTGAAGACTATGTATGCTGTCCAGCCCCGTCCCCCGATAAACTCGTATGCTAGATACTCATCAACATCCCTTAAAGTAATTTTCTTATCAGATAAGTCTATCTCAGCTATTCTCCCATAACCATACATAATCTATATCTTGCTGAAATTATTTAAAAAATATTTCTAGGATGTATTGAGGGCTTCTATGGTTTTTCTAGTTTTACTTTAAAGCTTGTTGAAGACGTTTATCTACTTCATCCCAGTTGACGATATTCCAGAATTTCTCTAAGTATTCCCCTCTATTATTCTTATAGTCGATGTAGTATGCATGCTCAAAGACATCTATAACAAATAGTATCCTAAACATTGGGTAAACATTTGTATTATGTTTCTCTATCTGCATAGGTATGAGTCTATCTGTCTGCCTACATAATGTTAATGCAGCCCATCCAGACCCTTCAACGGTTGCAGCAGTCTCAGAAAATTCCTTCTTGAACCTCTCAAAGCTTCCAAACTCTTTATCAATCCTATCTCCAAGGACTCCGCCTGGCTTTCCACCACCTTTGCCTGGAGGAGCCATGTTCCCCCAGTATAGTGAATGGAGTAGGTGCCCACCAATATTAAATGATAGTGCTTTTAATGTCGCTCTCATATCTATGTCTGCATTTTCCCTTCTAGCTTTATCAAGTTTCTCTAATAGCTGGTTTGCAGCTGTAACGTATGCTTGATGATGCTTCTGGTGATGTATTGTTAATTGCTGTTCAGAAATGTACGGCTCGAGAGCACTATAACTGTACGGTAGGCTTGGCAAACTATAAAATCTAGGTCTGGCTTCAGACATATTTGGGATCTTCCCTCAACATCCTAATATATCTTGTTATTCAACACAACTTTATGTAATACAGGTAGACCTACATGAACTCTGTAATACTTTCTTGGAATTTATGAAATTCTAGGACTCTTGAGAGTTGCCTCCAGTATTTAGAGTCTGTAAGAGTTGTTTTCTTAATTTCATCTAATGCTTCTTTTAGTGTATTAAACTTTTTAGGAGGACGTTGTAAAGCTCTTCTACATATTTCCCTAAATCTCCAAACTCCTAAGGGTATCCACTCCTCACCTACTTCTGCGATTACTAAGATAGATGCTTGCCTCTTTTCTCTGTAGAGTTTCTCAAGTATCGGTAACCTCAATGCATGGTAAGCTCCTCCAACATTTTCTGGATACTTATCTGCTTCCCCGGGGAGCTCAGAATCAACATATATCCTATAGCTACCGAATCTTCTCCATATTTCTATAACTTCAAAACTCCATGGTCCAGGCATCATCAAGATAGCTACTCTATTATAGTGAGCTTCAAAACAATATAGATAGTATTCTATAATCCAGTCATACGTCTTTACGTATCTTCTGAATCTCCTACCTAGAACATCATCCACAGCAGTAATACTCCACTCAGTTGGTACAATCTTTCTCCTATGTTTTGTTCCAATCATTCCTGACGATAAAAGCCTAGTTATACCATATTCTGGAACACCATTTAAGTAGAGTGTTACTATAGCTTCGCCTGCCCTTAAATCTACGTCTGAAACAATCTTTTCAACAACATTTAGAGTTTTAGGATTCTCTGTTAACTGAATCTTCTCTAAGGGCGCCGCCGGCCCAGTTGGGCTAGTTCTTATAGAGAAGCTTAGATTAATTCTAGGCTCTTTCTCTAGGAACATTTCTATGCTGACTGGTTGTTGAGATAAGGCTATTTCTTGAATTGCTTGGAGGAGCTTATCTGGGTTTCGAGCATCATAAACCTTGACAGGTCTTCTCCCATAAACTAAGCTTAACCTCATTGATAATATTTTTTCTAAAGGTATATCTAGCCAGAGTTCATGCTTCTCCATTAAACTTGTATCTTCTATAACTGGAGGGAGGAGGGGGCCAAGATTTACTTTTGGATAACCCCACGAACCTACAAGTATAGAAGGAGGAGAAGAACCATAGACAATCTTCATCTTGGAAACCTTTAACAATAAATCTTTAACATCCTTTAAATATGGGCATCTTTCAAGCTTACAATCCTTAAAATCACCCATACATATAGGGCACTCTACTCTCTTCTCAAAATCTATCTCACTTCGCCCACCTCTAGAATATTGTAGGATTGTCGGCAACCCCAATCAATTATTTATATGCCTCTTTTTAAATTCATTTCTACATAATCTAGGAGACTATCAACCTATAAGTTGTAGGGTTGCCTCATCTAAACTCGCATCTACATGTCCGCATCCTACATCGAGGGCACCCATCACCATACCTAGTTGTAAAAGCTGTTTCAAGGTCTATCCCAACGATATTACAGAAACTTAAGAGCCATGCTAGAAGATCTGACACCTCACTTTTAAGATGTTGAAAATCCCCCTTCAAGAATGCATCTACAACTTCGCCCGCCTCACTTATCATCCATAGAAGAGTCTTCTCCGCGCCCCTCTTCAAGTCTCTATCCAAATATGTCTCAGCCATAAGTTTCTGGAGCTCTCTCAAGCTCATGTCAATTATTATCGGGACATCTAGGAATTAAAGTTCTCGGATGCGAAGACTGTTTTCAGAGGAGGGAGTCATTCTGATAGGATTTATGTTTCTCTGTATATGTAGGATAAACTT
>CAZKRR010000072.1:0-7291 GCA_964555135.1 uncultured Nitrososphaeria archaeon
GCTGGGAAGAGGTTTAGAGCTGTTATAAGCATTCCAAGCCATGCTGCGAATCCTACTGTTGTGAATAGTGGAACCATGTCCAGTCTACCGAATAATGGCCTCGCTAGATAGAAGATTAGGGGTGGTGGTAGAAGTAGCCCACCTTCTCTCACAACTTGTTCGACTATGACTTCATATTCTGTTACTGGTATCCATCTAGCCGTCATGAATGATACGAGGAGCACTCCTATACTTACCAGGAATCCTGCTATCGGTCCGCTTACACCTATATCGAACATATCGTCTCTATTGATTATCGGGCTTTTCTGGAAGATTAGTGCTCCGAAGGTTGGGATCATTGTGGGTATCCCTGGTATAAAGTATGGTGGGCTTGACTCCATGTAGTCTATCTTTGCAGATATTTTATGTCCAAGCTCATGTACCCCTATTATTGCTATTAGAGATACTGCGAAGAGTAATGCATCTAGAAATCTATCTATAAACCCTGTTTTACCTGTTATTACCTCGTAGACAGTCGTTGATGATCTTAGGTATCCATCTATAGCTATTGTTCCTAGTGTTGCTATGAAGAGTATTAGGGGCAGTGTACGAGACCTCGGTATGGGTGGCTCAACTCTAGGCTTCGGGAATACTCTAACCAGTACTCTTCCATCTTCTCTTGCTGCTGTAGGGATTAGGTCATGTTGTTTAAGTTCTTTGTAGAGTTTTCTAAACCTCTCTTTTATGTCTTCATCATATACATTGAAGGTTAGGATTCCAGCGTCTAGAAACACGTCTGAAACTGTAAAGTATCTTGTAACAATAGATTTAACAAGATCAACATTATCTATATACATTTCTATTTCTTCCTTTTACCTTGGTTACTCATAGGTAATCTTTTATTTTAAACTTTTCTCTAAATACCAGTATTAGGTAGCTTGGACTACTCAATCAAACTGTGAGCTTTGGGATAAATCTTCTTCAGCTATCCTTCTCTTAGATTAGGGATAATGTCATGTGGTGGATGATCTGGGTAGGCATGAACCATGGATCAATTATTCTAACATCGGATAAATTAAACTTCAAGTATAATCTGATCATCCGGGTTGGAGGGAGCTGGAAGTTTCTGGTTGCAGAGGCTGATAAATACATGCTTTTCCTCTTGTTTTGTTATTTAGAGAATGTTTAAGAGATCTAAAAATATGTTGATAACATCCCATTTAAGAAAAACTTAGGAGGAGGGGCTGGTTTGGTAGCCCTAGCCACCTGCAGACAAACATTCTCGGTCCCCGCTTCAAGCTCCGCAAGCTCGCCGAGGACGACAAGAACTGAGGTGGGGGTCTTGCCAGAGCTTATACTCCAGCCCTACTTCCCAGCGACTCCATCTGCTTCCTTGCTTCTATTAACATCTTTAGAATTCTCCTAATATCCTTGAATGTTGGTGGATATTTTTCATTATTCTTCCATAGAATTGTATTCGCAAGCATTACTGGATATCTCTGAACCTTACGGCTATACTTCTTATTCCTCCTACCATTCCTGCCTTTAGCCTTGTATAATCCAAGGTAATTGATAGACTTCCCGTATGATGCGGATTTATTGTAGACTAGTAGTCCAGCAGCCCCGCTAACCCGTTAACATCATTTCTATCCAGTCCTAGAGTATTAGCTATATTAATGAATCTCGGAATGATATGGATGGCTTTATTAGCGATCTCCTTCCTAGCATCTTCAACCATCTTCTCCAATATCTCGACATCGCTTCCAACATCAACACCGACTATACCAGCCATCTGAGCTTTTTGAAGATTCCTATAAAGCATCTGCTCCTTCATCAACAGCGGTCTCATCTCAACATCAACAATAGTCAAGGGTTTGAAATACCATGGGTGTTATTCTTAGTCGATGATAACTCATAGACTCTCCATAGTAGAAATGAATCTCCTCATCGCTCTTCGATACCTTACCAGTCTTAGCCTTCAACTCATCCCTGAATCTTTTTCCCAATCTCTTTCCACTTCCATGGACGAGTAAAGTAATAGACACTCTTGCCATTACTAGTCAACTCTCTCAATTGTTGCCACATATTTGGGAATAATGATGAATCAAGGTATATTTCATCATAATCCTTGAGCTCGATGAGGCTATCAACTTTAAAGAATATATCCTTCTCTGGGTCGTAGCATGTATGCTTCTTAGAGTTCCATGCAGTATCTATGAATACCCGCCTAGACATCCTCAACACCCCACTCAACCTCTCCACCACATTCGCCTAAATATATGGATTGTAGGCGGTTCTCGGATATTGAATGCTTCGAGAAGAAGAAACACTATATGAAGAGTGTAGATGAAAGCTTTATCCTAGAAGCTATAAGAGGGATGGAGTAATGCCTTATCATATTAATGATTGTTAGGATTTGTGGTAGGGTTTTAATGCCTAGGCTTCATAAGATTGTCCAGTAGGTGAGCTTGTAGCTGAGGCTAAGAAGTTTATAAGTCATGCTCTCAGAAGACTTTGGCCTTCCAGAAGCTTTAAGAACTGATGGAGTGCATGATTTCCTAGAATTGGTGACATTGGAGGTTAGACCAGATAGGCACTTCATGGTTAGGGAAGCATTAGAAGAAGACTTACTGGCTGTTATGAATATTAACCGTGTATGTCTTCCAGAGAATTATACTTATGGGTTCTTTGAGTCTGTTCTCCACTCCTACCCTAAGAGTTTTCTAGTTGCTGAGGTTGATAAACGTATAGCTGGATACATTATGTGTAGGGTTGAGAGGATACTCTCGAGATTTCAGAGATTTAAGATATGTAAAGCTGGGCATGTAATCTCTATAGCTGTCTTGCCCGAGTACAGGAGGATGGGTATAGCCTCATCCCTTATGAAGAATGCTATGAAGGTTTTGAGAGAGGTCTATAATTGTAGTGAAGTATTCCTTGAAGTAAGAGTCTCGAATGCTCCAGCTATAAACTTGTATGAGAAGCTTGGATTCATCCAGGTTGACCGTATTAAACAATACTATATGGATGGAGAAGACGCATACCTCATGGCTAAAGAACTATCATCTTCCGAGTAATTTATAAATTAGCATCTCTCTATATCATTTGTTCTTGGTGTGCAAACTATATGCTAGATGAAAGCTAATTATACACCGTTTATGAGGGAAACTATAATAGGATGTTTTGAATGTTCTAGATGGGATAGCCGGGTTGCCGTATAAGAGGAAGAATAGGGGTAGGAGGAAGGGAGATAAAGGAAGCGAGCCTACTGTTCAATGTGATAATTGTGGAGCCTTCGTTCCTAGAAGTAAGATTCAGAGGGTTACAACTCGCGTCTCACTTGTTAGAGGAGACTTAGCTAGAGAATTAAAGCAGATGGGCGCATATATTGCTGAAAACGTAGTAGTCAAAAATCTATGTATAAGCTGTGCAATACATTACGGAGTCCTAAAAGTAAGAGCAAGAGAAGAAAGAAAACCAAAACAGTTCCTATAAATATTCCACTCTGTAGAATATTATTCACTGATAGTGATTACTCTAAACTACTCCGATAATGAGGCATCCTAAGTATTAGCATCAACGTTATAACTAACTGAGTATGTTGTTAGTTTAGATGAGTGAATGTTTACGATTGGCGATGTTGGTATCTGCCTCTTGAGTTATGGTCCACACACTAGTATTGATGGGGTTGAGTTAGACCCAGACATATTAATTGCTCTTGAAGGTCTAGGTACATTTAAGGGTGTAACTATCAAGGAGAGGTTGAAGGAGCTTCAAGCTAAGAGTAAGGATCCTAGAGATGTGGCCTCAGGAATGCATAGAGAATCTACTAGACGTGGTCATGCTTCTCTTACAACATCATTAATACTACAGTTTGAAGTAAACCCATGTAGTAGGGCTTCAACACTCCTACTTACATCACAGCCATTCGGCTCATATTTGCAGGAATCTCAGAGGAGGAGACAAGTAAGCAGAGATGAATTCATCATACCTCCAGAGATACATGGTGTAGAGAAGCTGTCAAGAGTATACCTTGAAACGATTGATTATGTATGGGGATGCTACAGGTCTCTAATCGATAGAGGGATACCTCTTGAAGATGCACGCTACCTACTCCCAATATCATCTCGAACGTCAATATTCGTAACAGGAAGCCTAGAATCCTTCATCTGGATAATATATTCTTCGGAGAATAGAGATGAGAAATATTTTCCAAGAGAGCTGAAGAAGATTGGAGAATTAATCAAGAAACTATCTATGAGTATTTCTCCTCTAATTACTTCTGCCCGCCTTTCTTTCAAGCCTCTATACCATGTCTATCCATATCCAGATCCATACAAGCTAGAAGATAAAATAATAGATGGGATAATCAAACGATACTGTGAGCCCGACCAACCAATACTATTAGACTTCAAAATAACTGAGGGCATCGAAGACTTGGTAGGAGATGCATTGAAGAATCCTGAATACATGAATTCTCTAAACCCATTAATACATGCCTCAACTCTTGAGCCACTCTCAGTAGCTGCATATCACCAATCAATAAGACATAGAACTGTACCAACATCTGTTGAGCCAATCTATAAAGCTATAGAGAGAGCAGAAGGAAACCCTGAAAAGAACATAGTAATTCCACCAACAATAAAATCTAGAGAAGAAACAATCAAGATATTTAGTGAAGCTATCTTAAAGCTATTAGAAACTTATTCAAATCTACTAGGAGAAGATGTGCCATTCTCAGAAGCTGTATACCTGTGCCCTCAAGCAGTAAGAATATACGCTATTAGAACCTACAATGCATTCAATCTACTGTGGCCACAAGGATACATAGGTACAAGGACGTGCAGCTACGCTCAATGGGAAGAAAGGATGATAGCCTACAGTATATGGAGAAGCATAGGGAAGGTCTCTCCAGTCATCGGGGGATTAATGGGAGAGAAGTGTAAACATCTAGGATACTGCCCAGAGAAGAATTGGTGCCAGATAATAAAGAAGTATATTCCAGAATACGATGATGAACAACATAAGAAGATGATGGAGTAAAAATTCTTAAACTAACTTAAATGACTAGAATCATTCGAGGCTCACAATCTTAACCTTTTCTTCATCCTCTTCTTTTTCGGTGATCTTTAATGCTGAAGGAATTATACCATAGAATCTACATGAGAAGACTGTAATAAGCCTTCCATTAAAGAGTTTCCCATAACCTTCTGGATAAGGTTCATGTGCTCTAACAAGCATCTCGAGATTATTCTTCTCCATAAAGTTATTAAATGCTTTCCACCCGAATATTTTAGCTCCTCCACCCCTCCAGCTTGGTGCAAACCATTCAACATCCTCAGATGGGTCATTCCATAATAACTCGAAACCAATACCACTCCGTGGATTCAATTCAAACTTAGGTATACTATTTACTTCATCTATCTTCTCTAATCCTTCAGCAACCCCACCATGTACAGCAAATATTTTCTTATGGATTAACGAAGAGTAGGGCAGCTTTGAGAAGAGCCTGGCAAAACATTCATAGAGTTCAGTGCCATATCTATGGTATACTAGATCCATGAACCCGTACCATCTATTCATCTCAACTGTCTCATGGTTCCCCCTCAATATTATCAAGTTTTCTCCCCAGCTAAGCTTACATTCTAAAAGCTTTACAATATTCTCCATTTGCCTGGGACCTCTATCAACGTAATCTCCTAGAAAGAGTAGTTTAAGCCCTTCTTTCTCTGCTATCTTTAAAGCATTACTAGTGCTCTCCTCATCTCCATGTGTATCTCCAACAACTAGAAAGCTTCCAGAGCTTTGGATTATTAACTGTGGCTCTCTCTCAAAGATAGGCTCAACAGACTCGATCAAACTCTTAATCTCAATCCCACTCATACATTCTAGAATAGATAGATCAATCCTATTTAATCAACATATCATAACGTCAAATTTCCGAAAAGATATGATATAATTGTTGTAGGTATGGACAGTCTATTTTTTAAGCGTTCTCACGAGGAGGCTGGGTATTTGGGAGGGTAGCTCAGCTACTTCTACTCCTACTTCTCTTAACGTCTTGATCTTGCTTACAGCATCTCCTACACCCATAGATATTATTGCTCCTGCATGACCCATCCTCTTACCTGGTGGAGCAGTTCTACCAGCAACATAAGCTACTACAGGCTTCTCATATCCTTGCTCAACGATGTATCTTGCAGCTCTCTCCTCCATGTCCCCGCCTATCTCACCTATCAAGACAACAGCATCTGTCCCATCGTCTTCTCTAAACATCTCTAATGCATCTATGAATGATGTTCCTGGAACAGGGTCTCCACCTATACCTATAGACGTACTCTGACCTATCCCTTCCTTAGTCATAGCGTATGCTATCTCATATGTAAGTGTTCCACTCCTAGAAACTATGCCAACACGACCTTTAGAGAATACGTGTCCGGGCATAATACCAACCTTAGACTCTCCTGGAGAGATTACTCCTGGGCAGTTTGGACCAATAATCGTTACACCATTTATCTTAGCATATCTTACAAACTTCATTGTTTCATGGACTGGGATACCTTCAGTTATAACTACGATAAGGTCTAACCCTGCATCTATAGCTTCATAGACAGCATCTGCAGCAAACCTTGATGGAACAAAGATTATAGAGGTATTTAGTTCTGGATGTTTTCTAACAGCTTCCATAACATTATCGTATACTGGTACACCTTCAACGGTTGTTCCACCTCTACCCGGTGTTACACCTGCAAGAATCTTCGTTCCATAGCTGAGCATAGCTTTTGTATGGAAGCTTCCTTCCCTACCAGTTATCCCTTGAACCACAACCCTCGTCTCGGAATCCACGAGCACCGTCATCTCCTCCCACCTAGCTCCACTGCCTTACCAGCTGCTTCATCCATCTCTTCTATAACATATACCTTGTTCTCTTCAAGTATTCTTCTCCCCTCTTCTTCATTTGTACCCTTAAGTCTAACAACCATCTTCTTGCTTACACCAGCCTTCTTTAATGCTCCAACTATCCCGTTAGCTACCTCGTCGCATCTCGTTATCCCTCCAAGTATATTAATGAATATTACTTCTGTCTTTGGATGCTGGAGTAGTAGTGTTACAGCTCTCTCAACCAGCTCTGCTCTGGCACCTCCGCCTATATCTAGAAAGTTTGCAGGTCTCCCCCCTAGAACGTAGACTGAATCCATTGTGGCCATGGTTAACCCCGCACCATTACATAGTATCCCAATATTTCCATCAAGCTCAACATAGCTGAAATTCATCTTCTTAGCTTCAGCCTCATAGTAACTCAAATCTCTAG
>CAZKRR010000073.1:0-6976 GCA_964555135.1 uncultured Nitrososphaeria archaeon
TATTGAGAGAGCAGCTAAAACACTCTTAAGAGGCTTCTACACATAACCATCGCTAAGACTAACAACTTGCACTACTCTACTCTAGTAGAGATATTGTAATACGTTCCCGGTCTCACCAATATTTTAACCATCATGCTACTTAAATTTAGTTTAGAAGTAATTCTTAAATGGTCTCACCTACACCTCATATCTATAATTATAAGGTGGTTTATAACAGGTCTAATCCATAATTTTCCTCCTTAACCTCCATGCTTGAAAGAAAGAGGTAAGTAGTTATCTACTGGAAAATTGTCTCTCAGAACGAAAATACTACTTCACACCCTTTAAAGCTCCATTATAGTTTCTTCATCCACTTTCTCCGTGTAGTGCTTCATCTTCTAGAAGCCTTCAATTTCTAAGAGTATACTGGTAATCCATACATTTAGACCTTTATATCTTATCATATTCTTTGACGTCTCTTCTAGTATAGACTTATAAGTCGTCATCTAAGGCCTTCCCAACAACTATTACATCATGTCAAAATCTGTCAAGTATCTTGGGCTCTTCGAAGCTAGAGGCAGAGATGGAAGAAGTACAACTGTAAAGCTCAGAGATGCCTATCGATACTTACTAAATACTATTCTGGGAAGAATTGTGAAAAACGTCCACCAACATTCAAAGACATGAGTGGAATTCTAGAGATGGTGATAGAAGTAAGGAAGTCAATGGGGCTCGCTGAGGATAAGGCTGGGGTATAAGCACCGGCAATACCTACACGGTAATTCTTATAGTCCTTGGCAGGTCAAGAGGCTTGAAGCGAGGCTGCTGTAATTTATATGTGGGTGGCTAGTGCTACTGAGCCAGCCTCCTCACCCTAAATTTATTTTTAACACATTATTCGTTAGCTTAGTTATACTGATTACATTGAAGGAGGGAGACTGTCAACTTAAGTTCGCCTACGATGTTATCCATCTTTCTGATATCTTTGGCTTATATGTAGAGGATAGTTTTTAAACTGTCTTATCCTCCTCTCTAGCTTAGAGAACCATTGTTTTATTGAGCTGCTTATCCCAAATGTCTTCCTCCTATGCCTTATCTTCATAGGCCAGATATACTATGGAGCCTATCAGTGTATATTGTGAGGTTGTTGTAGCAGGCTTCTCTTACCTTCTCTAAGAACCTTAAGCATTCTCCTACACCTCTACCCTGGCAGTCTGTATTGCTATAACCTCCCCACTTCTCTAGCAGCCCATAGATAGGCTTCTCCACCAAATCATAGACTACCATCTCGTCCACAGCTATGAGACTCCTCCTCCCTGTTCTATTCTCCGAAAACAATTCACCAGCCTTTAGAAACCATCTCCTAGTAGACTCCTTGCTCACCCTATATGCCATCTCCTCCAGGAGCTTCCTAACACCCTCTAGGCTTAATCCTGAAACGTAGGCCTTAACAGCAACGGCCTCCACTAGGGGGTCAAACCTCCTCTTGGGAAATATTCTTCTATCACTAAACAATACATAAAGCCGGCCTATTCTTACTCTGATTAATCATCACCCAAGCATTATACAAGGTAAGCATAGACCTTAAGTTGACGGTCTCAAAAGAAGCCTTAATATTTTTATTAGCTATCCACAATTCAAATCTTAGTTTAAATTTAAACTTACTCGATTTTAAACTTAAATTACAGTCTAAACCGTATGATGGTAGAGATTTAGAACATGGAAGGTGTGAGGTGTGGCATATATGGCTCAGCTTAGTGGTCAACCTGTAATAATCTTGAAAGAGGGGACCACTAGGACTAAGGGTAGAGCTGCTCAGAAAAATAATATTGCTGCTGCAAAGATCATCGCTGAGATTGTTAAGACAACGCTTGGACCTAAAGGGATGGATAAGATACTCGTAGATAGCATAGGAGATGTTATTGTAACAAATGATGGTGCAACTATACTTGAAAAGATGGATGTTGAGCATCCTGCAGCTAAGATGATAGTTGAAGTTGCTAAAACCCAAGACAATACTGTTGGAGATGGAACAACTACAGCAGTGGTCTTAGCTGGAGAACTCCTAAAACATGCTGAAGAATTGGTTGAACAAAAAATTCATCCAAGCACAGTTATATCAGGATACAAGAAAGCATTGGATATTGCATTAGAAGAACTAAGAAAGCTTGGGAAACCAGTCAAACTAGAAGATAGATCAACATTAAAGAAGATAGTTATGACTGCCCTAGCAAGTAAATCTCTAGGGTTTGCCACAGACCATATTGCAGTTCTAGCGATAGATGCGGTATTAAAAGTTATTGAAGAGAGAGACAGCAAGCTCGTAGCAGACAAGGATAGTATCCAGATAATCAAGAAGATGGGTAAAAGCCTTCTAGAAAGTCAGCTAGTCCATGGAGTAATTGTTGATAAAGAAGTAGTTCATCCAGCTATGCCTAAACGTGTAGTAAATGCTAAGATAGCATTAATTAGTGCTCCATTCGAGATAGAGAAGACAGAGTTCAGTGCGGAGATAAGGATACGTGACCCATTAAAGATTAAGGAATTCCTAGATGAAGAGACAAGGATATTGAAGGAGATGGTTGATAAAGTAGCTGCAGTAGGTGCAAACGTAGTCTTCTGCCAGAAGGGTATAGATGATATGGCACAATTCTTCTTAGCTAAAGCTGGAATACTCGCAGTTAGACGTGTAAAAGCATCTGATATGGAGAAGCTGGCTAAAGCTACAGGTGGGAGAATCGTGACAAACTTTGAAGACCTTACTGAGAAAGACCTTGGTAGAGCAGGATTAGTTGAAGAAGTAAAAATTGGAGAAGATAGAATGGTGTTCGTTCAAGAATGCCAGAACCCCAAAGCTGTCTCAATCCTTATCAGAGCTGGATTAGAACGACAGCTAGATGAAGCTGAAAGAGCGCTAAACGACGCTATAATGAATATGATAACCTTGATCGATAACTTAAACTATGTACCTGGAGGAGGGGCCATAGAAGAAGCATTAGCTTTAAGAGTAAGAGAAGAGGCAGCAAAATACCCTGGGAGAGAACAGCTTGCGATGATGGCTTTCGCCGAAGCATTAGAGACTATACCGAGAACCCTGGCTGAAAACGCTGGATTGGAGCCTGTTGAGATACTTACTGAACTAAGATCTAAGCAGGATAAAGATGGGTACGGATACGGTGTAGACGTATTCTCTGGAAAAGTAACCGATATGTTTGCTCTGGGAATAATAGAGCCTGTGAGGGTAAAAGAACAAGCATTAAAGAGTAGCTTTGAAGCAGCTGCAATGATTCTAAGAATAGATGATGTAATAGCTGCATCAAGGAAGAAAGAAGAGAAAGGTAAGGAGAAGCCAAGTGGGCCAGAGTTCGAGTAAAAACCTAAGTATTTCCAAGCTATTAAACCCTAAACTTTTTTTCCATGTAGGATACTATATCTTTTTTGTATGTTCTGATAAGTTCTCTTAAAGAAGGTGTTGTATCCAGTTTATCTATATCTTCGATGGTTACCCATCTATACTCAGCTACTTCTATGGATGGTTTGACATCCGTAGACTTAGCTTCAGCTAGATATTCTATAATCACATAATGGTATCTAACGCTACCATTGCTGTCCATAATTATGCTATCGTAGACTCCTAGAAGCTTAAGATCATCAATCTCTAACCCAACTTCCTCTCTAACCTCTCTCCTAGCAGCATCTTCAACTCTCTCACCAAGCTCTACAACTCCTCCAGGAATACTCCATTTGCCAGCAGATGGTGGAAAAGCACGTTTAATCAATAGAATCATGAGGTTAGCTATCACTAATACACCAACAGCCGGAAGAGGCCATGGAGGATATTCTCTGGACAGAATCTCCTTCTTCATTTCTAATAGACCTAGAATATAACTAGAGTCTATGAACTTATCTTTTTACATACGATGGTTTGATTAATATTTGAATACTAGGTTAACGTATATTTTGTGACTGTAGAGATGGTGGAGATAAGTGAGAATCTTAGGAGGGCGCTCCATAATCTTGGTTTAACAGATTACGAGATTAAAGTTTATACTACGTTGCTTGAGTGCGGTGATTCTACTGCTAGTAAGCTCAGTGAGCTAGCGGATGTTCCGTACTCTAAGATATATGAAGTCTTAGAGAGTTTAGAGAAGAAGGGATGGGTTGGAACTGAAGGTGGGAGACCCGCGCGATACTATCCTAAGTCTCCTATGACAGCTCTTGAATCAAGTAGGATGAGAATTGAGAAAGAGTTTAAAGCAAACGAGGAAGTTATCTTATCTGAACTTCTCCCGATATACGAGGGTAGAGGTTTTAGGGAGAGGCATGATATCTGGATACTAAGAGGGGAAGAAAACATCCTTGCAAGAATCAAGTATCTATTATCAAACTGTGAGAAAGAATTATTGATTGCTGCACCATTCTTAACCAAGAATCTCTTAACAGCATTCTTACCCTACATCACGTATATAACTAGTAGAGGGGGAAGCGTAAAGATAATGGTTCCCAACGATGTCAACTACTCTCTAATAAAGAAGTTAAGTGAAGTAGCAGAGATAAGATTAAAAGAACAGATGTTTGGGGGTGGAATCGTCGCAGACTCTAGAGAAGTTATTCTACTGCTTGGAGATGAAGGAGCAGGTATAAGCTTCGCAATATGGTCAGAACACGTAGGATTAGCGAAATTTGCGAAAAACTACTTTGAATATCTATGGCAATCAAGCACCACTCCTTAACACTAGATAGCAGCAAATAAAAACTATAACTTGTATGCTAACATCAAGAAGAGCTTAGAGCTTATGAAGAATTTCATAAGTTTATTGAAGACGCAAAAATGAGGCAGCCAACCCTCACAGACGAGAATATTAGACTACCATGACAAGTATAGAGTTCTTAACAGTCTTTAAGCACTAAGCTCGCCAATGAAGGTATGATAGACCTCTGGAGAAGGGATAAGACATCTAGTCTGTCAGCTCATTTATACATCAACGAGTTTAGATTTATCAAATACCAGTCTAAACTATTATTGAGGAATGTATACTAGGAGTAGGCGGAGACCTCGTGCAACTGTAGTAGCCTTAACGGTACTTATAATAGTATTATTCCTTATCTCGTTAAGCCAGATTCTTCAAGTAACGTTGAACTTTTGGGAGTTTGGAGACTTATTTGTTAAACCTTACTATTATTCTCTAATCGGTGGATTTATCCTTTCTTTTATTGCTTTTTTCCGTCTAGATTTCAAGAATAGGAATTCTATCACTTTCTGGAGTGCTAGACTCTTTTATTCTATTTTCTGGGAGAGGTATATTCGTCCAAGAGATTTGGATTTCTCATCTTTTAGGCTTAGTTTTAGCAGGTTTCTAGCTTGGCAGATTACTAAGACTTTGATAGGTACTGTATTTTTTGCTAATGCTTTCTTCGGTATGGCGGTTCTAGGCATCTTGAATGGAGTAGACTTAGGGTTAGGTAAGATACCTGAATTGTTCAAGCTACCATTTATACCCATGTCTACAGCTGACGTCTCTCCTGCTCAGATAGCGGTATCTGCTTCTCCTGCATTAACACTCCTTATCCCCTCACTCTTAACATCAATATCCGTTAGATTGATAATAGTTGTTGGGTTAACAATAATATTGAAAGCTTCATCTAGGATTCTTGTAAACTATGTAGATACGGGGACATTCAGATTACCGGTTGAAGCTATCGAGTTAGTACTAGCTATTGCTACTGCATGGATAAGCTTTACATTATTCCTCCCAAACTATATAGATTACAATACTAAGGTCTTGATCCTAGGCTCTCTCAGTCTAACAGGTCTTATGCTATTGTTCATGTATCTTGATAAGACTAAGCCTGGATTCCTATACGCATATGTTATAAAGGGTGGAGCAATACTGCTAGCAGTATTAGCAATAGTCTCTATTGTAACTATACAGAATAGTATTGCGGATGCTAGGAAAGTAGAATGGCTTGGACCATATGTTAAACAAGAGATCGCCGTCAATAGGTATCTTGCAGATATTGAAGACATACGTAGAGAGAGATACATCTTCCCCGAACATTCATCCCCTCTAACCATACAAGAATACATTAAGAATGTGAAGGAACAATTAGATATTATTAGGCTCTGGGACTGGGAAGCCGCATTTACGAAGATGAAGCCTGAGATAGGGTTAATACCATACGTAGATTTTGAAGACTCCGATATTCTAAGATTTAATGGGAGACTATACTGGAGTGCGTCTATGAAGCCAATCCTACCTATATCCGTGAAAGCAGCAGACATATGGTATAATCAGCACCTAGTTTATACCCATGTTCCAAATGGCTTCCTCTTACTAGATGCAAGTAACGGAACAATAGTTGATTCATCTACATTCTTCTCTCAGAGGAGAATATACTATGGGGAAGGCGGCCTACTAGAATCAACATGGGCCGCAATAATACTAGGTAAGGATGTATCAGATGAAGTTACAGGAACAAGATATAGTGGCAAAGGGGGGATTACCGTCTCCCCACCTATCAGCTGGATCTATGACCCAACCTTCTTCTTCTCCTACCCAGATAAAACGATTAGACTGTTAAGATACAGAGACGTGTACGATAGAATGACGCTGCTCTTCCCTTACTTTGAGTATAGATGGAATGGAGAATTCGTTGATATGTTTCCAGTGACCGATGGGGAGAGAACATACTGGTTGATGCCATTAATAGTTAGATTGAGTGGTGAGCATGTTCCATGGAGTAGAGGTAACGATTATGTTAGATTTATTGGATACGCTCTCATAGATGTCTACGACGGCTCAATCAAGCTAATCATAACCGGCTCAGATTTTATCAGCCGGATTATTAAAGACGCGTATAAGGAGGTTGTCATAGAAAATGTACCACTATGGCTCTATAACCAGACTAGGTTCCCCCAAGAAGTATTCGAGTACCAGGTCGGGATATTCAATAATTATCACATGGATGATGTCTCCATCTTTATACAGGCTAGAGA
>CAZKRR010000074.1:0-6898 GCA_964555135.1 uncultured Nitrososphaeria archaeon
AGCCCTGGGAAGGTTTCAGGAGTATGTAAAGTAGAAGGTAAACCTGTATTCCTCGTACCTGGACACATCGGCTCAGCAACATCATGCATATGCAATATAATCATACCGATCATCTCGAAAATGTTTTTTGAGGGAGCTGAGCTTCTACCTAAAGTCTTAGCTAAACTGACTACATCTATAGAAGCTAGACCTGGATCATACACGTTTAGAACAGTTATTCTAGAATGGTGTAATGATGGTTTAAGGGCAACACCACACTTAAAGAGACTTGGAGGATCAACACTTATCACAATACTATCAAAAGCTGGAGGATTCATCCTAATACCTCCAGGAGTAAAGTTATCATCTGGAGAACTAGTCGAGGTAACCCTCCTAAACCCACTTGAAGTATTCTCTTGGAAATCCCCTTGAGAAGAGACCAGCATAGACGAAGGCGATAATAAGAGTTAGTTAACTACTGACCAGTGGTAGTTAAGTATCAGAGATTAACCTAGCTTGCCAAATATAGTAGACAAGGTTTACTTACAATAGGGAGACCTTTTCACGAGATTATCTGAATAGCCGATGAACGTATAGAAGGTTCAATAAATCCAGTGAGTATCGTTAGCTCATCACATTAAGCCTCTAGGTGCTGAGCAAGTGAAACTATTCTCTGAACATATTACACAAGCATTATCATCAAGTTGACAAGATCAATTCCATTTCCTCAATCTTTTTATCTCTGTAATAGAATATGTTTATAATTCTTGTAGACAATAGAGTTACTTTTATCCAATAATCTTCAAGTCTCCTTATAGGGTTTATTACTGCTTCTCTCATCTTACTTACTTCTCTGCTACCGTTATTTTCCCTCTAAGTCTTGAGGCTGGTAGAGAGTATCTATAGAATATTCCCATGGGGTCTAGGATCTTGCCTAATGCTCTCTCTATTTCTTGTTCGTCGGTGTAGTCTACTATGCTTGCGAAGTATGATATGGCTTTTCCGCCGTAGTCTATTACTTCGTCGAGTGGTCCGAAGCATCCTGTGCATGGCATGGCTGCTTTTATGCAGAGTGCGCCGCATCCTCCACGGGTTACGGGGCCGAGACATGTTAGTCCCTGTGTGAGAAGACATTTAGATGGGTCAGCGATTACTTCATGCGGTCTCTTGATATCTTTGATTAGTACTTTCTCAGGCTTAGTCTCGTTTAGGGGGCAGTCATAGCAGAGTGATTTGTCTAGTGCTCCTAGCACGGAGCCTTTGGCTGGAAGATTTCCAGATAGCAGGGTTTCTATTGCTTTCCATGTTACTTCTGGCGTGGGAGGGCATCCTGGGATGTAGTAGTCTACATCTACTACTAGGTCTAGTGGGAGGAGGCGTGGGAGGAATTCAGGCAGCTCCAGTGTTACCCCTTCTTCTGCTTTGGTTTCTGTCTGGGGTTGTATCTTCTGGGGGTTCTCTACCGTTGGTGCTTCATGGTATACGTATCTTAGTATTTCTTCTCTACTGTAGAGGTTTGCAAGCCCCGGTATCCCGCCCCATGATGAGCATGCACCATAGGCTATGACTAGCTTTGATTTTCTTCTAAGAAGTTTCACCATTTCTTCGTGTTCGCTCAGCCTGATCCCGCCGTTTATGAAGCTTGCGGTAATCGATCCGTCGGGAAGCTTCTCGACATCTTCAACCTTGAAGTCCATGGCGACGGGCCAGAATACTATGTCTACGAGGTTTACGACGTCTAGGATCTTCTCTGCTAGGTCTACTACTGCTTCTTCGCATCCTCCGCAGCTTGCACACCAGTATAGGGCTATCTTCGGCTTATCCATGCCTGTGCACCTCTTCTATGTGTAGCGGGCCTAGAGGCTTTATCTTCTCAAGCATATCGTTGGCTACTCTAACGAATTTCTCTGCTTCTGATGCTGAGATCCATTCAAGCCTGAATCTCTCCTTCTCTATCCCGAATTCTTCGAGAACTCTTTTTAGAAGCGTCATCCTCCTTAATGCTTTAATGTTTCCCTCTATGTAGTGGCAGTCTCCCGGGTGGCATCCTGCAACGAGTACTCCGTCCGCGCCTCTCCTGAAAGCTTCGAGGATGAATTGCGGGTCTACTCTTCCTGAGCACATGACCCTGATTACTAGGAAGTTCGGGGGATACTTCATGCGGCTTGTACCCGCAAGGTCTAGAGCAGCGTAGGAACACCAGTTACAAGCGAAAACAACTATTCTTGGTTTAAAATCTTGGCTCATCTAAACCACCAGTATGCAGTATCTATTATATTTTGTGTTCTTGCAGTATTTAGTGATATTCAACTTACTCAATGAGTGCTGCGAGGACTTGGCTTTTTAGTTGAGTGTCTTTGAAGCCGAATTGCTGCATTGCGCCTGTTGGGCATGAAGCTGCACATGCTCCGCATCCCTTGCATAGTGCTGGGTCTACTTCTGCAACTCTAATGTTTCCTTGAGTCTTTAATCTTATCGCATTGTATGGGCATATCCCTATGCATATTGAGCAGCCGCTGCATCTTTCTTCATCTACTACTGCTATTAGCGGTTCTACTTTAACTTCTTCTTTTGTGAGGAGTGCTGATGCTTTCGAGGCTGCAGCGCTTCCAGACTCTATAGATTCAATTATGTTTTTCGGTCCGGTGACTGTTCCTGCAAGGTATACTCCATCAGTGGTTGCCTCAACTGGTCTAAGCTTTAAGTGGGCTTCTCTAAGGAATCCTTCTGGGCCACATCCTACCTTGACTATCGTCCTGACTCTGTCGATATCTCTCGGAGGCTTCATCCCGACTGATAATACTACTAGGTCGGCTGGGAGGGATACTTCTTCTTGGATTGTTTCTTCGAAGAATCTTACGTTGATTGTTCCATCAGGGTTAACGATGACGTTTGGAGCTTCTCTATACCTTGCAAACCTGATTAAGGCTTCCCCAGCCTTTAGGTAGAGCTGCTCATCTCCTCTACTATACGTTCTTATGTCTCTATGTAGGATGTACATGTTTGCTTCTGGATACTTCTCCTTGACTATCAATGCATTCTTTATCGTTGATGAGCAGCACATCCTTGAGCAGTATGGGTATGCGTTCGGAGTAGTACTGAGTGAGCCTACACAGGTTATGAATACGATGTTCTTGGGCTGGACTCCATCTACCTTCAGCTCACCGTTTGTCGGACCTGACTCATCCAGCACTCTCTCAAGCTGGAATAATGTTACTATCCTACTCGATATGCCATACCCGAATTCTCCGGTTAGTGGCTCGTATGGTTCATGCCCCGCTGCAAGTATTATTGCTCCAACCCTTAATTCTATTTCTTCAGGCCTCTGAGCTAGGTTTACAGCGTTTGTCGGGCATACTTTAACACATTCAAAACATCTAGTACAGTTCTCTGAGTCTATTGTGTAGATTGGTGGATAAGCCTCTTTATATGGTAGATAGATTGCTTTCCGCTTCGATACTCCAAACTCGTATTCATTTGGGACTTCGACTGGGCATACTTTAACGCATTCACCGCATAGATTGCAGTTTTCATTAACGTATCTGGGATTCTTTATCAGCTTAACCTTAAAGTCTCCAACCGATCCATCAACGTTTACTAGCTCAGTATCTACGTGTATCTGGATATTCGGGTTGCTTGTGACCTGCCTCGATAATTCTTTTACAACATCTATCCCTCTTAATTCTGTATGTGCGAGTCTTCCAAGCCTGGCAGCATTCCCACCGATTACAGGCTTCCTCTCTACAAGGTAGACTTTGAAGCCTTTAGCGGCTAGGTCTCTAGCAGCGGATAGGCCTGCAATCCCTCCTCCTATAATCAGTACGTTCTTGTTGACTTTGAATGTTATCTCTTTAAGTGGTTCGAGTAGTGATGCTTTAGCTACAGCCATTCTTATCAGTAGCTTGGCTTTGGTTGTTGCTGCTTCTTTATTGTCTGAGTGAACCCATGAACACTGCTCTCTGATATTCACCATTTCTAGTAGGTATGGGTTCATGTCGGCTTCAGATAACACGTTTCTAAAAGTATGCTCATGCATTGTTGGAGAACATGCTGCTACTACAACCCTGTTCAGATTACACTTCTTTATACCTTCTTTGATGATTTCTTGACCTGGAGCAGAACACATAAAAATGT
Organism: uncultured Nitrososphaeria archaeon; assembly: GCA_964555135.1. Lineage (GTDB taxonomy): Archaea > Thermoproteota > Nitrososphaeria_A > Caldarchaeales > Wolframiiraptoraceae > Geocrenenecus. Next base: position 4,114 of record CAZKRR010000074.1, read on the forward strand.
AATCTCTTACTTCTACGACGTTTGGAAGGTTCTTAATGTATTCAACTACTTCTCTTATATTGACTGAGCCTGCAATGTTTACTCCACAGTGGCAGATGTATACTCCTATCCTAGGTTCTTCACTCATGTTCTAACCTCCAGTTAATATGGATGCTTTAATCGCCGCTGAGCCTGCTTGTATAACTGAGTCTGGTATATCTTTCGCGCCTGCTGCTACACCTACAACGTATACTCCATCTATAGTTGTTGCTACAGGCTCTATTAACGGGTTCTTTAAACTTATGTATCCATCTTCTCCAATTGTTAGAGGCAGTATTTCTGGGTAGACAGGTTTAACGCCTAAGGCTAATACAACCATATCCGCCTCCATAGTTTTCTTAACACCTGTGAATGTATCCTCATATGTTATTATCAAGTCTTTGGTCTCAGGATCTTCCTCGATCTTTGCAGGCTTAGCTCTAACAAATTTTATCCCAAATTCTTTCATAGCTCTATTATAGAATTCTTGGTATCCTTTCCCGAACGCTCTAAGATCCATGTAGAATATTGTGCAGTCGACTTCTGGTAGATGTTCTTTGGCGAGGATTGCATGTTTAACCGAGGCCATGCAGCAGAAAGCTGAGCAGTTCGGGTTTATCTTAACGTCTCTAGAGCATACGCATTGTATGAAGGCTATGCTTCTCGGATGCTTATTATCAGACCTTCTCATAATCTCTCCTCCAGTCGGACCGGTAGATGATACAAGCCTCTCGAATTCTAGCGATGTATAGACGTTTGGATACTTCCCGTAGCCATATGTTGGTGCAATATGTGGGTCCATTAATTCATAGCCTGTAGCAATTATTATCGAGGCTACGTTAAGTTCTAGGGTTTCAGGTTTCTGTTCAAAGTTTATTGCTTTGGTTGGGCAGAATCTCTCGCATACACGGCATATATTCTTAGTAAAGTAGAGGCAGTGTTCTCTATCTATAGTTGCTTTAAGTGGCACGGCTTGCGGGAAGAGGAAGTATATTGCTTTCCTCTGGCTCATCCCCATGTTAAATTCGTCTGGAACCTTGGAGGGGCACTTAGTAATACATTCCCCGCAACCTATACATTTATCTTCATCAACATACCTTGGCTTCCTCAATACTTTTACATTAAAGTCTCCAGCAGAACCCTTGACCTCGACTACTTCAGAGTATGTTAGAAGCTCTATGTTGGGATGTCTCGCAACTGAAACCATCTTCGGGGTAAGGATGCATGATGCACAGTCAAGGGTTGGGAATGTCTTATCTAGACGGGCCATCTTACCGCCTATGCTAGGCATCTTCTCTACAAGGTAGACCTTGACTCCTTGGTCTGCAAGATCAAGTGATGCTTGTATGCCTGCGATACCACCACCGATAACTAAGACTGGTTTAACCATTTCCATCACCTCCCAACACTCTTCTCTCCATACTGGAGGGTTTCTTCTACCGTACTATTAATCCAGAGGGCTAGAGGTCTGTAGATGGCATGGGCAAATTTAGTAAATGGAGCAGAGATCAGTAGGTCAAACACTATTATTAAATGTACTGCGAACATTACATAAGATGCCATAGGTATATTTGCTTTTATGAATATTGTTAGTAGGAACCCGGTGACACCAGCAAAGAATAATAATATTAAGAATATCCAGTCGGTATGATATGAATACATTGAGTAGGCTTCTTTCTTCTTTAATCTCGCAATAATGAAATAGAAAGAGCCGTAGAGCATAGCAACTCCGGATACAGTGCCTATAATGAAAGGGATAACCTTTGATATCTGAAGACCGTAGAAGTGTATCCCGAAGATCACCAGTGTTGCTATAAATAAACCTATGAAACCCCACAGTAAAGCTAAGTGCGCAATATACCGGCTCTTCTTTAAACATTTATTATACTCTAATTGTGCAGCAACTTCATAGATTATAGTTTTAAAGAAATTCTTAACCCATAGTCTAGGATATCTGCTCCTTACCTTTGAGTAAGAGTAATCCATACTCTTAGCAATGCTCCTATACATGCTTATGAGGTTCAGTAGAGCGGATAGCCCTACTATTATACCAATCGCTAGTCCAACGTCATGGATGAAACTTAATGGTATAAAAGAGAGTATATCGACAGCTTCAAGGTTTGGAGAACGCCCTCTGAAGAAGTAAAGACCTAGAGCAGCTATTAGAGTTAGAACAGTCCAAGCTATCGCTGCAGCTGTCTTATTAAAGAATAATCTGGAAACTATGGAATACTTTTGGATGAGTAATCTTCTTAAAGCCATCATGAAGCTTCCAGGGTCAGCATCTCTAGGACAGTAATCACTACATTCACCGCAATAATAGCATAACCATGGATCCACTGAAGATGTTACCCTATCCTCTAAACCCATGACAGCATAACGTATAAGCTTCCTAGGATAAGATGCTCTATCCTGAGTTAGTGGGCATATAGCTGTACAATTACCACAATTAAAACACCTATAAAACTTCTCCGCTCCCAGCTTCATAATTGTATTTGGAAATCTAGGGTTTATCATCGTAATTGTCTCGGCACGAACTAAGGTTTGCATCTGCTGTACCCACAATATATTATATTTAACCTCTAGGTTAATATATTACTTTTTACCCCTTAAAGAGCAGATAGTCTATATAGTACATACTGTTTTTACTACTCGACAATTAATCAGTATATATTTCAGCAGATACGGGGAACTATCTCGCCTAATGGTGGTTCAAGTATTCTATATCCTCCGATAACTGTTTTCACGACTACTAAGCTAACGTCTT
>CAZKRR010000075.1:0-6744 GCA_964555135.1 uncultured Nitrososphaeria archaeon
GAGCCACCTCAACAGCATTCAAGTCATGTGGATTAATTATACTAGGTATACCCTCCCTGATCAATGTCCCTGTTCTAGGATCTATATTTACTATCTGAGTATTAGGAACCCATTTAACAGCGACTATAATCTTTAAACTCATGCCCCCTAAGTCTATGGGAGGAGAAAAAACATAAACATTATGATAAAGATATTAAACGATATTGAGTAACTCTAAACGAGAACAATTAATATACCCATCATAAGAGTATAATGAAGCTAAACCTGTATTATAGATTATTCACACCAAGATGTAAATATTGAGGTCTATGTTTCAGCTAATATTTATCGAAGAAGTAGTTGGAAGCATGCTTTACTCTAATAGGGTTAGTATCCTCGATAATTATTTATAATATTTATAATTTATAATAAATTTATAATAGGTATAGATGAACCTTCTCTAACCTCCACCATCTTAGGGTTTTCCATTGACAAAGGATATCGAGGATATAGTCTAACGCATACATGAGAAAACAAAATAGAAATCAGGTCGTGGAACATAAAAAGAAGAATCTAATTAAAAGTTGACAGACTCATCGTAGATACAAGAATCTTAAATAAAAGTTGACGAGGCCTGTTTATGATGCTTCGTAATCATGTTCTAGCCCTTAGCATTCTACCTTAATGCTTAATAATTTGGTCACTCCTGTAGCCGTGGTCTTAGCAGTGTCTCTGCCGAAGTCCCTCAAGAACCCTATTTACTACATTATTTATATGCATGTTTTCGTCCTTTGGTCCATTTACATGTACTCTTTCAGATAATCGAGCCACGTGTAGTAAACTTGATTTATAGTCCAAGAGCGTGGAAGCAGACGTTAAGCAGGTTCAGGAGGCTCCCGCCAGCCATCGTTGTCTATGGCTTGGTCGTCACATCCCTGACAGTGGGGATTTGTGGGGAACTGATTTGGAGAGGCTATCACAGACAAGATTTGAGCGCTTGCCGCATGGCAGGGTCTAGAAGACCATTCTCTTGCAAGCATTACTCTCCGACTTCTAGCATGGCACATCAATACTAACACCACTCTCGATACCTATAGGTCTCGTATGCGGATATGTTTATGCCAAGACAAAGATGCTTGTACCCATTGTGGTAAGCCACCGGCTTGGAGACGTCGTAGGTTTCACTAAAATGTACTTGACTTAGTCTATGATCCGAGGTCTATACAATAATGTTTAGCTGATTAAGATGGAGTAAAAGTATCATAACTTTAATGATGTATGTGAGCCCTAAGTTTAAAATAGGATAATGGATAGGAGGCTAAGAAGAGTATCAAAACCTTCGGGAACTGTTTTGAGGACTATGAATTATTGAGTTAACATTCTTAGATAAATTTGCACTTTGTGAGCGTATAGTATTTTACATTGCAGTGTATTTAACAGATTTTCTGAGCTCATCTCCAAACTATTTAAGCTTCTCCTTCTTGGTTTTCTTTATGTAGTTTCATGAGCTTAGTGATTGTGAGTAGGAGATCGTTAAGTCTTCACTAACTCCTGAGGCTAGAATTGGTAACCTATAGCTGAAGATAGACTCATCATAAACTGGACCCTTTATATTCTCACAACGACTGTAAGTGGATGAGTATGCCTATCCAATACGGTTCATATAAGAGTGCTTGGAAGAGAGTTAAACATCAACAATAGGATGGTAGGAAGCCTAAACCATACAATCTAAGTACCTATAAGAAGATAAGAGATACAGAATTTAGAGATGAGTTCTCTAGTAATCTCCAATATTGGTTCTTTTATAATTATCGTCTTTTAAGATTTTTACAGTATTACTCTTAGTATTATTTTTATTGTTTTCGAGATGCAACATTTATCTACTGACTATTTCATAAGTAAATTATTGGTTATGGTTGCTGCTAAGAGTGCTGGAAGAGAATTATTTCAAATCAACAATAGTGTTAGCCACATAGTAGTTGATTTACTTAAGGTTCTTAAAGATAGGTATAATTATAGGAAGCTTTCAAACTTAACAGGTATTCCCGTCTCTACATTAACAAGATACTTAACTGGGAAAACTATTCCAAAAGGTAGTAAAGCTAGGCGTCTTCTCAAAAATCTTGTCTTAAATCTGAATCTTTCATCTCTTATATCCCAGTTAATTAGAGATGGTGATTCAATCGATGTATTCAAGGTAATGTTTAACCCGAATATGATTAAGATTATAGGAGCACATGTTATAAACGAGTATGTAGGAATGAAGATTACTTCTTTCATGGCTCTAGACTTATTAAGTATTCCATTAACAGCTTACCTATCCACTGTTACATCACGCTGTTTCTATATAGTTGCTAGAGAACCATTACCTGTAGATGATCAAGAATTCTTCACTATATTCTTAAATGATTCTAGAAGTATCTGGCCAACATGCTACTGGGTTTACTTCAATCAAGCTAAGAAGAAAGAAAGTATATTAATGGTCTCTACAAGAATCCCAGAGCATGAATTCTTCAATAGGCTTATTGAAGTACTTGAGAAGAAGAATATCGAGATAGCTGGTTTGTTTTCATTAATAGGAAGTGAAGAAGAGTTTTCAAGACTAAGTTTAAAACCTGGATGCAAGAGATATTGTATCTTATCATGATAGATTAACCGTATTCTCTCCAAGTATGGTTACACTTAGTACACCTAAAGAATAACGTCATAGGTTCATCTGCAGCTCTAGTCTGTATAGACCACCAGTAGGCTTCTCTGTTCCCGCATCGAGGACATACAACATCAGTAGTCGTTGGGAGGACTTTTTCTTCCTCACTCTCTATCATGACCAAGTTAGGTCTAGAACGCCTCTTCACAAGATTTGTCACTATGACTTCTTCTGCCTTCTTCTCGTATCCACACTTTGGACATACCAAAGTAGAATTACTCGACTTCTTCTTCAAAACCATGACTTTCCCACACTTCGGACAGAACTCCATGGACTCCTCCACTAAACTATAGCTGTATCTACTTGTTAATTTATTTTTCTTTTAGTTAAGGTCTCTGCATTATGTATGCTAGCTTTAAACATAATAATATTGAAGTTTGTTAAGATAGTCTTTGATGGATCGGTAATAGACGCTATAATAGTCGGTAAATAGTTGATAGAAGCCTATTTACAGGTACGTATTGGAGGGTGTTGTTGATGTATGTTCCCTCTATTGTAGGCTGATACGATATGTTTTTCTTTAAGAGGATTTTTCTGAATTTCTGGAGATGCTAAGTGGACCAATCATGTACGTATATATTTTAGCTTCAGCGTCTAGGAGTAATCTTAGCAGCCTTAAAATACATACCTATAAAAGGTTATGGGCATCATCTTACAATATTTTAAGATGATGTAGATAGATAGTAAGTTATCATCTTCTTCTAATTAACCTTAGAGCTCTGTTGAGAGTGCGGTGTCCACGTCTGAAGTCATTTGTAAATTCATTCTTTAATAACTTGTTGTTTTTAGCGTTATCTTAATGTTTTATTCTGTTGCCTGCTTTCTTCTTTCTATTTCATAGATGTACTTTCTTGTTTTACAGACTGCGTCAGGGTTTACGCTTACTGAGTCGATGCCTATATCGATTAGGAATTCTAAGAAGTCTTCGTATACTGAGGGGGCTTGACCGCATATCGAGACTGTTACGCCATGTTTATGGGCGTTCTCTATGAGGTGTTTTATTGCTCTTTTAACAGCTTCATCCCTTTCATCAAAGTATCCCATGTTCGCGAGGATTGCAGAGTCACGGTCGATGCCAAGTATTAGCTGTGTAAGGTCGTTGCTTCCGATCGAGAAGCCATCACATATTTTTGAAAACTTGTCTGCGAGGAAGATTACGCTTGGGACCTCAGCCATCAACCATATTTTAAAATATTCTAATCCCTTCTTCAAGCCTTCTTCCTCCATTATCTTTAAGCATTCCTCAACCTCCCAAGTTGTTCTAACGAATGGGATCATAACCCATACATTGTTTAATCCCATTTCTTCTCTCACCTTCCTGATAGCCCTACATTCTAAGCGGAATGCTTTTTCAAACTCTCTACTAATATACCTACTAGCCCCTCTCCAGCCAAGCATAGGGTTGGCTTCCTCAGGCTCATATCTTTCTCCACCTATCAGTTGGCGATACTCATTTGTTTTGAAGTCGCTGAATCTAACAACCACGAATCTAGGATGAATTGCCCTAGCTACGGCAGCTATTCCTTCAGCGAGCTTATCTATATATTTCTGTTCTTCGCCTTTCTCAATTAAATAGTTTGGATGTTCTCGTATCCATTCAGCAATTATGAACTCTATCCTCATCAACCCTATCCCATCAAATGGTAGATGTTTGTATTTTTCAATCTCTGTTGGTATGCCTAGATTCATTAAGACTTTCGTCTTCGTCTTAAACTTGGCTGCTTCTTCAGGGCTGATTTCCAATGCTTTCTCTCTTGCTAACAGTTCTCTAACTTCTCCATCATAAACAACCCCCCTCCTAGCATCAACTGTAACCAATTGATCATCCCTCAAGAGTGTTAACGCATTCTTCGCACCAACTATACATGGGATTCCTAGTTCACGAGAGACTATGGCTGCATGACTTGTAACCCCACCCTCGCTTGTAACTATCCCAGACGCAATCTTCATGAAGGGTACGAAGTCAGGTGAAGTCATCTTAGTTACTAAGATATCCCCCTCTTTCATCTTCTTGTGAGCTTCTTCTAATACTTCCACTATCCTCACTCTGCCTATGGCTACGCCAGGTGAAGCTGGAAGCCCTTTTATAATTGGAGTCTTCTTAATCCTTATCTCTTCTTCTTTCTTTTCATAAAAGACTGTTACTGGTCTAGACTGTAGCAGGTAGATCTTTCCATCTTCAAAGATCCATTCAAAATCTTGTGGAGACCCATAATATTCTTCAAGCTTCAGGGAAATCTGCCAAAGCCTCTTTAATTCATCTTGGTTTAAGCATCCTATTCCCCGTAACTTCTCTGGAGTCTTAACCTCCCTAAGCCCTCCCCTATCATCGGTAAGTATAATCTTCTCTTTACTCCCTATATATTCCTCAATTAAAGCCCCCGACTTCTTATCAATCACGTAGGTATCTGGTGAAACAACACCGGCAACGACGCTCTCACCTAAACCCCATGAAGCTTCTATTAGGATCTTATTTTTTTCTCCAGTAGCAGGGTGAATTGTGAAGCCAACGCCAGCTTTTACCTTACCATTCAGGTATTCCTCCTCTGTTAAAGTACCTACTTGCTTCTGAACTATGACGGCCATTAACGTTTTCTCATGCTTAAATCCTTTCTGTAATCTGTAAAAGATCGCTCTAGGAGTAAATGAGCTTGCCCAGCAAGTCTTAATCGACTTTAGTAGACTATCCACACCTTTCACATTCAATATGGTTGAATATAGACCTGCAAAACTTGCACTAGGAGCATCTTCTACAGTAGCTGAACTTCTTACAGCAACATACTCTGCATCTTCCCCCGATTCTTGAGAAAGATATCTATAAGCTTCAGTTATTTCTACAGTTAAGTCTTCAGGTATCGTAGAATCTTCAACAATCCTCCTGACCGCTGCTGATGCTTCTTGTAGACTCGCGGGGTTATTTACATCGACATCTTCCATGATTCTTAGAATTTCCCCATATATTCTAGTATCTTCTAGAAACTTCTTAAAAGCGTTACTAGTAACTACGAAGGCATTAGGTACTGGTAAGCCAGCATTCTTCATCTCACCTAAGTTTGCTGCTTTACCCCCAACTAGGTGTAAGTCTTTTCTTGAAATATTTTTAATGAAAGTAATGTACTTCAAGTCCATATTATCTGTAATCTAGCTTTTTGATCAATATTGAAGGTGCTCTTATGTACTTAGTAAAAATTTTTAAAAAACAGATGACAAGGATTAGTTTAATCCGCCGTATTCCGAATTTATGTAGAATATTATGTACATCTTGTGTTTATATAATCATACATAAGATCTATATTAGGTTTGCTGAATTCCTACTGATCATATCAACTAGGTAATACCTTTTATGATGCCAATTTGGAGAACAGCTTCTCACTCCACTATCTAAAATTTAAAACTTATAAATAAGGAAAGCTTAAGTAAAAGTTGACAGGATCTTCCTACTTTCATCTTCTGAGATATTGTTGATGTTATATTTTTCCTAGTTCTTGGTTCTTTTATAGGTTCATTCTTTGGCTTCTTAATCTTTCCACATCCTAGAATAACTAAAGATGTGGTGATACTTACAATCTCACAGATACACGTATTACTAGGTACGGTATTAATATTATTCTCCCGTAGGTAGCAGTTTAGGGTAATGCATTAATATGCTAGTCTCTTCTAGAAGCATGAATAAAGAGCTCTCTAGCTATTCTTAGCTAGTCTATCTCTTGTATTGTTAGGTTGGAGACTATTTTAGTGAGTTCCTGTGCTAGTTTTTCTTCGTTTGGTTCAACCTCGATTAATGCTTTTGGCTTGAAGAGTTCAGGGTTTGGGTCTTTTAGTAGGTGTCCTGTACATATGCATACAACTATTTCGTCTGGATCGACTTCTCCTTCTTCAACTGCCTTCTTTGCTCCAGCGATTGATGCTGCAGATGCTGGCTCTACACCTAATCCTTCAAGTCTAGCTATAGCTGTCTGCGCTTCAAGTATCTCTCTATCAGATACTATTACAGCGTCTCCTCTTGATTCTCTTACTGCTCTAAGAGCTTTCTTCCAGTTTACTGGTCTACCTATCCT
>CAZKRR010000076.1:0-6373 GCA_964555135.1 uncultured Nitrososphaeria archaeon
TTCCATGAATATATTGAAAGATACCTTACACCTCAAAAAGAGAAAAAGAAATAACCCATTTTCACATACCCCTCAACCGTCTCCTTAAATACAACTTCACAAAAGATATCATAGGAGTAGAATGTCTCCTAAAGAAAGGAAAGCAGAACCTACTGAGCAGAAAGAAGAAAGAAAAGTATACTTAAAGATAGAAGACTTACCATCAGTAGGTAATGCAACAGCTGCTAAGCTTAGAGAAATAGGTTTCTCAACAATAGAATCTCTAGCTACAGCAACTATTGCTGAGCTAGCAGCCGCTGGGATAAGTGAGAAAAGAGCAGCGGAGATAATAGCCGCCGCCAGACAAGCTATAGAGATAAGCTGGGTAACGGCGAAAGACCTCGCAGAACTAAAAAAGACCGTTGGAAGAATAACAACAGGCAGCAAATCACTCGATAAACTAATCGGGGGAGGAGTAGAAACACAAACAATCACAGAGTTCTTCGGCGAATACGGTTCAGGAAAATGTGTTGCTAAAGGAACTTATGTAATTTATCTAAATCCGATACAGCCTCACCTAGAACCAATAGAGGCTATCTACGAAAAATATAAATCGGCACATGGCGAGCTACCGTATGGACAGGGATTCATAGTTCCCCTCAGGGGAGTTAAAGTCTTCTCATTTACTGGAGACGGTGTTAAGCCTGTAGAAGCGGCCTTCATGTACAGGGAATGGACTAATGAGCTTGTAGTCATCGAGACTAAACGTGGACGGGTCCTTAAGGTTACTCCAACCCATAAACTATTATCAATTAATGAAGAAGGAGAATTGACGTGGATAGAGGCTGGTAAAATTGAGCCCGGGGCTCCTATAGCTACTCCATGTACCCTCGTTATCGAGGAATCCGAAGATAGTCTAAGCTTTGATGATGCATACTTTCTAGGACTATTTATAGCGGAGGGAGGTGCAAACCCTCTTTCTATAACAACTAGTCATAAAGCTCTAAAAGATTGGCTTGTACATTACATCGAGAAAAGGTTTGGTTTCATTCCTACAGTTGAGATATATAATGGAGCTTTTAGGATATTGTTAAGAAAGTCTGTAAAAGAATTTCTAAAAGAACTAGCTGAATATAGTGCTGAAGAAAGGTTCATTCCAGAATTCTTACTTAATGCCCCCAGTGATGTGGCACGTCATTTTCTTGCTGGATACATAGACGGTGATGGATATACCTCAACAAATAGCATTGAGGTCTCAACGAAGAGTCTAAAGCTTGCCCTAGGCTTATCCTATCTTTTCTCTAAACTAGGCATTAATACAACTATTAAAGAAAAGAGAGTTAATGGGAGGAGGTACTATAGAGTATCCATAGCTGGAGAAGATAAGGAGCTAGTATGCTCACTCCCATTCAAGATTAAACATAGAAAAACAACTAATAGGAAATCTGGGTATGGGTATCCTAGTAGGATATTCAAATTCGTGAGAAAGGTAATCAAAGATACCATAACCCCACATAGAGGTAGAATGAAGAAGAGCCTGGTCAGGATCTATCGAGGTAAAACCCTAAAAGACCTCTTGACGAAGAATAGGTTGTCAACTAGAAAAGTAATAAATTCTAAGACGTTTCAAGCCATTCATAAATTATTCTTCATGCTCAAAAACAACCTACAAGACACAAGAAGAATACTAGAGTGCAAAGAACTTAATGATGATGTCTTTAGAAAGGTATACAGAAAGATTCCTTTCACTCTTAGAGTAGCTTTAGCAGAGAAAATAAATAGACATAAATCTTTGAATGGAAACCACCTAACTAGAAGACTTCCAAAAGATAGATCATTAAGAGAATCTATCCGGAAAGCTTTGATCACAGAGATAAATTCATGGATCTCAAAGATAGAGGAAGCCATTGAAAAATTAGACAGGATTAGATCACTATCATGGGATTTCGTAAGCCAAGTCTACTACGAACCATACGATGACTACGTATATGACTTCAACGTACCAGAAACAGAAAACTTTGTAGGAGGCAACATGCCAACAATATTCCACAATAGTCAACTATGCCATCAACTTGCAGTTAATGTCCAGCTTCCACCAGAACGTGGTGGGTTAAATGGTGGAGCGCTATATATTGACACAGAGAATAGTCTACCTTATGATGAACATGTGTTAATAGTTGAAGATGGTCTGGTTCATTTAAGGAAGATAGGTGAAGTAGTGGAGGGAGCATTGTCTTGCTCAGAAGTAAGGATTGAAAATGGAAGTTACGTAGCCGAGCCTAGGAGGAAGATTGAAGTACTAGCTTTCGACCCTGAGGATTATAAAATTAAACCATTTAAAGTTACTGCTGTGATGAAGCACCCTCCAAAGAAGATTTATAGAATTAAGCTTGCAAGCGGGCGGGAAGTTAGAGTTACGAAATACCACAACTTATTCACTTTAAATGAGTATGGAGAGTTAACTACGATATCTACAAGCGATTTATCGCCCGGCATGTTTATAGCTATTCCATCTAAACTGCCAACTATATCTGAGCAAATAGTGCTAGATCTTTCCGATATCTTCTCCAAAGAAGGTTCAGGCAGATTCTGGATATATGGAGATGAAGAATTCGAGTTATTCCTAAGGAGTATAAGCCGCGAGCTTAGGGAGATAGCAAGGTTTATTGGAATAGACCCGGCAAGAGTCGATAACTGGGTAGCTAGAAGAAGCCTACCATTAAAGGTCTATAATCTAATTAAACACTTGGTACCTTTAAGGATCTTGAATAATCTAAAAATTGCTGGGAAATGTAAGAAGAATAGTCTACCTGTTAAGATAGTCTTAGATGAGGATCTAGCTTTCTTCCTAGGGTTATATGCAGCAGAGGGCTCCAAGACTGATATAAATAACCAAGTAATTATAACATCAAAGAATGAATATGTAAGAGAATTCATGAAAAAATTTGCCTCAAAATTCCGCCTAAATCTAAGGATAAGAAGAGACAATCCAGATATAATAATAACTTCTAAGCCTCTAGTAACTTTACTTAAGAAACTTGAGGTGGGGCATAGAGCTAATAGCAAGAATGCCCCCTCGTTTATCCTTGGAGCTGATAAAAAGATAAGAATAGCATGGTTAGAAGGTTACATAATTGGAAACGGATATAGAAGTGATTCATCAAGCCAGATTAATTGTGAAACTGTATCAGAGTCACTGGCTAACTTCCTACTCTACTTAACTGCAAGTCTAGGTATTCCCTCACGAAACCGAATAGTCGTTAGGCAGAAAATGGACGGCCCCCACGTATCTAGAAGCATTTACTGGTCTACGAACCCCCAGAGAGAACCATCTCTACTACATATCCCAGCCACATCATTTGGGAGGCTATTAAGAAATATCAGGAAAAAATATGGTATAACTATGAAAGAGCTTGCCGAAAAAGCTGGATTCAAGATTGAATCATCAATATGGCAGATAGAATCCGGTTACCTTCACCATCTCGAAAAAGAGAAGGCTGGGCGAATACTATCAGCATTAGAAGACCTTAATGTAAAGGGTGAGGAAACCATCGAGAAATTCATGAAATTAATGAATGGAGATATATGGTTTGACGAGGTTGTTAGCATAGAAGAAGTAGGGGAGGAGCCAACATATGATTTCGAGGTTAGACCTAACGGAAAACCGGTAGAAAACTTCATTGCAGGCTATGGTGGAATATTCCTTCATAATACTTTTAGGATCGAGAGGATAGTTCAGATGGCTAAATTTCTAGGCCTTGATCCAGACCAAGTAGTTGAGAGGATAATATATGCGGAAGCTTACAATAGTTTACCCTATCATGAGCGGGTCTTCGTATTGAATGATGGGGAGTTTCATCGTATTCCGATAGGGGAGGTTGTAGAAGAGCGTAGAAACCATGATATTATGGTTTTTGCTTTTAGCCCAAAGACGGGTAGGATAGACCTCTACCCTGTTACTAAGCTGATAAAGCATACCATCTCATTTGGCTCCTTCTACAAGATAGAAACAGAGTATGGTAGAGAGGTAATTGTAACTGGCTCGCACAGTCTCTTCATAGGTGAGAGAGCACTCTACGCCTATCCACAAAGAAAGGATAACATGAGACCTTTTGCTTTTAGGGCATCACTACTAAAGCCTGGAGATAGAATAGCTGTGCCAAGGAGAATAAACATACCATCAAGAGATATTGAAGAGATTGATCTAGCAGAAGCTTTCAGAGGAAATATGGAGATAGAGGTGGACCAATATTCTGTATGGCCAAGGCACACAAGTAGAGGAGAACTCTCTAGAATTCCTAGAAAGATCAAGGTTGATGAAGAGCTATTATGGCTAATCGGTTTATTCATATCTAAAGGAGAGTGTATAGCTGATAGAAAAGGAAGAATTATGGGGTTAAGAATTACCTCTAATAAGAAATCGCTGAAGAAAGCGATGGAATTTTTAGAGAAGAGATTCCAAGAGATTCAGGTAAAAATAAACCGTGGTAAAACACTCTATGTAAGGAGTAGGCTACTAGCATTAATCTTTAGAGAAGTATTCAAGATACCAAAGACAAGGAGGGAGAAGAGCGTAGAAGAGGAGGCTGCCCCTGAATGGATAATAACTCTGCCGCTTTCCAAGGTGAAATTCTTCTTGAAAGGTCTCTGGGATGGGGATGGATATCATAAAAGACCTAGAAAAGGTAGGATAATCTTTACTACGTCAAGTCGTAGGCTTGCTGAGGACATCTCCCTGCTACTCTTAAGATTCGGAATCATCGCATCAATCCAGAAAATAAACAATGTTAAGCTGAAACTTAACCGGGAACAACTATATAAAGTTGAGGCAGCCGGGCTGAGCACTAGTGACCCACTAGAGCTTGATAAGGCTAAGCAAACACTTCATGCTCCAACGTTTGGAGACCTCGTCTTCGCAAAAATTAAGAAGATCGAGGAGATACCGATAAGTGAACCAACAACCGTATATGATTTCTCAGTAAAGCCTAATGGAGAAGAGATAGAGAACTTCATAGCTGGGTTCAGCGGGGTGTGCTGTCATAATAGTGACCACCAGATACTCTTATTAGAGAAGGCTGATAAAGTGATTAAGGAGAATAATATACGGTTAATTATCGTTGACTCTCTGACTGCACACTTTAGGAGTGAGTATATTGGTAGGCAGAGTCTTCCTGAACGTCAGCAGAAATTGAATAAGCATATGCATAGACTTCTTAGACTTGCTAGAGCTTTTAATGCTGCTGCAGTAGTTACAAACCAGGTTATGGCTAGGCCGGATGAATACTTTAGTGCGATGGCCGTTCTACCTGTTGGAGGACACATAGTCGGGCATACGAGCCACACCCGTGTATATCTCAGGAAAGCGGCTGGAAAAAACACTCGAATAGCTAGACTCGTATCTAGTCCATATCTCCCAGAAGGCGAAGCAATATTTAAGATAACGGAAAACGGAGTAGAAGACTTAGAAGAAGAAGCATAACTAAAAATATTAAGAGGAAAAGTCAAAATAATAAAAATACAGAAATTGCATACTAGAGGCATGAGTGAGATAAGCACAAGAACTATTAAGAAATTCTATATACTCCTCTTCAGTGGAAAGATAAGCGAGTCGGAAAAGACGTTAGAATATATTAGGAAGAAGATTGGAGATCAAAGCCCCTACTACAAGGCACTATATGGAATATACTATTCCTATGTTAATGATGACGTAGACTCGTACATCTTTAAGCTGTGGGAACGCTTTCTAAATGGAGTAGATAAGAAAACACTTTATGAGGAAGTAGAGAGATTAATAGAGGGGCCATATAACCCTCCAGCAGGCTTCCTAAAGGCATGGCTTGATTTAATCAGTATGATTGATCAATTACCAGCACCCCACAAGATTGAAAAGAAGGAATCTAAATCAGAAGAAGGGGTAACTGGAGAAGTAGAGGTTACTGAGGAGCTGGAAGAAGATTATAGGAGAGAATCCAGCTAAGTAGCCATAATGCTCCATATGTTCCAGACCCTGTAAGATATAGCTTTCTACCTAACAGAGAACGGGACTCCGAGTTTATGAAAACTCTCAGAAAGAGCGCTGAGATAATGTAGACTGCTACCGCTAGAAGTATCGCGATTACTGACCCAAATCTATCTATCCTTAAAATAGTTGTAAATAACCCAAGTAAACATCCACCCACAGCTCTACCCCAGTAAATCTTGTCTTCAAGCTTCAAGACACTACCACTTAGTAAAAATGTTCTCCAGCTTTATATAAGATTAAATAAGTAATGACTATAACATCGATGCCTTCAATACTTTCTACTTTCCCGAAGAATACTAGACCTATTCTGAGCCCTTAGAAAAACTATGAAAACTTTAATACTCACATTTCTCCTAGTAGGGGATAAGATTT
>CAZKRR010000077.1:0-6346 GCA_964555135.1 uncultured Nitrososphaeria archaeon
GCATGACCTGAAGCATGTATCCATCTACTATCTAGTCTGAGAAGGTTTATCCAATTTTCTACCTTCTCCCATTCTATCTCTTGCTCTTCATCGTGAGGCTCGCTAGTTGACTCAATAAAAAGTGATCCAGGAATAGGCTGTATTTCTGCAAGCTCAAAAACATATTGATGACTGTTAAAAATAAGAAAATACTTATCTTGATCCTTAGATATTTCTTCAGGCTTAATAAGCATATCTGTGTTCAATAATGATTCATAGATTTTCTTTAACCAGCCTCTAAAATATGTAGAGCCAAGGAAATACCCTTCATCTATTATAGACCTTTTCTCAAAATACACCTTAACATTCTCTAGTTTTGGAAGCTTAACTTTACTCTCTACTTCATACAATGTTTTGATTAAATGGTAGATTCTAGACGAGAGGACTGGTATTCTTCCGCATTCTTCAGCAGCTTCTATCATTGTTCTAACTCTATCTATATCGAGAGATGAAACTAACGTGGAAACTAGCTTTCCACCCTTCTTTAATGTTTCCGTTATAACTTCATTCTTAACATCATCTTCAGATCTAGTTGTTGAGTCATTTATTCTGGTTCCCTCAATTAATAGAAAGTCCACATCTCTAGCCTTCTCAATAAAGTCTTCCGTATATTTGCTGACAACACCATGAAATCTGATATCACTTGTATAAGCTATAGATGTTTTACCTGTTTCTATTCTAAAGCCAAAAGTTGCTGGAATTGAGTGGTCAACCGGTATGGGTAAGACTTGAAAAGGTACTCGACTAATTTCCCTACCTTCCTCAAAGATGATTAGTGGGCGTTCAACCTCTTCTAAGCCCTCCTCCATCTTAACTTTCTTTTTTAATTCCTCTCTCCTTCTATCCTTATAGATAAATATCTCTCTATGAATGCCTGTTCTCCCAGAAGTTT
Organism: uncultured Nitrososphaeria archaeon; assembly: GCA_964555135.1. GTDB lineage: Archaea > Thermoproteota > Nitrososphaeria_A > Caldarchaeales > Wolframiiraptoraceae > Geocrenenecus. The sequence continues at coordinate 932 of CAZKRR010000077.1, forward strand.
CGATTGAGTGTTCTATCAATGCTTTCATACTCTTACTTACAGCTATAGGTGTTTCCACCTTTAAGAAGGCAAGCGAACCATAATGGTCTAAGTGGCCATGTGAAATTATACAGCAATCTATCGAAAGGCTTCTCGTATCGTTAAGAATTTTCTCATTTGATGCCAAGTCCTCCCTATATACTCCACTAATCATTGGAAGAATACCTACAAATAAATAGTTCCTCAAGACTCTATTTATTCTCTCAAATCCGTGACCGACTGCATACTCTCTCTTCTTCTTAAGATTGAGACCAAAATCTAAGAATATAGCTCCCTCCTCACCATGTAGAAGTATCTTATTCCCCCCTATCTCCCCTGCTCCACCTAGTAGACAGATGTTGACCAATCCCCTTAGAAATGGAGAATAAAGCATATTTAAATTATTGATTAAAGATTGGTTAGGGAGAGCTCTTCCAAGCAATTGAGCACATATTTTTTAAAGATATATTACCCATCAACAATATGATAATTGGGTTGTTTATGTTTTCTAGTATTCCCCGTGTTGAAGAATATATGAGGAGAGAAGTGTATTTTGTTGATACTGAGGATCCACTTAGTAAGGTTGTTGGGATATTCAGAGAGACTGGTCTTCCAGTAGCTATCGTTCTAGGTAACTCTAAAAATTATCTTGGAGTTATTACTGATAGGATCGTATTAAGGTCTATGTTAAATATTGATGCTGTAAAAGCAAAGAATGCTGTAGTAAAAGTTCCGATACTCAATGCTTCTGACTCTGTTGCGAAAGCTGCACGTTTAATGCTTGAAAACACTGTCAAAGGATTACCAGTCTCAAGCCAGAATAAACAGATAATAGGAATAATCACTGTAGATGATATAGGCAGGGTGGCGGAAAAGCTCTATCCTAGATTGAAGATTAAAGAGGTCATGACAAAAGATCCTATCACTATAACCTCCGACTCCACGATAGGTAGGGCATTAGTATTAATGCGTGAGAATGGGATATCGAGGCTACCCGTAACCAAGAATGATAAACTAGTAGGCCTGGTTACCATACGTGATATAATTGATAAGGTCATACAACCTAGGACTAGAGCAACACGTGGAGAAGTAGTGGGGGAAAAAATTAGAAGCTTAGGATACAAGGTCTCAGATATAATGACTAAATCTGTAATCCAATCTTCTTCTGAAGAAGACCTTTCAACTGCCGTAAAAAAGATGATTGAAAATAATGTTTCATGCCTCGTTATAGTATCTCATAATAGAGTATCTGGAATAATTACTTGGACAGATATTCTTGGGATTATTGCTTCTCTAGAAGAGAAAGAGAAACCACCAATCCATATACAAGTTAGCTTCAAGATGAAAGAGATATCTCCAATGGAGAAATCAGAAATAATCAAAATCGCTGAGAAATATATTTCGAAACTGGCGGAAACACTGGGTAATGGATATCTTTTACTACATTTTAAAGAACATAAAGAGAAGCATGGAGAGCAACATTTAATCCATTGCAGGTCTATTCTGAGAACGGATAAAGTAAATATTGTAGGGATTGGTGAAGCATGGACAGCTAGTCAGGCAGCTAGGGTAGCTTTAGACAAGATTGAAAGACAGTTGTTGATGGTAAAAGAGCTGGCTGAAAAATATCCATATAGTGAAGAAGTAGTGAAGAGATGGGTTACTGAATTTTAAAAATCAGGTTCAACTATTACCTTGTATAGGTTATTAGGTGATGACAATAGCCTCCGTAAGCTAATCTTCAATCTTCCTGTAGAGTAAAGTAGTATTGAAAACAATATTATTGTAGAGATAACGTGTAGGAGTAGTGATGCAAATGGATAGCCTAAGAATATTGTCAAAGGCCCCTCAAAATACTCATTTATTATAGGCCATAATACTGGGTTGTAGGAGTGATGTAAATAATCTATTAATACATGGGTTAATGCTCCAATACTGGCAGTACCCCATGAGTAGGTCAAGCTTGTACTAAGATTATCTTTTACTCCAAGAATCTTAATAACTTTCTGGGAGCTGTAAATCAACTGTGTAGTTAAGATTGCTATTAAGCTATTGATGGTTAAAGCACCGATTACCGAGTGGGCTAGCCCCCTAGGGATCGCATAACCCATCATAGTTAGTAGAGGTATCTCAAAATCAGGTATCATTGATCCGATAACTAACGTAAGCCTCTCACTCTTCAACCTCCTTAAAATTGGCCAAACGTAAACTACATGAAGTATTGTAATAGGCATTATAATCAACCACGTCTATTTGCTTCTGCCTCACCTAGATCTAACTGCAAGATATAAACTATCAAGATTAACCGACTTGTTTTACTAATTCGTATATGTAGGTTGTCTTTTTAAAGTTATCAATGTGATTTTATATTCTGAATAGGGGATTTTCATCTTGTCTGGATATTCTCTTTGAGGCTCAACTCTTAACAATCTAATAACGTATCCATTGAATTCTCTCTCCTCATCACCTGGTATAGTTAAATTGACCCTATCTATGTCTCTATCCTTCTTTCCAAAGCTTAATTCTACTATTACTCTTCCAGCCCAGAAGCAATAAACATTCACGGGGCATCTGGTATCTTCAACAACTCTAACAAAAGTCACAGTTATTTCAGCATCTTTAATTAGGACCTTCTCACCAATTTTAAGCTGGAATTCTCCACCTAATGTCCAAGTCATCATACGACTTTCTACTTTCTGATAGAAAATAATAAAGATTGATGCAAAAGTGATAATGATTAAGGCGATGGTTAAGATAATTCGAAGAGGTAGCTTAAGCACGTATAATGGATAAAATACCATCTAAAAACTTTTCAGGATCTACTAAAGGTAGCCCTAAATATTTTAAACGTCAAAGTATAAGTAGAATTCATATGGGTGGGGCTTAGAGTTTACTTCATAGAAATACTTCATCTCCAATTCTATTATCGCATCGATTAAATCATCTGTCATGATTGGTTTTAGGAATTCTCTATCAGATTCTAATGATTCTACTGCTTCTTTTAAGCTTCCGGGCAGCTCCCTAACACCTAATTCTCTTCTACGTTCAGGTGTCAGCTTATAGATATCTTCATCTACTGGGTCTCCTGGGTCAATCTTATGTTTAATTCCATCTAACCCAGCTGCTAGAATCGATGCAAAAGATAGATATGGGTTGGCAGAAGAGTCTGGTGTTCTAAATTCTATCCTCTTAAAAGTTGAATTACTCTTTCCTCTATAGTACACAGGGATTCTTATGTTTGCAGACCTATTAGATCTGCTCCAAGCAATATAGACTGGAGCTTCGTAGCCTGGAATGAGTCTTTTGTAAGAGTTTGTTGTAGGTGCTACTATTGCAGTTAATGCTCTGCTATGCTGAAGCAGCCCACCGATAAAATATCTTGCAGTTTGACTTAACTCAGCATACTCATCATCTTCATCATAGAATATGTTTTCTCCATCCTTCCAGATACTTACGTGGACATGCATCCCTGAAGCATTATCTCCATATATTGGTTTAGGCATGAAAGTAGCGATTAAACCCATCTGCCTTGCAGTATTTTTGGCCACATACTTATAGGTCTGAACATTGTCTGCCGTTTTAACTAATGTATTGTATCTTAAGTCAATCTCACATTGACCTGCGGTTGCGACTTCATGATGGTGAGCATCTACTCCTATGTTAAAGTATTCTTCTAAGATTCTACAAACCTCATTCCTGTAATCCATTAGTGTATCTTGAGGTGGAGCAGGAAAATATCCTTCCTTAAACCTAATTGGGTATCCTTGAATAGTATCTCCAGAACTCCATGGAGCTTCTTTAGACATTATATGATAGCCCATACCCCTACTTGGATTTGAAACATCCCAGTATACCCTATCAAATACGAAGAATTCTACTTCTGGCCCCCAGTAAGAAAAATCATAACCTAGTTCTCTAAGGTATAATTCGGCTTTCTGTGCTACATACCTTGGATCTTTAGTAGACCTCCCCCTACCATAACCATTGTATATATCACAGATCATCCTACAAGTCTTTCCACTACTATTGTGCCATGGAAGCAAAGCGAAGGTTGAGGGGTCAGGCTTCAACACCATATCAGATCTATATATCTCTGCAAAGCCTTTGATCGATGAACCATCAAGCTTGGGTACGCCCTCTTCGAATAATCTCTCATCTAAGTATTCACTAGTTATAGTAATATGGTGTAGCTTACCTAGAGTATCTGTGAAATGTAGATCAATGAATCTAATGTTAATCTTCCTCCATGAATCGATCATCTGCTCTATCGTAATCTCCTCACTCATTCTAGCCCATTTATTAGACAAATGTTCTATATAACCGTTCCTATTCTAGAAAAATGAATCGAAAAGCAACACAACTGGTAACAAATGAACGACAAGAGGTCTATCTGTTTAGCAAATACTCGCTAATAAGAATTACTATAATTGATCACAGTAACTCTAATGATTGAGTCAAGAGGAAGATTAGTCTTAGAGTAAAGGGTTCTAAATTGCTCTTGTACATAATGTTAAGAGGATTAGTTAAAGATTAAACTTAAATTTGGAGAGGGAAGAAATCAGAATAGGGGGCGTAGCCTAGCAATCTAGAAAGGGCTGAAGGTCTACGGCGCCGGGCTCCAGCGCCCACATGCAGGATTAACCTGATCCAACGGAAATGAAGACGCGCTGGAGCGAGTCTCGAGGTGAAGATACCCGGAGACCGTGGGTTCAAATCCCACCGCCCCCATATTATGTTAGTCAAAATAATTGGAGAGGACTAAAGTGTTTTCAGCAGCTTCTCCATCCCCCTTTGTAGTGAAGCCTATGAGTTCGGTAAAACTCTATCTAGAATCAGCTCTAATGTACAGTCAGTATTCATCTTTCTTCGTTTAATATGTCTTCCTCATTCTTCATCGTAGAATGGCGTCCCCTTATTATAATTAAACGTGGCCCGTCATTTGAATCTTTAATTCTAGCGATAGCTTCCAACACAGTTTAGTAGTTTTGAATTTCGTGTTATAGACGCGTATAAGACTATCCTCATTTATGCTTCCTTCACTATTGAGAACCCTCTAGGAAATGCTATAATAGTCTCTACACTATACTCAATTTATTGTTTCAGCTCTCTCAAAGTTTAATGGCTTCTTTAACAGTTCCGACGGCTTAACATCTATAGATTCATTTTCCCTTCATCTAGATTCCAATGCCCATCTCTTTTCATATTGGATTCTGCATCGACTATAAGTAGAACAGCCTACTTTCTTCTCTTTTCCCTCCTTACATTTTACACCCAGTAGTATGGGCTCTTTCGTAAAAGTAGTAGAATAAAGTAGATATATGTGGCTTCTAAGATAACATCTTAATCTATAATAAAGATTCTAGGCCATCTTAATTATGCTGTCTACTGTTTCTTTTA
>CAZKRR010000078.1:0-6337 GCA_964555135.1 uncultured Nitrososphaeria archaeon
TCCATCCTCATAGGCTTTATCGATAGTTATTCCTTTCATAACTGCTTTTATATCTAGTCTTGCGAGGAGGGATGCTAATTGAGGGGATATTTCTTCACCTTTCCTAGCTACTAGAGTATCTTTTGCAATCCATATCTGTCCACCCTCAATCCTGGTTGGTATCCTCAGTTTACCGAAATCACTTAGTATCGGTCCAGGGGGTAAACCAGTATTCATCTCTGGGATGATGACATCTACGTCTGCTTTCTCACCTGCTTTAGCATGCATTAGTATCTTATTCTTGTCTAGCAGTATCTTAAGCTTGAATGCGCTTATATTTGAGAATATGAACCCAACTGGTGTATGCAAATCCTCTATAAGCTTAACTAATTCTCTTTTACCTGTCTTCTCTACAGCTTTAATGAAGAGAGTCTTCTTAGCTACACGTATGATGGCGATACCTCTAAGCTTCTTCCTAATTTCATGTAGCAGGTTAGCTCTTAAGCCTGTTAATTTGAAGACTGCCAGCACCTTGTGCTTCTCGATAAGGTCAGCTAACTCATTTACTTCACCGATCTTCCACTTCTGAATTTTCATAGCAGTAGCTTGACTCTGCATAACCGGTATCACGCTTCTTTGATCCTAACAGCTCGAATACTGATAATTCAATCTACTTAAAAAACTTAAAAATTGTTTGCTAAGATTCTTAACTTAATAATAGAAGTATTACAAAAATATGGGGATTCCGCGAATTGAAGACTATTCTAATACTTGGAGGAGAAGATTATTTTTAGTAAGTCGGTTATCTTTACTGTTTTGAGAACGTTTACTAAGAAGACTATAAAGCCTGAAGCTAACATTAATGCTCCGACTGAGGCGTAGGACATGTAAGGCTCATATGGTCCAAGCCCCATCGGGTAGAGAGTCCTCCTCAACATTCCAAGAGTTCCAGCAAGCCCCATGCTTAACCCCATTACCAGACCACCTACAGTCCAAAGTATTAGGTGGAGACTTGCCAGCCTATCATCTAGGGCCTTCCCAGTCAACAGTGGGAATAGTGCATAGATTGCTGCGAAAATTGTTAGAGACAAGCCGACTAGGAGCTGAATATGCCCATGTATTCCTATGACCCACTGAGTATTATGGAAGAATCTGTTTGATGCATAGTTTGCTTGAATTATCCCAGCTAAGCCGCCTACAGCGTATCCAGTAATTGAGGCTAGGATGAATCTCAGTGGAGCATTATACTTTACTGGTCTAGCAAACCATATAGTTGCGAGTACTGCGAAGATCGTTAAACCCATCGTGACCAGTTCTCCCCATGTAAATATCTGTCCTTGAACCTGTAGAATTATAGGTTGAGGAGTGTCTGCAAGCATATGATGATTCCATACAAATAATGAGATCACTAGGTCAGCAAGTATAACGGTTCTAACGACAGCTTCTCCATATAGTTTTCTATTTAATACTAGTGGAACTAATAGATACCATGTTCCAGCTGTAAAGATTAAGACGTTCCCATCTGCGATTAAGTCTAAGCCCCACCAGAAGACATTCTTATAGACCAGGGGGTCGACGAACGTTATGGGTATTGCAGCTCCAGGTATCATGTGGGAGAACGCGAAGATCGTCAATAACAATCCTACACTTCCTATTACGAAAGCGTTTAGAGTTGTATCTACACATCCTCTGAAGACGGCCACGACAAATACTGGATAATTGAATGCTTTAGCTGTATATTCTGGAGTCTTCTTTATTTTTGCTTTAATCTTGTCTAGGTTAAACGCTGTTACAAGTAGTTCTCTCATTACATGCCAGGCTCCTGGAGATGTACCATCAGCATGTCTTGGAGGTAGGAATATTGTTGCAAACATATTTGCAAAAAATACTAATACTCCTCCTAGAATCAACGTCACGCCCAACCCGAAGAATAGTATGCTATGGATATCCCACCCAACTATGTTGTACGCTACAGGTATAGGCCAGTATAGAGTGTATAATGGTGCGTAATGAGTTACGAATGTAGTAGTCCAGACTGTTAAGACACCTATCAGCATCAACCAGAAGCTAGCGTATGCTGCTCTCTTGTTATAGATATCTTTCTTGAGAATGTAGGGTATGAGGAAGTAGAATGCGCCCATAACGGCCATATATGCCCATCCATACACGCCTACAAATGGATGAGCAGTCATCATAGAGTAGAAATGCTTTTCATCGAAGAACTCCGTGAGAATATTTAGGATTCTAAACCTCATCAGTAATCCTTCTATACCTGCTAATGCTAAGAAGATTAATGAGACAACAACAAACCTTATCGATAAGATTTTTCTTTCTTCATCATTCATTTCCTTCATCTCCCTACTACATGTATAGCATCTGGAACGTACATGTAGGGATGCTTAGGACCACTATACTCCGTGGACCTTATATCATAGTAGCCTGGTTCATCAAATACCCAGATTATCCGATTTACATATGGTGGGGGGACAACCTGCATCTGGAAAACCATCAACCCATCTTTACGGAATACTCCAAAACCATAGACAAGGTCAGCTGACCTCACAGTGAATTCTACTGGAACTCCTGCTGGAATAGTGATAGGCTTCTCGGGAAGTATAAACTCATAATTTCTTACTTCTATTGTTATGGTTAATGCTGGCTTCTCTTCAATCCAAAAAGCATACTTAGCAGATGGTAGAAGCGGAGATAGCATAAGTATGTTTCCAATCACTAATATCGTGAATAGGAAGATCATCCATCTCTTTTCTCCCTTCTCCATCCCTCTTCTTTCACTTTGCTCCTCAGAAGCTTTCTCTCCCTTGCCTCCACCTCTCTGAGTTAAGATGTAGAAAGCTATAATGAAGCCTATGACAATAGCTATCACAACAAAATAGACGTATTCAATAAAAAATTGGGGTGTCATGGTATATAGTATGTGTGTTTACCGGATAGATATATCGTATATGCAACATATTGCATATATTATTTATATCTCTCTACCCTTTATCTACTAACCTAGAGTCTTAAGAAGAATTTTCTTTACTGCAGCTTTAAATATTCTAGAAACGGTAGAAGCATCTACACCTAAGAGAAAAGCTACATCTTTTATTGTAACGTTCTTTCTAGAGTCTAGGTAGCCCGATTTAAGGATCGTATTTAAGACTTCTAATTGTCTCTGAGTCAACTCGTAACCTATATAATCGTTGACCGATAGAACTTCTACATCTAAACCTTTCACCACTAAATTCTCAGTAAGCTTCTTCTGGAACAGCCTACCTGGTACTATTACTTTTGCTATAATCCCTGAAGGCTCATAGTAGGATATAGATTCTATTATTATAGGAAGATTGGAGAAGACTTTACAAGATGAACAGCTCTCAACTGTGACCCAGAGATAATTACCTGGTAGAAGCATGTATGAACCAAGAATATCATTTAACTGAGCCTTCTGTATAGGGTTAGACAGCTTTAATAGATGTGTTGAGTAGTTCTCGCTTATCCTAACTTCCTTGAATTCTGCCTCTATTCCTCTTCGACGTAGAAAATCTAATACTCTACAATCACTATGACGTATGAGTATCTTCAAAGTCTTTAAACCGAGTTTCTGCCTCAACCCTGCTAGGATATAGGAGTGAAACTGTTAAGATAAGTATTCTCCATTTTCTTATTTCATTTCATTCTTCTAATGCAACTTTGACAGGTTTATCCATTGTCTTCTTTACATATACGGATTTAATATTATTGTAGTGCTTCTCTAGCCTATCGGCAATCTTAGATATTACCGTTAAAGCATTCTCTACTAAGCTTCTTGTATCCATGTCTTCAACACCTATCATACACATAGCCTGAGGGTTCTTCCTAACATTAACGGTTACTGTCTTACTATATTTCTTAGCAAGATCTGCGATGTTTGCTCCAGGAGGTATTGGGATAGGTCTCTTACCTCTACCACCTAATGCTGCTCCGAGAGCTTTAGCTGTTAAACCCATTAGTGGAGGATCTACTAGGAAATAATCATATTGAGATGCAATCTTCCTTGCAGCTCTCTTATTCCCAACTAGTGATTCTAATTCATCTCTTTCTATTACTCTATCGATTTCAGGGATCTTTCTCGCTTCAGATCCTAGAGCCGGCGCAGCTATTACACATATTCTTCTCTTCTTCCCACTTAAACCATTTGGGAGTTCAATATCTTCGACAAATCTATTTTCAGGCTTCTTTAGATCTATACCCTCAATATTGATTAGAAGCTCTACACTCTGCTTAAACTTCCTAGGCTTAGTAGATTTCTTTACTTCTTCAATTGCCTCAATAAGGTTTTTCTCCAAAGCTTTAGACATTCTTCTTCACATACATCCCAGAAGCTAGGTTAATATAAGGATGATCATTCTTAACATAGTGAATGATGCATAGTTAAAGTTGCAAGAGTTAGAGGCTGCCTGAGAAAATCATGGTATTCTATAATCGGTTCTCTGATTTTCAACTTAATCTCTTCCACAGTTAATTCTCTATATTCTCCAAACCATAAAATATACATGGCTTCAATCTCTAAATATTCTACAGTAGTTTATCGTCATGCATTCCTGAATCTATCTCTTTAATTACTTCTCTGGGATTTCTACCATCCACTGTTACACCCATACTTAAGCATGTGCCAAGTACTTGTTTAACAGCAGATTTCAAACTCTTAGCACGCATATCATTAATCTTTACTCTAGCTATCTTTATAACCTGGTCCAAGGTTAGTCTACCTATATTTTCTTTACCCGGCATTTTAGAACCCTTCTCTACTCCAGCCTCTTTAACTATTAGAGCAGCGGTAGTTGGCGTCCCAACCACAACTTTGAATTCCTTAGTATCAGTATTGACAGTTACTTCTATTGGAACCCTCATACCTTTAAACTCCGAGGTAACCCTATTTATCTCCTCAACTATCTGTAAAACATTTACACCTAGTGGACCGAGAGCTGGACCTATTGGTGGACCAGCATTTGCCTCACCACCTGGTACGAGGAATCGGACTGTTTTCTCAAGCATTTCAACTACCACCTCCGCTGGCTCGTTAAGCCAATCTGGCTCTATAAATTAAAAACCGTCTTAAAATTAAACTTAACTGTATATAACTATTAATCTAGATAAAAAATAGGAGTTCAGCCGATGAGCTGTAGTAGCTATCAAGACTGGTGAGGATATTCAGCTAAATCAATCTCTGGATTAGTTAGGTTTACCCTACCAGCTTTACACTTTTAGTACTCATTAGTTGAACCTGGCAACTCAAGCCTACTCTTCAGATGGTTGTGGTACAGTATGAATAGTTTTGTGAATAGTTCATATGCGTCTACTTAGAAGGTCTGCTGAGACGTACTTGGTCAGCCGAGATGGAGATTGGAAGTGGGAAAGCAGCATCCGTAGGCTCTATCGTAAGCTCATTTTTAGGTTTATCTATTCTTACGACTCTGCCATATATCCCTCTAAGTGGTCCAGCAACTATTTCAACTACGTCTCCAATTGAGATTGTCTCAATAACTGGTTTCTCAACCAGATGCTGCATAATTTCTTCCTTCTTAACTACTAGTGCAGGCCTAGATTTCACATGCCTTACTGCTTGAGTTATTAATGAGACTTTCTCCTTGCTATCAGCCTCAATGAATATGTATCCTTTGATATTCGGTAGAACGATTATAGAGTACACGCCATCTATTACAATCTCTCTTCCAACTACTTTCCCATCTTGGATAATCTCCCTTATGATTTTACTCTCAATTATTCTGGCCACATTCCTCTCCTGACCTACTGTTACTTTTACCGCAAAGTATCTTGGAGAACCTTGAGACAACATTCATCTACCCTATACTCCTTGGATAGCTAATGCTACGAACCTTATAATAAATGCTATTACGCCGATAACTGCTACACCGATTAGAGTTATCCTTAATGCAAGTAGGAATTCATTCTTAGAAGGCTTCCTAGCTAACTTAAACAATATTATAGAATTCTTGATGAATTCTTTTAAACCCAAGGCTTCACCCGAATAATACCCTGAGACATTTTTCTTAAAATACTTATTTTGATCGAACTCTTCGTTAATTCTATAGTCTATTATCGCTTTCTGGAAACATGTTGAATTGGTTTAGAAAGACTTGGAATGACTTTATATTCTTCGAGAAAAAAATTCGAGAAGGACTGGCTTAATAGCCCTAGCCATCCATACAAAAAGTCGTTCAATCTTCGCTTCAAGCATTTTTGGGGTCGACGAGAAACATATTATAAATGTGAAAAGAGGGTTTACGGATAACTTAGGCTTCCTCTATAGAATGAATGGACGAGCTTAAACTTCCCTCACGCCTCAATCTGCAAT
>CAZKRR010000079.1:0-6249 GCA_964555135.1 uncultured Nitrososphaeria archaeon
TCTTTTGTAGGCGGCCAGCCGTCTTCTTTCTTAGTTACTGTTTTCTTTCGACCACGTGTATTTCTAGGTATTCCGTAGATCATCATTCGTATCCGTACCGTCGTAGGACTCTTCCCAACCATCTTTGCAATCTTACGTATCGACTTGTGTTTTGAGTATAGTCTCTGTAATTCCTCCCTGCTCGGCGGCCAGAAGATTTCTCTACCCATGCTGCATCACCTCCCTTCCACCCGGGAGGCGGGTCTCAGGCTTCTACCCGAAGACTCTAGCCCGGCTACTCGCCTACAGGCCGCACCACCCAACCATAAAATGGGCGGGTCTAGGCCTGCAGACATTCACCGGACATGAGCCTCGGGCATGGGCCTTCATCGGCTCCGCCGGCGGGCCGGGCTTGAGCCCCCGGTTTTCGGCCCCCATCGTGGGGGCCGGGGGTCATTCTCCCCCAACTACTCTGAGGCCGTCTCCCAGGTGGGGGAGGTGATTTCTGAGCCGTGTCTTCCATGTTTTCTTGGCTTACCTGACAGTTGCGTAATCTCTAACGTCATCTTTCATCCATGTTTCTGGTAGGGTTTTGTTGGAACGTCTTCCGAGATCCTTGGATTCAGTGAATCTGCGCGGTAATGGTTTGCTGCCTGGAGACTTTTGTCTCCAGCCGTGTCTGGGAGCAGGAACTGTAGCGCGGACGCACGCATAAAGTCCCCTCAGCTGGGCGCAGACGCACGCTCCAAGCTGAGCTCCCTAGACACGGGTCAGCGGCTTTACTTTCGGAGGCAAGACCTCCGCAACTGCTCATAGAGGTTACTCAATCCCTCTATGAGCGATTCTCTCAACCCCTCTCTCCCATTCTATATCGCATGGGGGACGCCCATGCTCATCTGTATGTGAGCGTCATGCTAAGGCTTGGTCTGTCTTGCTATCTTCTCAAGCAATCCAGCCTCCTTCAAGGCCTTAACGATCTTGACGCCTCTAGGCATCAGCTTATAGTTTCTCGAGACTAGGCCGGGTTTGTTCAGCTTCTCGACGGCTTCAGCCCACCTAGCGTTATTCCTCAAGTCTTCTCTTAGAGAGATCCTGGCGAGTATTGATAGTTCCGGGATTCCTATCTCATAGTCTCCGTCTAGAATCCTGGGTAGAATCTTAGAAGCAGCCTCCTTGATCTTCAAGAACTCGGTATACGTTAACCTATCATGGCGCCTGTAATTCTCTTCACACCATCTCAAGTATTTCATGTAGCCTCTATCTATGATCGTCTGTCCATCAGCTCTTACAATATTCTGGCTTGGAGGCTTTTCTTGAACAGCTTTCTTAGAGGATGCGGCCTCTACTGGAGTATGCTGGTTAACTTTCTGTCCAGTCGGCCGACTATGATATTCATTCTTACTAGTTTCATAATATCTATAGTGATTATACGTCTTCGCATGTATCTTCTCAGTCTTCTTGGTTTGGAAGCTCAGTCTCGGCAATTCTTCGATAAACCTGTTCCTAATCTTCTCAGATAGTATTCCAGGTATTGTTGCCAATAATGTTGATGTGAATGCATAGATTGATAGTTCGCCTATGATTGGTTTTATAGATGTGAGTATTCCTGCTGAGGAAACAAATGAGAATCCTATAAGGGAGATTAATACGTAGTAGAGTGATATTGCAGGCCATACTGTGTAATCGTCTGGTCTCGTTATAGCGGCTTTAATGACGCCTACCCACGGTAGGAAGATGTCTGGGACGACGATCATAATAAGTAGTATATCTATCTCCGATAATCCATCGAAGATCATGAAGATACCTCCAGCAGCAATTCTTCAACGTCATCTATGCTGGACCTTGTAACGTATAGGCTTCTATAGGTTCCACGCCGCTCGCTGACGAATCCTGGATCCATCTTCTTCAGTTTATCGAGTATTTCTTTGGAGCCGTCTAGAGAATGGTAGAGTAGCCTTGTTACGGTTCCAGAGTTTCTGGCAAGTATTACACCCTTGATATTGTTCTCTTTACTTATAGCCATCGATGACAGGTATTCTAGTGGCATGTGTTTGCTTGAATCATCGAGGATGTATGCCATGTATCCGTCCTCGCTTGTTATCCAAGACCTGCAGCTCCTAAAGACTTCCTCGACATCTTCAGCAAGCTTATCTTCTGCCTTCTCCCTAATCCACTTCTCTGTATTCGTTATCTTAGACTTCACTATCTTCATGTATCCGATGCTGTTGCTGAGCCCTTTAACTTCATTAACCAAGTCGATGATCATCCTGTCCCTGTATCCATCACCCCAGCTAGACAATAGCTCGTAGAGCCTCTTAATCGGGCAGTAGTAGACAAGCTCATACTGGCCGTCAGCTTCATCCATTATCTTCTTGAGAGCAGACCTTAACCCGTGGAGGTATGGTGTTAGACCAGTCTTATCTCTACGTGGCAGAAACCTATATCTATAATCTTCCAGCTTATCCATCCACCTCCACTTATCTCCGTAGACCGTATATCCATAGTAGATTAGCCTGCCTCTACATCCTCCTCCAACCCTGACTCTAGCCTTCTTCATGTATAACCGACCTCGCATACCTATACTTTCTACCTCTAACGGACTGGTGTGGATAGCCGCAGAGGCAGTTTACTATGGCTCCGCAGACCCTGCATCTAACAGGCTGTCCACATCTCGGACACAGGAAGCCTGATACAGCTTCATAACCATCCTTAAAATCTACGAGTTTGAGAGATACCTCGCTCGAGATTTCGTAGCTATGTCTAGAACCATAACCACAGCCAACAAGCAGTTCTTCATAAGAGCCTTCTGAACCTGATTCTATGGGTACGCGTTCATCTATCTTGACAGGCTTGAAACGGTAAACTTCTCCTAAACTTCTACACTCGTTAATTAATTCATCTATATTCTCAAGGCTTGGATTCTGGACCCATTTATCCAAGACTAGTAGAGCAGTCTTCGTAGGTAAGCCTGAGAGTGCAAGGTATAGTCTTGCAGCAGTATCTTCAAACCTTTCACCGCTGTAGCCTAGGCTTTGCAATCTTCTAGCTATTACTTCTGCAAGCTTAACGTTGACTCTGATCTTCAACTGGCTCTTGCCGTCCGAGGGTTGGACAGTCTTCTGGACCGATAGGAAAACTCTACCAGCTTTAGCCAAAGTCTCAACAGTAGATTTAGGTATCCTAAGCTTCCTAGCTGTCTTCCTAACGCCAAACTCATCAACAAAGACGCTTACTATTGCTGCCTTCTCATCGAGAGTTAATTTCTTCTTTTCCTTATCCTGCTCCCACATGATTAGTAGAAACTCATAAAAACCTAGGTTCTTGCCTACAATGTGTATCGGCACTTCTCTAAGACCAGCCTCCTTAGCAGCTAGACATCTTCGAAGACCATCGATAACCTCATAGCCTCCATCCTCAGCCTCAGATACGATCAACGGTTCATGGATACCATGCTTACTAATAGATTCAGCAAGAGAGCCGATATCCCCAGGATCTCGTCTAACCTTAAACCTAAATCGAAGCTCATCCAGTGAAACCTTCTTAAACTCTTCAGCCATCAACATCCCCTCTTAGTGGATTTTTCTTAGTCGAGTTGACCAGTTTCACTTTCACCCAATTCTTCAAGCATTTCTCATACGTTCTCTGCTCTGGAGACATATTGTGAATGCGCAGCTTAGTCATCATTTCTGCTCACCATCTTCTACATGCGTCTTGTCTTGATCAGAAGTGAACTTCTTAACAGTCATTCTTGTTTTACCGAATCTTATGAGTCTATTGTAGATTTTCTTATACTCTGCTACATCAGAACTGTAGAAGTAATTGTTTCCTAGGAGGTTGAAAAGATCCTGTGAAAATCTTGCATATTTCTTGACTTCTCGAGGTAGTCTAATGCTCCCCATACTCATAATCATGTATCTAGATACTTCATAGACATCTACTATCCTCCTTTTCCCGTTAGGCAGGATTTCTTTCCGTAATCTTAATTCGATAGTTGTGTTAATAGAATTTTCATCTGTTTTCAGTCTTTTAACAGTCAATAAACCTGGTGGATAAACTTTCCTCCCTGATGCTATCCCAACTATGAGTTCTACAATTTCTTGAGCAGCAGAAAGCATCTCTCCTTCAAGTATCCAGTAGTAGAGATAGCCGCGTTCTATTATCTTCTGCATCTTATCTTGCAACTCTCCAACTCTCTGAGAATCTCTTCTACCGTCTTCGACCACATCTATGAATATATTCCTCCTACCTAATACTCGAAAATCCACTATATACTTACTGACCCTTACTTTCTGCCTGAACCTTAGACTTTCTATCTCGAGCCCTCTCCGAAGCACAATCTCGCCACGACTCAAGTAGCACTTTAAAACTTCCAATTCACTAGTACCCTCATTTAAACACTTTCTGATAGCTTTCATGATTTTACGAGTATTGAATTCCCTATACACATATGAACCAATCGCTGGAAATTCTCCGTAGCGAAGAAGTTTCTTAATCTTCTTGAGCGGAGAGTAGTACCTTATCTCGTTATCTATTACTTTTACAGGCATTCTTGCAAGCTCATCCCCGGCATCCCCAAGCATTATAATCATACATGTTGAATCTTCGAAGCCCCACACTCGTACCAGTTTAATCTTAGCTACCTCTACATCTTCATCCCCATCGTCTAGAGATGTAGTACAGTTTAATCTATCCTCAGAACAACTATCCATTGGTCTAGAGGTACCATCATCATTAAATGTGCTTCTAGATAGTTTGCTTAACTCAGAATCGTGATGTTGGTAATCGCCTGATGTTATGTTAATTGATGACCCATTTTCCCGCTTCATCTCTCCAACAAAATTAAGGAAAATGTCTGATTTCAACGATACTGTATACTAATATTAGTCTCCAGTTTGAGAAGGTTCTTCGTATCGGAGACTAATGTTAGTTTCCACAGTAACTGACTTTGCTTTATATAGTTCTTCTATCGATCTTCACTATTACGTATAGTAAGACGAGGCCCAGCACAATGTGTGTAAGTATTCCTCCTGCAAACCAGAGCAATATAGTGGAAAACATCTGGTATATAATCGGATAAAAGGAGGAAAGCATCTGTAATACCGCCAAGAAAGTAATATAGATAAGGTAAATGTACCTAGGCATATACATTATACTTTTTATCACTAAACAAACAACGTTTGTTAGGTATTTTCTAAAGCGTAACACGCGAGCTACAAATGCCATCATGCATACATCCTCACGATATCTATGGAGAACATTAATGGAGTTTATTATCAATTGAAGCGATGCAGGTAATTCTTCTCTTTCCTCTTTCGGCCTCTTTCTTCCTTTTTGGGATTCTTCTCTTCTTTTGTTAGATTCTTCTTCATAGATTCTCGCTAATTTCGAATAGAGCTTTACTAGCCTGTCAACTAATTCTTGGTGAAGAGCGTCAACAGAATCATGCTGACTCAAATCAAGTCGGATATTTAGCAATAGGTTTCGGTAAAATTCCTCCGGTTTATCACCTTGAGAGTAAGAATATAGTATGAGAAGTGATCTAAGCAAGTTGTCTCTCTCATCATCCCTCAAACGTGTCATTGGAATCCAAAAAACCCATAGATGCTGTCTTGCAGATTCACGAATATCCTCCCATCTAGGATTATCCTCTTCCCTTCCTATGAGGATATTTGAGGCAAGACGTAGCCCCTCAGACGATAATTCAATATACTGGCTGTGTGTATCACTCTTGGTAATTAGACCTTTATCATGAAGCTCCTTCTTGACGTTGTAAAAAGTCTCCCTAGAATGTCCTCTCTCAGTCGCAAGAGTTTCTAAGAAAAGATTCGGGATTTTCAGGCCGCTTAATCTACCTACAAGACAGCTTACTAAGAAGATGTTTTGTATAGCATTCTTAGCATCTCCTCGCGTCCGGTTTATCCTAACGTCTCTCCTATCACTAAAGATGTTGAATATTTTACGTAGTTCTCTGAGAATATTTGTTTTGCAGAGCTTTATTATATCATGAAAAAGTCTCATCGGTTACTCCATTTTTCTTATAGGTTGATTGGCTAATAAATCTTGGAGACTACCCTGAAAGTGGGCCAACAATAACTACTATTGATCTTAATTGAGAGCATCTATGGAAGCTTCTAGATAAGAATACTGGATGCAGATTATATCATGGTACTTAGCTAGATTTAGAAAACCTGAAGCTCTGAAAACGATTCAAGCTCGCCTCAAAATTTCGTCTAAAGCCAGAGCCTTCACATGTGGCTTTAAGCTATTCAA
>CAZKRR010000080.1:0-6192 GCA_964555135.1 uncultured Nitrososphaeria archaeon
GAAGAATATGCTAGATACATGAGGAATCCTGTGATAAATGCTTTAACAGATGAAGAACACCCATGCCAAGCTATGGCTGACCTACTAACCATCAGAGAGAAGAAGGGTAGACTGGCTGGCTTGAAAATGGTTTACACAGGAGATATATGGAATGTATGCCATTCACTTATTACTGTAGCGCCTCTGTTTAGAATGGATTTGATAATAGCTGCACCGAAAGGATATGAGCCGCTACCCGATATATGGAGGTTCGGTCAAGACATGGCCTCAAGAAATGGTACAAGACTAGAGATAATCCATGATATTAGAGAAGCTGTAAAAGGAGCAGACATTGTTTACGCTAATACTTGGTGGAGTATGGGGAAGCCTGAGATGGAGAAAGAAAAAAGAAAGGAGGATTTTAAGCCATTTACTGTAACAGTTGAAGTTATGAATCTCGCGAAAGAAGATGCGATATTCATGCATTGCCTCCCAGCTTATAGAGGGAACGAGATGACTACAGAAGTAATCGAGGGAAAATGGTCTGTTGTATACGATCAAGCAGAGAATAGACTATGGACAGAAGCAGCAATAATGGCTGCATTAATTCCTTAACCTATTCAATCATCACCTAGTAATTCCATGATAATCCAATTACAAAGTATCTGAGAGTCAGAACGAAGAGTCTTTAAAACTAGTATGCAATAGTAGGCATCTAACTAGGGAGTAAGATTGGATGATTATGTAGTCTTTTCCTGCTTATGAGATAAGAGTTTAACCAGTTCGGAAATATCTAGAATTAGCTTAAGCTGATAATTTTCCTGAGTTATTTTAAGTATGAAGTTACAAAACTCCAAAGTTGAGAATGATGTTTGTTTACAAATTAAGATAGCGAAGATAATATATAGAAGTGGTACATACATAGAAAAATATTATAACATACCTATTGTAGTATTTTCTAGAGAAATGGGTAAGGAATTTATACCTAGAGAAGTATTTGCTAGGAGAGCTAGTGGGCTTGTTAGACAAGCAAGTTTCATTGATGCATTTTCATTTGGCTTCTTAAATCAAGGAATAGCTATAGCGTTATGGATGCTCTTAAGCTGGGGGGTCTTCCTCTTTCCTTCAGGAGACTTGACAGGCTCGGTTGTCCTAAGCATAATCTTTACACTACCAGGCGTAGCTCTCGTTTGGGGGATATTAGCAGCCTCAATGCCTAGAAGTGGAGGATGCTATATCTATAATTCTAGAATTATTCATCCTGCAATTGGTATGGCGGTAAGTTTTGGCGACTTCTTCATATGGTGGTTATGGATTGTTATACTAGCGCCGTGGGTGGCTGATCCAGGTCTTAGGACATTGTTTGGAATGATAGGGCTGGTTGAGGCTGCTGAATGGGTTAGTTCGCCGGTGGGAATGTTCACAGTTGCAACGATAGTCAACCTGCTTGGTTTTGCTTTTACCTTCTACGGTTTAAAGTACTATCTAATACATCAGAAGATAATAATGCTACTATCAGTAATAACCCTAGCCGTAGTTGGTGTAATTATTGGAGTGCATACTAATACAGATTTTATTCAAGCATGGAATAAGCTGGCAGCCGAGTATGGATCATTAAATTATCATGAGATGATCGAGGCTGCGAGAGAAGCGGCTCCTGAGGTGTTTACTCCTACTCTACCGATAATATTCGGGACTCTCGGTTTAATGGTTGTAAATTCCTGGTGGGCTCACTATGGATGGGCTGTAAGCGTTATAGGCGGTGAAGTTAAAAGACCTCAAAGAAACCTGCTTCTATCCCAAGTTGGCGCGATAATTGTTCCAGCTATATTTGCTTTAGTATTCTCTATATTGTATCCGCAAGTAGTTGGGACAGAGTTTATGAAGGCATTAGCTGTAGCAGATAATGCAGGGTTAGAAGGATATAATATGCCTTTCCCACCAAACTTTGTAGGAGTATCGAGAGTCTTCATAGATACCTCAACAGCAGTGGGAGTGCTCTTAGCGGTTTTTGCTGCTTTAACGATTATCTTGGCTGATTACATATGGATTCCAATGTCCTACGTAGCTGCCAGTAGAATAGCCGTTGCATGGGGGATGGATAGGATGGGGCCGATGTGGTTTTCAGAAGTTCATCCAAGGTGGGCTTCGCCGCTGAAGAATCTAGCTTTCGTATTTGCAACAAGCGAGATAGGAGTAATCTTATACTCTCTTAACCCTGAATGGTTTGCCGGTTTGGCGGTAACAGCCACCGAATGCGTTAGCATATGGGGGGTAACGGCTGTTGCAGCTATTATATTCCCATTCGTAAGAAAGGTAAGAACTATTTGGGAAACATCTCCATACAGTAGGTGGAGGATAGGTCTTATCCCAATTATAACGATAGCAGGCATAGTAGATGTAATATATATCGGGATACTGCTATACTTCTTCTACACGGCGCCTGGCCTTGAGGCTGTTACACCATTAGCGGTCGCATGGTTCCTCGGGTTATGGATATTTGGAGCATTATGGTATTATGCTTGGAGATGGAAGTGGAAGAAGGAAGGGATAGAGATCGACTTAGCGTGGAAAGAGCTGCCTCCAGAATAGCTATCTCTTCTATAACTATGATGGTGTCGAAGCATGACTAGGATTCTATTTGCAACAGATATACATGGTTCAGACTATGTTTTTAGAAAATTCCTTAACGCTCTACAAATATACAAGATAAACGTTGGTATACTGTTGGGAGATCTCTCGGGGAAGTTGGTTATTCCTCTTATAAAGAATGAAGATAATAGCTATACATTTGCTTTCTTAGGTGAGGTAAAAAGAGTGAGAGAAGACCAGTTGGACGAGATCAAGAAGAAGATAAGTATTACTGGATATTATCCAGTTGAGATGAGTAAAAAAGAATTTGACGAGGTAAGTAACAATCCTGATTTAAGAGACAAAATCTTTATTGAGAATATTAAAGATAGGCTGAGCAGATGGATTAAATTAGCGGAAGAGAGGTTGAGAGGCAAGGATATAAGACTTTTCATTTCTGCAGGCAATGACGATCCATGGGAGATTGAAGAGATCCTAGATAGTAGCGACTTAATCGTTAATGCTGGAATGAAGAGAGTAGAAATTGATGAGTATCATGAGATGATAACGCTGCCACATACCAACCCAACTCCATGGAACACTCCTAGAGAAGTAAGTGAGGATCAACTTACGGAGATAATAGAGAGTCTAGTTAAAAAAGTAAATGTTCTAGAAAGATGTATATTTAATTTCCATGCGCCACCGTATGGTACACCACTCGACCTAGCACCGAAACTTTCTAAAGACTTAACCCCTTCTGTTTCAGAAATGGTCCACGTAGGTAGTATAGCTGTCTTGGAAGCTATAAAGAAGTATCAACCCCTACTCGGCCTTCATGGACATATACATGAATCCAAAGGCTCTGTCAAGATAGGTAGGACCCTCTGCCTAAACCCTGGAAGTGAATACGGAGAAGGTATAATGAAAGGAGTCATACTGGATTTAGAGAAAGATAAAGTTAAGAATTTTATGTTCGTCTCAGGGTGATGCATGTGCACAGATTTAGATTGCCGAGTGAGGTCCCATTAGAAGAGTATCCTAAACCAGAAGAATTCGTAAATGAAGCTTTAAGTATAGTTGAGTCCGCTAATAAAGATAAACTAACTCTACGATTAATGGGCGGCATTGCAATATATATTCATAGTAGAGAGTATGAAGAATTATGGAATAAGCTGGGCAGGCTTGGTCAAAAAGTATTCACAGATATAGACTTGGCAGGATATGGAAGTCAAAGAGAAAAATACGTTAACCTTCTCAGGGAGAGAGGATATCAAGTAGATAATAGACTTCTAATGTATTATGGCATGACTAGACAGATATACTATGGACCCAGAATACCGATGGTCGAGATATTTTTAGATAAGCTTCAGATGAACCATACCATAAATTTCGTTGAGAGGCTTGAAGCAGACCCGATAACCATCCCTTTAACGGAATTACTACTGGAGAAACTCCAGATCGTTAAAATAAATGATAAAGACATAAAAGATGTTATAATTCTTCTTCGAGCCCATGAAATAGGCTACGATGATAATGATAAAATAAACTTAGAAGTATTTGATTATCAAGGTCTACTAGATGATTGGGGTTTCTGGTATACTGTAACCACTAACCTTAAACTGATAACTAGTGAAGTTGAAAAATATGAGATAGACCAAGAAAGCAAGTCAATAATCATAAATAGAATAAACAGGATAGTGAATTACCTAGAAGAAAGACCAAAAACGAAGAAATGGATTAAAAGAGCATCAATCGGTATAAAGAAGAAGTGGTATAATGAGGTTGAAGACTGGTATTAATATATATTGAAAAATCTAATATAAGTGCTGTAGACTTGTTTACTCGAGGGATGAGATAGTGTCTTTTTCTGCAGAGTATGAGAAGTTTATGAAGCGTGCTCCTACCTCATGTAGGCTTTTCGAGGAGAATAAGCGTCTTACACCCTTTGGTGTTCATAGTAATTATAGAGTCCATGATCCTTTTCCAATCTTTGTGAGGAAGGCTAAGGGGTCGAGGATATGGGATGTTGATGGGAATGAGTATATAGATTTCAACATGGCTTTCGGAGCACTAGTTGCAGGGCACTCCCACCCTATACTTGTTGAAGAATTGAAGAAGACTTTAGAAGAAGGTACAATCTTTGGGCATGAATCTGGCGAATCTATCATGCTTTCCAAAATAATATGCGAGAGGTTTAAACTAGATATGGTTAGATTCAACTCAACAGGCATGGAGGTTACTATGTACGCTGTTAGATTGGCTCGAGCATACACGGGGAGAAATAAGATTATGAAGTTTGAAGGATGCTATCATGGAAGTAATGATAATCTACTTGTAAGCGTTAAACCCCACCTTTCAAAAACCGGGCATACTAAACACCCTATACCTGTACCAGCCTCACCAGGGCTATCACCAGAAGTCTCTAAGTATACAGTAGTAGCACAGTTCAATGATGTAGAATCTGTAGATAGGCTTTTCGAAAAATATGGAGACGAGATTGCTGGAGTCATACTTGAGCCTGTAGCCATGAATATGGGTGTTATAGAGCCTGATCCAGAGTTTCTTAGAACATTAAGGAAGTTATGCGATGAGTACAACTCAGTCCTCATATTTGATGAAGTAAAAACTTGTGGTAAATGGTTTGGTGGAGCAGAGGAGAGATATGGTGTTAAACCTGACTTGAAAGCTTTAGGTAAAGCGATAGGTGGAGGGATACCATTATCTGCTATAGGTGGTAGGAAAGAGATCATGGAGCTATTCGGACCAGGCAAAGTTTCCCATGCTGGAACATTCAATGCGAATCCACTATCAGTCAAGGCTGGAATAATCACATTAGAGAAGATACTTACTAGAGAAGCAATAGATAAAGCCGCTAAGCTAGGTGAGCAGCTTGCTAAAGGATATAGAGATATTATAGCAGACTATAAGATAAAAGCATTAGTAAGCTCCATAGGTATAAGTGGAGCAGTACTCTTCACAGACCAAGAACATGTTAGAAACTATCGGGAACTACTTAAATGCGATTTCGGGAAATGGTTTGGATACTTTATCTCTATGCTGAATAGAGGTATCATCCCTGCAGCCACAGGCCCGGATGAGCAATGGACTATCTCCATCCAACACACTCCGGAGGATGTTGAGAAACATCTGGAAGCATTCAAGGAGGTTGCACCAATAGTTAAAGGTGTCGAACAACCTCTAGAGATGATTGAAGCCGTCTAATCTGTTACTGACCATATATCATTTATCTCATCAATAGTCTCAAAGAATTCATTGATGCATTATCCAAAACGGCTTATTTTATCTTACACTACATAGAAAATTCAACTATCATCTCTAAGGTTCCACATAAACTGTGTTTTACGAGTTGGAGAAGTATATGTTGTATAAAACCATATATACTTCTAAGCTCGAAGTACTATTTGATGGTTAGTAGAAGAGATATTTTTAAGGTTGCTGTAGCCGGAGTATTAGGATTAGCGATTGGAGGGGTTGGAGGATATATTTCACGCCAAGGTGAGATTGAATCTCTCAAGAAAGAAGTCATAGAACTCTCTAAGCAAGTAGGCGTAACAGCTCCTGAACTCGAACCAAACCTAAACATCTACAACTGGACATACTATATCAATCGGAATATAGTTG
>CAZKRR010000081.1:0-6160 GCA_964555135.1 uncultured Nitrososphaeria archaeon
GTGTGGAATTTTACTATTTCATCGAATACTTCATAGTGGGTGAGGAACATCCTTCTACAGCAGTATCTTTTTACCCCTAGAGAGTCTAAGACTTTTCCTGGTTCTTCTCCATTCTCTACTCTTGACTGGTATTCTTCCCATTTATCAGCTATCAATGCACCGCATGTAAAACATCTAATAGGAAACATCAAGTATTCTCATCATCACTTCGAAAGACACACTATATAAGTTTAACATTTAGTAGGTCCCAAAGAAGTTTTAGCTACCCTGTCTCATACAATTTTTATTTGTTAATTAAATAAGGTTAATAAGTAAGTATTACGGTGTTATAATGGGGATCCACATTTGTGTCATTATCTCTTAGGAGGAAAAAACCTCTCATTCCTTGGAGAATACACATAGTACCGATAGAGCTTCTTAAACCCCATGAGGAAGTATGTAGAGAATACCTCCTGAAGCTATATGATGAGATCGTTGAAGATAAAGTGTTAAAGAAGCCTCTCCTCGTTGAAGATAAATATTATATTGTGTTGGACGGCCACCATAGGTATGCTGTGTTAAAGATGTTAGGAGCAAAGGTTGCTCCGGTATTCCTAATAGACTATTCTTCTTCCCTGGTTGAAGTATATTCATGGCGTGAAGACTGGAATGTGACTAAAGAAGTGGTTATCAATGCAGGATTAACTGAAAATAAGCTTCCATATAAAACAAGTAGACACATCCTTAGAGAACTTTTAATCCCTGAGGTTAACATTCCTCTGGAAAAATTAATGGAGGCGCCATAAATGAAGCTTGTATCTATAGAAGATGTTAAGTCTCCTCCTAGACCACCTATAGAAGAACTACTAGATGAAGCCGCTAAACTACTTAGGTTGGGTAGAGTTACCGAAACGGTTCTAGTAGATGAAGAATACAATCTGTGTATAGAGGATTATAGGAGGTTTCATGCATTAAAGATTTTAGGAGTCAGGTACATCCCTATAAGCCTCGGTTCTAATGAAGATGTAGATTTAACGCTGGAAGAACTTGGATTTGATAAAGACTTAGAATATAATCCACTGAGGGTTTGTAGGAATCATAATGAGTTAATCAAATCTTGTTGGCCTACTCCTCTAGTCCGGCTTAACTCTCTTTCAAATAGTTTACGTAATGTTTGGGCTAAGCTTGAGTACTTGAACCCTTTCAGTAATAGCATTAAAGATAGGATTGGATGGTACATGGTTGTAGATGCATTTGAGAATAATCCAAAGCTAGATACTAGGCTAATCTATGAAGCTTCCTCAACCAATACAGGTATAGCTTTAGCATGTATAGGTAAGAGTTTTAATCTAAAAATTAGGATCTATCTTCCACAGACTGTTCAAAGATGTAGTGATACCTACATAAGGCTTCTAGGTTCAGAAGTAGTTAGAGTTCCAGAACAATTGACTATACAGGCTATAGACCGTGTGAGACAGGATTCTATAAGAGATAATGCATTACATATCAACCAGTTTGAGAATGATGCAAACTTTATCTCTCATCTAAGATTTACATGTAAAGAACTTGATTACCAGTTGAGGAGCATTAATCTGAGACCTACAAGAATAATCTGTGCTCTTGGAACATCTGGTCATGCAAGTGCTATCTCATTCTACTTTAAGAGTAGATATGAAGATAAAGTAGAGATTATTGGTGTTCAACCTGCTAAAGACGAAATAATACCAGGCATGAGAAGAGTTGAGACAGGTATGAAGTGGATACATTATGTGAAGATAGATGAAGTAATTGATGTTACTAAGAGAGAAGCTATTGAAGGGTTAGCAAAAGTAGCTAACATGGAAGGGCTACCGATAGGTTTAAGCTCTGGGGCTGTAGTAGCAGGTCTAGAGAAACTCTATAATATAGATGGTGTCTCAATACTCATATTTCCCGACCATTTCTATAAATATGTTGAAGTCCTAACAAATCATCATATAAGTTAAATCTTTAATGGTTTCTCTCGTTATACTAAATCTTGTCAAAATATCATCTATATGATTTCTGCTTGAATCTTCTCGCTGAGTATCGATTCGGCTTCTTGGGTTCCGCCTGTCTAGGGTCTTCCGCTAATAGAACTCTATTATATTCTTTTATTCTCTGTGCTACTACTTCGCTTCTTGAAGCTAATGCCTTCGCTAATGCGAAGGATACCGCGTCTGCTATCGCCATTGCTCCACCTCCCTCAACTTTCACGTAGAAGTCATGATTCTTCCAGAATTTTTCATCAAAATACAATGGTGTTAGCATCTTGTTTCTAATGATTTCATTTCCAAAGTATGTTATCGGTTGATTATTAATGTATATGTTTCCTTTTCCAGGTCTTATGAAGAGCCTTGCTATTGCTGTCTTCCTCCTACCTACAAATGGGCCAAAAACTTTAACCATCTTATCTCCCACCCCTAATTATCCTAGATACTTCTTCTATAGTCATGTATCTTTGTACTCTCCCGGACTTGCTTACGCCATCGCCTAGACCTGCATCTTTGAAACTTGTCTTCTCAATATTCTGGAATTGTTCAGGTATGCCGACATACACTTTCAATCTCCTAACCGCATCTCTACCTCTAGGCTTCTTACGTGGAAGCATTCTAACAATCGTATACCAGACTAGCCTATCTGGTTTTCTAGGATACCATACTTTAACGACTTTATGAGATGTAAGCTGTCTCCTCCTCATCAATCTTAGATACTTTTCTAGAATAGCATTCTTGCTACCGGTAACGACTGCTTTCTCAGCATTTACAACTACTACTTCAACTCCAGATAAGAGTAGCTTAGCAATTCTAGAAGCCATCCTACCTAGCTTCTGCCTATCCGCATCAACGACTATTCTTCCAGATGCTGCCTGCTCTAACATCTAGTTATTCGACCTTCTATTATTGTTACCCGTATATAACCCCTACCCAAGTTATCCTATAAGCTTAACATTGCTCCCATTCGGGTATTTTTGAGCAAACTCTCCAGTTGTAAGTATTGTTCCACCTGCTTTCTTTATCTTCATGTAGGCTGCCCTACTGAGTGAGAATGCTGATATAGTTATTGGATGAGATAATTCTCCTACGCCTAGTACTTTCCCAACCACGTAGACTACGTCTCCCGTATTTGTTAATCGGTTTATCTTGTATAGATTAACTACTCTCTTCTTTCTTCTAGATTTCTCAGCTTCTTCAATTACTCTCTTCCAGAACCTCGTTTTCCTTAACTTGACAGGTATCTGGGAGAGTATCGTGTCCCTGAAGCCTGGCTTAACATTTCTCCTCCTACTAACCATTTCTATGACACCCCGATATCTCTCACTATCTTCTCATTTAATTCTTGAATCTTCTTCTTAAGAATATTGACAGCTTCTTTAAGGATTCTTCTGGCAGGCAGGAATCCTATAGATTCAATAAATAGTATTCTTTTGTTTGGTTCATTGTCCTTCTCATATAGTGAGGATATAGCTGCTTGCCATTTCGCATTCTTTCTACCTTTCCCTACTCTGACGTACAGCTCTATCTCTATCCTCTGTTTTGGAGCTAGTTTAACTATCGGTATCTTTGGACTTACAGGTTTAACTGTAGTTTTAGGGTCTTCTGGTATGATGTCTCCCGAATAAACTGTTATTGTTTCATCTAATGCTTCAGCTCTAACAACATATCTTACAACACATTTCTCGCATCCCAGCTTACTGCCACAATCACATTCTTCAGGTGCCACATACCTATCTATATCTGAGATGAATGGTATTAGAGAGATTCTGTGAGCTAGAACTTCATTAGGCATTGCTGAAGTATTCTCTATTATTAAGACTTCTTCAATAGCCATTGTTGGAACCTCGTTTATTGTAAATCTTCTTATAGCATTCGCAATAGATAATGGCAAGCCTTCAAGCTGGACTTTTATTGATTTCTCATCTTCTTCAATAATCTCTACTTCAACCATTACTTTTCTTCACCACTTCTAGCATCTCCTCTACGCCTTGACCGTCTAGAAAATAGATATCATGGAGATTCATATAGTTATCTAAACTGTTGATCAGACGATACAATATATTCTTCTATATGCGGGTAACTTTAACTTTCTCTCGCTAGATGTGTCTTTTGATAATATTTACAGAATCTATTTATTGGGCAGATAGTGCATCTTGGTTTTGGTTTTCTACAGATTTCCTTGCCTAAAGATACGAAGATTATATTCAAGATTGAGCGTTTCTCTATAGGTGTTATTTCTTCGAGCTTCCTCTTAATCTCCATATATCTGTCTTCTTCATCTGCGATTCCGAGTCTCTTTACTACTGTTTCTACATGAGTATCTATAGCTATTTCTGGTAGATTATAGCCGAAGGATAAAACTATGTCTGCTGTCTTATCTCCTACTCCTGGAAGCTTTAATAATTCTTCTCTATTTTTTGGGAGGACTCCCGAATACTTTTCTAGTATTATTTTAGAGACTTGTTTTATTCTTCTAGCTTTGATTCTGTAGAATCCTACTGGTTTGATCAATTTCTCAATCTCTCTAACTGATGCATTTGCTAAGGATTTGATTGATGGATACTTTCTAAATAATGCTTCATAAGCTTTATCGGTAATTTCATCTTTAGTTCGCTGTGAAAGTATTGTTCCTATAAGTATCTTGAATGGATCTTCTCTTACATGTTCAGGTAGCTGGATACTGTATCTATCTTCAAGTATCTTGATTATCTCAAGAAATTCCTCAGCGTTAACCATTTACGGCCACTATCTAATTCCTTACCCAAATTTATATTGAACACCGAATCCACCAGGTGGGTAATTCCATTCAATAGCATTCTCTGGGCATACTATTCTACAAGTCCCACATTCAAGACATCCCTCATATGTAAATGTGATTTCTCCAGATTCATCTATGGCGAATAATCCAGCTGGACATGAAGATATGCAAATCCTGAAGTTGCATACTTTACATTTCTCCTTCTGTAAGATTATATGTGGCTCACTATATACTTCAAACTTTGTTAATGCTAACCTCTCCTCAACACTCATTTTCTTCATAGGTTCCTCACCATATTTAGTAATTGAAGGATGAATCGAATAATTGAGGTTTTTCCTCCTACAACTTTCTTTAGTGATTCATTGAGTGTTTCAGGAAACTCATCTACAGTATACATTTTCTCGAATAATTGGCAGATTATCTCTGGATATTCTCTATAAATTCTCTGACCGGATAGTATTGTTGAAACCTTTCTGAACTTCTTTAAGGTGGTTGTTATTCCTTTTTCCCGAAGTAGCTTCATGTATAATATTGGTTCTTCTCCTGGAGGGGTTTTATCAATTGCTTCTGCAGCTAGTCTTCCAGATTCTATTGCAAGGTCTACTCCTCTTATTGTGAATCCCGTGTTTAACATTAGTCCTGCAGCATCTCCAACTACGATGTAGCTTCTACCGTACGGTTTATGAATTAGATCTCTGTATCCTGCTTCTCTTACTATGTGGGCTGAATATTCTATTGGTATGCCGTCTCCTAGGAGTTTGGAGATGTGTGGGTGTATTCTTAATTCTTCTATTACATCTCTTGCTTCAACCTGATTATTAAATAATGGTTTATAGATCACTCCTATGGAAACATATTCCCTCATTGTGTATATGAATCCGCCTCCGAACACTGGGCTTATTAAGAACTGAGCTAAGCCTTCTTCATCTCTTAAGCTGAATCTTTCATTTATCTTTTCTCTACCAAGTTTTATAACTTCTTTTATTCCTACAGCTATATCTTTAGGTGATGTTCTTGCTCTTAATCCATGTTGTTCTAAGAGTAGAGTATTTGCACCCTCAGCTATAACAATGTATTCTGCTTCAAGTTTATCTTCTCCAATTCTTACCCCATAAGCTACACCATCTCTGAATAAGATTTCGTCTACTCTTAGATTTGTTGCAACAATCACGTTCTTCTCTTCTACTTTTAATGCCAGCCATTTCAAGAATCTACTTAAAAATGCTGTAAAACTATCGTATCCGTTAAGCCTCCTACTTATCTCGTACTCAAGATTTACTGTGTTATCTTTGCAGAGTATGGATAGAGCTTCCCTTCTTACCCATCTTTCTATAGGTGCATCTTTCCTCCACTCTGGAAAATACTTATCTAGTGGGTAACTGTATATTCTTCCACCGAATACATTCTT
>CAZKRR010000082.1:0-6091 GCA_964555135.1 uncultured Nitrososphaeria archaeon
CTGGAAGTTTCTTAGCTTCTTCAGATAACTGCATAAGCTGTATAGAATCTCTAAAATAATTCTCTTTAACTATGTTTCTAACTATAACCAAGCCTCATCAAGGTCTCATTACTAGCTGTTACAAATAAAGATTTCTTTTGAATGTTGGTAGTCAGAATATATTGATTGTTGAAGAATATTGAAGAGCATGGCCTAGATAAGCTTATCCCCCTCCAACAATTTCTAGTATATCAATGACGTCGATATAGACTTCATCTTCTTCTTTTAAAGGCGTATCCAATCCTTTCAGGAGTTTAATGCTGTGCCCATTCACCATTATTACAAGATTGTCTCTTAATCTTCCCTGAGGATAGACTGCATCTCTAAATTTTTCTCCAAATCTACTAGTTAAATATTCTAGCAACTCTCTAACGGTCTCCGGAGGTCTTTCAAGATTTATCTCCCCAGATCCCGTTAATGTTTTTAGCCTAGAATACATCTTAACCTTAACAGGCATCTCGAAATACGTGATAGTCTCTGTAGTTAATAAAAATTCTCTATATACCTCACGATTTTAGAGAGGGGGCCTCTATCTCCAAGATATTCTAGAATACATGCTAACCCAGTGACCATCCCCAGTGAAATATCAAGACCAGAAATGTGGCCTCTCCCAATGATATCTATTAAAGCGTCGGTTGCCATATTCTCATCCCCCTCCAGTAAGGCGGACAAAAAGTTCTCTATCCTCCCATCATAAATTCCTAACTGAGTATACTTCAGGTACATTGCACTAACCCAGGCTGTAGAATTTAAGAGAAGCTTCTCATCCAACCTTATCTTACGTATAGACAGTAATTTATTGAATGAATTTATAGTTACGATAAATCCTAGGAGAAAATCATCTCCTGAGGGGGTAAAGCCTTCGCCGACTCCTAATAAAATCCTATATTTTTCCGGGTCACGTATAACATCTGTCTGTCTTCTCGAGAATGGATAAACGACTTCATCTACGAATTTCTTGAATTCTAGGGTTTTAAATAAGGGGATCTTCATAGGTGTACAAGAATAAAGTATGAAGATGGCTTTCAACGATTTATCAAATACTTTCTTTGCCGCTTTTAAACTTTCTATGTCTGGGTCAGGCAAATTTCTTGGTTTATAGGTTTCTGGGCTGTCAATATTGATTACCAAGTTGCTAATTTTTATAGTATTTTTACTGGTATAGGCTTCCCCGCCTATTCTCAGTATCTTATTGAATGGTTTTTCCTGTTTATCTGACGATAGAATTATACTGATTGGAGAAGGATAGTTCCTTCTAGTAACTACAACCATGTCGTTTCCATAGTTTAAATAGAATGTATTCTCGAATATGTATTGAACTATTGCTCTTTTTCCCTTCTTTATGACTTTATTAGCGAACCATCCTATCGAGTATGCTGTATAATTATATTCCATATTCTTCTACGTAGGCTTCGAAAGCCTTCTTGAATACTTCGAAGGGGAATGATACTAATCCAGCTCCTATCTGGCCTACTCCAGGCTGTTTATGAGCTATCCCAGTATTTATTGTTGGTACAATCCCTGTCTTTACGATCTTCCTAATATCTACTCCGGTAGGTGTTCCTTGGAAATTAAGGTATGGTATTAGGAAGTATCTATGCTTCGTGTAGGTTACTTCATACATTTTATTGGTGATCTCGAAAGCTAGTTGGACGCTTCCTCCAACCCATGAAACTATCGCAGGCGCAGCTGCCATTGCGAATCCACCGAATCCAGCTGTTTCAGTTATAGAGCTATCGCCTAGATCAGGATTTGCATCTGCCTCACTATATCCGGGGAACCATACGCCCCTAGGAGTAGGTGCTTGAGCTGTAAACCATCTATCTCCTAGCCCGCTTACTCTTATGCCTGTTTCAGTACCGTTTCTAGTCATTACTGTTACTATTGTACTATATTTTATGTTGTGAGCTGCCAGGGTCATAGCTTTACCAGCGGCCATGCATAGGTTAAGCATTGTAAAATTGTTATTCGCTAAGAATAGATATACTTGTTTTATTGTTTCTTTATCGAAACCAGTCTCGATAATGCTTGGACTCAATTCTTTCATTAGTAAGCTCGTAGCAGCGATATGTCTATTATGGCATTCATCCCCCATCTGGAGAGCTTGTGCAATTATAGTTTTTATAGGTATGCCATCCCTCTCTCTTCTAACGATGTCTATAGCTGCTTTCAAGACTGGACCAGCAACTTCTTCCATCCACTTCAATCTATCTATGACTTCCTTACTATATGCACCGTACCTCAATACTTTACCGATTCCTTCATTCATATTAGAGTAAGCTCTATTTCCATACCTCTTATCATAAATTTCGTAAACTGGCATACTGGGAGAGATTATCCCAGCCATGGGTCCTACAGAATTATGTTCATGTGCAGGTTCTAATACTACCTGACCAGACTTCACTAATTCTTCAGCTTCTTCAACCGAGTCTGCCCACCCCTCATATAGTATTGCACCTATTATAGCTCCCCTCATTGGTCCACTCGCATTCTCATATGAGAGAGGTGGACCAGCATGCAGTAGCATGTAATCACGTAAACCTGGGATCTTTTCTCTCGCAGGTCCCATATCAACCCATATGGGGTCTGCTTCCATCATCTTTTCCACAGCTTCACTATTAGCTCTCTCAATCTCATCTTTAATGGATGACAAACCAGATCAGATAATGTGATTAATATGTATTTAAAAAACTTTAATTCCATGCATCTTACACAGGGATCGCTGTCTTAGATTTTGACTTAACAATGATTTTTTCTCTTCATTCTTAAGCGAAAAATTATTCTAAAGCTAATTTTTATAATATCTATTTGAGGTGGAGCGTATCTTATCAGCAGTTATTCTTAAACGTAGGGAAAGAGACTCTGTGAAACTTTTGAGAGAAGAATTAAAGAAGCCGGGGATAATGATGGTGCCAGGAGTCTTTAATGCTTTAACTGCGATGCTAGCTGAGAAGATGGGGTTTAGGGCTGTCTATGTTTCAGGAGCTGCGGTTACTGCTTCTCTAGGCTTGCCTGACTTAGGGATTATAACTCTAGATGAAATGGTTAAGATTGTAAGCTATATATGTGATTCTGTAGACCTTCCCGTTATAGTTGATATTGATACTGGGTATGGGGAGGTTCTCAATGTGGTTAGAGCTGTTAGAGAATTTGAGAAGATAGGTGCAGCAGCCATCCAGATAGAAGACCAGGTACTACCGAAGAAGTGTGGTCACCTTTCTGGGAAGCAGCTTACCCCCATGTATGAGATGGCTAGGAAGATTAAAGCTGCAGCTGAAGCTAGAAGCAACCCTGACTTTGTTATTATAGCTAGGACTGATGCAAGAGGTGTAACAGGTTTAGAAGATGCTATCAAGAGAGCAGAGATGTATCTGGAAGCAGGTGCTGACGTCATATTCCCAGAAGCATTAGAGTCTGAAGAAGAGTTTGCTGAGTTTGCATCGAGAATCAAAGCTCCTCTACTCGCAAATATGACTGAGTTCGGTAGGTCTCCATTAATAGAAGCCAGCAAGCTTGAGAGCATGGGATACAAGCTCGTAATATACCCTGTAACATTGCTTAGAGTAGCTATGTACTCTATGAAGAAAGCTTTATCCCTACTGATGGAGAGGGGAACCCAGAGAGAGCTTGTTCCAGAAATGTTTACACGTAGAGAACTCTACGAATTAATCGGATACTATGAGTATGAGGAATTTGACAAGAAAATATTTAAAAACATTAAAGAAATATATTAAAAACGTGAACTGGGTTGGATAGGGTAACCACCATTCTTTCAGAGTATACTTCAGAGATAGATTATAGTAAGATTCCAAGTGAAACAATGCATGAAGTAAAAAGAAGGATTATAGATAGCTTAGCCGTAGCCTTCGCTGCATATAATTCTGAGCCAGTCGTAAAAAGTAGGCGTGCTGCATCTCTATACGCTACCCAGAGGGGTGGACGGATAATCGGTACGAGATACACTGTTTCACCTGACTGGTCATCTTTCATAAACGGGATAATGATAAGATACCATGATTATAATGATACATATCTCTCCAAGGAGCCTCTCCATCCAAGCGATATGATTGCAGCTGCACTAGGGCTCGGAGATGCATTAAACTCTAGCGGGAAAGATATCATTACATCTACAGCTATCGGGTATGAAGTCGCTGTAACTCTCTGCGATTGTGGAAGCTTAAGGAGGAGAGGATGGGATCATGTAAACTTTCTGGGAGTAGGAAGCACTATTCTCTCATGTAAGCTCCTCGGACTTGATAAAGAAAAGATACATCATGCTCTATCAATCTATGCTGTAGCCCATGCATCTATGAGGCAGACCAGGGTAGGTGAATTAAGTATGTGGAAGGGAGCTGCGGCTGCAAACTCTACTAGAAATGCTGTCTTCTCATCAATTTTAGCTATGGAGGGATTCACGGGTCCTTTCAAACCTTTTGAGGGAGAAATGGGATTTATCAAGCAGCTACTCCACGGAGAATTTGACTTTGATGGACTTCAATCATTATCTGAAAAGAAAAAGCCTAGACGTATTCTAGATACTTACATCAAGCCTTACCCAGTAGAATATCATGCACAGACCGCAGTTGATGCAGTACTCAAACTGAGAGAGCAGGTAGACGTTAATAAGATAGGGAAGATTATAATAGAAACATACCAAACAGCATACGATATTATTGGACCGAAGGATCCTGAAAAATGGGATCCACGTACAAAAGAAACTGCAGATCACTCTCTTATGTGGATAGTTGCTGCTTCTTTGGTTTGGGGCCGGATAAAAATTGAACACTACAATGATATAAGAAACCCAGCAGTATTGTCTTTGATGAAGAAGATGGAAGTTAAAGTAGATCCAGAGCTAGATAGGATTTATCCTAAAGCATTCCCAAATAGAATTACTCTGATAATGAGTGATGGAAGAAAGTTTGAAGAACAAGTAGATTATGCAAAAGGGCATCCGAAAAACCCATTAACAGATAAAGAATTAGAAGATAAGTTCAATGAACTATCTGAAAACGTTCTTCCAGTTGATCAGAGGAAGAGGCTCCTAGATAAACTATGGAGTATCGAGAAGTATGTAATCTCCGATATTATTGAAGATACGATAGTTTAAGCCGGCTAGTTAACTTTGATTGTTAAGCTATAAAGAAAAATAATAAGGATGATGTTGTACAGTGCTAGCGATTTTCTATTGATACGTATTCTCTCTCAATCTCTCCATCATAATATAGTCTTGGTCTGATAATCCTGTTTTCTGTTACATATTCTACTATGTGAGCTGACCAACCTACCGTTCTTGCAGCTGCAAAAACCGCGCAATAGAGGTCTACTGGGATCCCCATAGCATAATAGACTATACCGCTCCAGAAATCACAGTTTGTGCAGATGTTTCTAGTTTCACAGAGTTGCTTCATTACGTAGTCTTCTAATCGGTCTGCAATCTGATAATATGTTTTTACCCTACCTCCACATCTTTCAGCGAATTCTCTTGCATATTCTCTGAATATTTTTGCTCTTGGGTCGTATGTTTTGTATACTCTATGACCTGCACCCATAACCCTCTTCTTACCAGTTAAGATATACTCTTGATACCATTTATCTACATTCTCGGGGCTACCTATCTCTTCGAACTGTCTCATTGCCGCTACATTTGCATATCCATGTAGTGGTCCTCTAAGAGCACCGATAGCACCAACAATAGCACTATAGTAATCACTTAAAGTTGAAGCAATAACAACAGCGGTAAAAGCAGATGCATTCATCTCATGCTCAGCATACAATATAAATGAAACATCCATTGCTCTAGCGGATAACTGGTCTGGCTTAGTACCAAACATCATATAAAGGAAGTTTTCAGCATGGTTTAACCTTGGGTCAGGGTATACCATTTCTTTCCCATTTCTGATTCTATACCAGTATGCGATAATGGTAGGCATCTTAGAGATCAATCTAATTGTTTTCCTCATCACGCCTTCTAAACTCATATCATGTCTTCCAGGATCTAGGTTTCCAAGGTATGAGACAGCAGTTCTAAGCATCTCCATAGGCTCGATAT
>CAZKRR010000083.1:0-6076 GCA_964555135.1 uncultured Nitrososphaeria archaeon
AGTGTATTTCCTAGGCACAGCCTGTGGGAAAGGTATGTAGATTGCTTTTCTAAAGCTTAAACCCATATTAAATTCATCTAAAACTTTCGATGGACACTTTGTAGCGCATAAACCGCATCCAATACACTTGTTTTCGTCAATATATCGCGGCTTCTTAACCACCTTGACTTTATAATTTCCAGTGTAGCCTGATACTTCTTTAATCTCGCTATAAGCTAGCATAATAATGTTGGGATTAGATGCTACATCAACCATCTTCGGTGTTAAGATGCAGGATGCGCAATCTAAAGTCGGGAAAGTCTTCTCAAGCTGAGCCATTCTACCTCCAATCGACGGCTCCCGCTCAACTAGATATACCCTCTTCCCTGAGTTCGCCAGCTTCAAAGCGGTCTCTATACCTGTTATTCCACCTCCAACGACCAGCACGGACTGGATTAATGGGACATGTATCTTCTCTAATGGTTCGTGGAATTTTACTCTATTTACAGCTGCGGCAACAAGTAGCTTGGCTTTCTCAGTTGCTTTCTCAACATCATCTGTTACCCATGAAACATGCTCCCTTATATTGACCATCTGGAACATGTATGGGTTTAACCCTGCTTCTTCACAGACTTTCTGGAATGTGGGTCCATGCATTGTTGGAGAACAAGATGCAACAACTACATTTGTTAAACCGTATTCTTTGATATCTTTCTTAATATGTTCTTGACCTGGATCAGAACACATATATGGATAATTTCTAGCAATAACTACTCCTTCTAAACCTTTGGCAAACTCAGTAAGCTTCTGGACATCAACTGTTGAGGCAATGTTTAGTCCACAGTGGCATATGTATACCCCAATCTTCCTATCCATCTTCACCACCTCATATGGTAGCTGTTAAAACCATCTTCTCATTCAAATGCTCTGCAACGTTTTTACTGATACCTAATTCATCAATTCCAATACCAAACGATAAACCGACTAATTGTGTAAAGTAGATTATCGGTAGATGCTTATCTACAATTCTTCTACTTAGTCTAGTCCTAGTGATCTCTAAGTTTAGGTGACATAGAGGGCATGCCGTAACAATACATTCTGCACCTGCCCCAACATATGAGTTGAAGATCTTTTCAATCACAGTAAGTACTTCTTCTTCGTTTGTTAACATCAGCATACCTCCACAGCATTTAGTCTTTAGTGGTGATTCGACTGGTTGGCCACCAATCCATGAAATAATCTTTTCAAGAGATGTAGGGAACTCTGGATCATCAAAATAGCTATATGGTCTAGTTATCTGGCACCCATAATATGCTGCAATCTTTAATCCTTCTAGTCTTCTCTTAACTCTATTCTTTATAGCTTCTTCTCCAACATCATTTACTAGGAAATCTATTATGTGGCGTATACGTATTCTTGAAGACGCTGGGCTTCCAAGTATACTGTATTTCTTTATTATTTCATTCTTGATTTTATTATTTGCTAGGATCTCGGTTAACGTTCTATTCATTGATAGAAAACATGCAGGACATAGAATTAGTATTTCA
This sequence comes from uncultured Nitrososphaeria archaeon, assembly GCA_964555135.1. Classification (GTDB taxonomy): domain Archaea; phylum Thermoproteota; class Nitrososphaeria_A; order Caldarchaeales; family Wolframiiraptoraceae; genus Geocrenenecus. The sequence goes on from CAZKRR010000083.1 coordinate 1,527, forward strand.
GGTAAGTTCATTCCTAAAGCTTTAGCAAGATTCCTTGCTCCTAGGAGATATGATCCTTTCTCATCTACAACTCTATACAGGTTAGACCCACAGCAATTCCAGTCTTCTATCTCTGAAACTCTTATACCTAAAGCTCTCAGTACAGCTAACGAAGAAAAACTATAATGTCTTCCTATACCGTTTTTAGAGCATGAGCAACCTGGGTAATAACTTAAAGCTCTCCCGCTTGTATCCATTACTTTTACGCTCCTAGATTCTGATCTCTTCCATATTCTGAATCTTTTCAAGTGAAAACGATAATGTCCCCTCTCTTAGTAGCTTCATTGAAAGTGGGATCATCTTTAGTAGTTTAAATGGGCTGGTCTTTAGAGAAAACTTTATCATAAGCCTAGGCTCTGATATCCTACCATACTTGTTTATGTATTCAGCATACGTTTTCATCAGCTTTGGATATAGTTGATTGTTGGAGTAGCCATTCTTTAATGCCAACCTCTTTAATGCTGTCATGAACTCCCCGATATTTATCTTAGCTGGGCAACGTACTGCACATAAATAGCATGTTGAGCATAACCATATAGTTTTAGTCTTTAATGCTTCATGAATAAAACCTTCTCTAACCATCGATACTACCTGTCGGGGAGTATAGTCCAGGTAATTGTTTAGTGGGCATGAAGCTGAGCATGTACCACATTGTATACATTTTTCGATAGCTGTATGGATTGCACAACTATCTTCAATTAGAAAGTTATTCTGAGCGACCAAGCGCACTTACCCGTATTTTATCTTATATATCTGGAGTCTTCTCACCTAGCTTTACACTCCATTCAAATGCGTATCTTTCGCCAAGCCTATCGGCTGCAATTATTATTAAGCTGCTCTCTATATCTAAAATATCTCTAGATAATTGAGATATAATCTTCTGAAACTCAACTGAGTCACTCCTATTGTTTAAATGATATTTGCAATGGTTTATAAGAGATCTACAGCATGTTAAAGCCGTAATTATTTTGGGTGAGACATCTACATTCCTCTTCTTTAAATCAACAATAAAATCAGCCAAATTTTTCCATTTATCCTCAATCTTTTGAAAAAGCTCTCTCATGTCCAACTTTGTACTATACACTCTATTCCACCATCTTATACTGCTGTCATCTCAAGTATATATGTTACGTATTTTTTATAAATTTAGTATATACTAAACCGCCCCCGTATAGTTCATTCAGTCTATTCCTGTTTCCCAAACATGGTATATTCTAGTATACATATATAAATCTTAAATAGTGATATGTATATACTCTTAGTGTGATAGTTAGGAGACTACAAAAGGTCGGGCACAACACCCTCTCAATAACCTTGCCGAACCAATGGGTCAAGGAAATGGATTTAAAGAAAGGCGATGCAATAGTTTTCCTCTTTGAAGAGGATGGCTCATTAAAACTTAAACCAAGTACACTTGTTGAGAGAGAAAAAAAGAAAAGCGAAGTCATAATATATGCTGACCAATGTAATGAGCCTTCGCTTCTCGAGAGATTAATAATCGGACACTATATTCTCGGACATGATATAATAAGAGTTGTTTCTTCAACATCTCTTAAAGCAAGCCATCTAGAAGTAGTAAAGAAGGCTGTTGGAAAACTCATAGGCGTTGCAATAATTGAAGAATCTCCTCTACAAGTAATACTACAATGCATGGTTGAGCCTGCATCCTTCCCTATACAAGTACTCCTTAGAAGACTATACATCATTGTCTCTACAATGCATAAAGAATTATCTGACGCTTTAAAGGAGCTGGATTCGAGCTTAGCTAGACAAATAACATTGAGAGAGCCTGAAGCAGATAAGATGCATTTACTCATAACTCGTCTATTAACTCTTGCTCAGACTAATAAGGAATTATACTCAACAATAGGGATAGAAGATTCACGGGATCTTATACTATATAGGCTTGTCTCGCAGAATCTAGAGAGGATAGGTGATTGGGTAGAGAATATGTCTAGGTATATTGAGTACTTGGAGCCGAATAAGAACTACATACATGAGGAAGCATTAAGTTATATAGCAGAAATGAGCAACCTTTCACATACAATATGCTTTAATGCTATTAACTCATTGTTCACAGGAGATATAGAAGAAGCAAACAAAGTGGTTACACAATATAAAGAAACATATGAAGACAGGGACTCACGGATAATGCATAAATTAATAGAGTATATTCAATGTATGCCGTGTGGTCCCTTAATAGGAGTTATAGTCTTCGGTTTAGTGAGAATAGCTGAATTAGGGTCGGAGATAGCTCAAGCAGCAATAGATAGAGGTATCAGGAAGCCAAGCAAATTCTCTGAAAGCATAGTTGGAGACGAAGCCTTCAAGAAACTTTACAGCCCGGAAGCATTCTAAATCAATCAGTTAGAAGAATAGTTCTTCACTAGGAATATAGATGAGCTACAATGGCCACTTGACCTAATGCTATCCCACCATCGTTCGCTGGATACTTCCTAGGCAGTAGCAACTGTAGTTTAGTATTTTTAATTGCTTCTTCTACTCCTTCTATAATATAATCGTTTACCGCTGCACCCCCAGAAATCAATAAATATCCATGTCTTCTTTTCGCCACTCTAGAAGCTATCAAGCCTAAGCCGTATCCTATCGTCTTCTGAATCATGTAAGCTATCTCGCCTGCATCTACTCCGTCAATCAGCAAGTCTAAAGCGTCTAGGATTACTGAAGTAGTATCTAGAACGGCTTTCTCGGAATAATTTATCTTGACATCAAACATTTCATTATTTTTCTTAGAGACTGCTTCCAGCTTTATCGCAGGCTCACCTTCATAGGTTTTCTCAAAACATACTCCTAGAAGAGCTGAGGCCGCATCAAGAATCCTCCCAGTACTTGAAGTCTTTGGAGAGTCTTGGATCTGTCTTAAAACTAATCTAAGTTCTTTTTCACCTTGCATGAACCCTTTCTGAACTATCTTGAGTTTCCTCAGGATGGAGATCAGCTCGTCTTGGTCTAACTTCTTGCTAAGTATTCCAGCCAGCATCCTTGCAGGATACTTTACTGCTAAGTCTCCACCAGGCATAGGCTGTAGTTCTAGATGACCAATTCTCTCAAAATCATTGTAGCTTGCTCTTACTACTTCTCCCCCCCATATTGTTTTATCCAGCCCGTATCCTGCACCGTCTATAGCTATCCCAAGTACTTCTTCTTCTAAATGGTGTTCAGCCATTACTGAAGCTATGTGAGCCCAATGATGCTGTACTTTATAGATTCCTGTATTGTATCTTCTAGCCCATTCCTCAGCAAGTAATGTTGATGGATATCTTGGATGCATGTCTGCAGTGATTATAGATGAAGAAATATCTATTCTATAGTTTCCTATTAGGAATCCTAGGTAACGTTCTAAGTCTCTAAAACAATAATATTCATCAACATCTCCAATATACTGGGTTAGAACAACTTTATCCTCGAAGCCGACAGCTCCAGCACTTTGAAGCATTGCTCCGAAAGCTATGATAGGTTTCTTCAATTTCATAGATAGTGTCGTCCACATAGGTGCATATCCTCTCCCTCTCCTCAGCATGGATATTCTTCCACGAGTAAATCTTACAACGCTATCGTCAACTCTATTAATTATCCTTCTATTATGAACTAGAAAATAATCAACGATATCCGATAATTTACTTCTTGCACATTCTTCATCAATACACATAGGCTCCTCCTGAGGGTTTCCACTAGTCATTACAACAAACTTATCATGTGTATTTTTCAGTAAAAGGTAATGGAGGGAAGTATATGGGAGAAAAATTCCAAGATGCTTTAAACCTGGAGCAACTAAGCTAGATATTTCAGCTTCTTCTAGAATATCTAATAATACTATTGGTCTCTCTCTAGATTTTAGTATTCCTATTGCTTCATTATCTAGTTTGACTAGATGTGATGCAGTTTCAACATCTAGAACCATAACTGCGAAAGGCTTTGAGGGTCTCTTCTTCCTCTTTCTTAAACGTTCTAAGGCGTAGTCTAATGTAGCTGAGGCAGCAATATGGAAACCACCTATCCCCTTAACAGCGACGATATATCCTTCATCGATTAATCTCCCAGCACATTCTATTGCATCATATCCACTATGAATATGTTCATAATCTCTTGTATAGAGCGTTATTTTTGGACCACACGCTGGACAGCTTATTCCTTGAGCATGGAGCCTCCTTATATTCTCTGGATCACGATATTCTCTTAGACACTTTGAACACAGTGGGAAATCATTCATACTAGTATTTTCTCTATCATATGGTATTTTCTCTATTATTGAGTATCTGGGGCCGCAATATGCACAGGAATGAAATGGATATAGATAAAATCTACTTGATGGGTCTAAGACTTCTCTTAAACAATCTTCACATATAGAGAAGTCAGGCGGAATCATAGAGCTTTTATAACTGTATGGGTCGCTCTCAAGAATCTTAAATACATCATATCCTTCGATTCTATCTTCTGTAATCTGAACGTGCTCTAAGTATACTACACTAGGTTTCTCATCATTAAACATT
>CAZKRR010000084.1:0-6023 GCA_964555135.1 uncultured Nitrososphaeria archaeon
TTCCTCAATCCAGCTGCTGGATGATACATTAAAATAATCTTAACTTCTTTCGATATCGTTGAGATTCTTAGTACTTGTCCATGCATCTTCTCCATAGAGGTAAACTGGAATCTATACTTCTTTGAGAGATATTCTGCAGCTGTATTCCCCAATGCTATAATGATTTCAGGATCTATCAATTCTATCTGTTTGTCTAAGTATGGTGTACAAGCTTTCACTTCTTCATCTGTAACTTTATTCTCTGGAAGATAGCATTTAACAACATTCGTTATGTAGACTTCCTCCCTCTTCAGTCCCACTGAATCAAGGAGTTTATTGAGGAATTTTCCAGCTGCACCTACGAATGGTCTCCCCTCTCTATCTTCATGATACCCAGGACCGAGACCGATCAACATTATCCTAGCATCTGGCGGTCCTTCACCGAATACTAGCTTATTCCTATTCTTCCATAACGGACACTTTCTACATTCTTCAACAATCTTCTGTAGACTCTTTAACTCCGAACTCAAGGAACCAAACCTCAGAATATTGATGCATTATCCTTCTAGAATAATTCTTTCATGCATAAGGTCGTATTAAGTCTTTTTCCATACCTTTTTTACTTTCTAGATCGTTAATTAGGCAAGATATATAAAATCGACTGACCAGTCAGTATGTGGGAAATGCATCCAACAAGGAAAGCCATAATAAATGCTGCTATACAAGTGTTCTCCGAGCAGTCTTACTTAAAAGCCTCCGTTGAGGATGTAGCTTCAAGAGCTGGAGTATCTAAAGGCGCTGTCTTTTACTACTTTAATTCAAAGATCGATCTTGCAGAAGCTGTCATGAAGGATATCCTAGCTACTATTCAACAGCGGGTAGATGAGATTTTATCATCAGTTAGTGATGATGGAGAGAAGCTTCGAAGGCTGGTAGATTTAACAGTTCAGTATGCTCGGAGGAATCGAGATAAGCTGGCCTCTCTAGAGTTTATTTCTCAAATTTGTGGGGAGCTTGCAAAAAACAATAGATATGATTTTATCAAGGAATCATATGAGAAGATTAGAGATAAGATCTCAAGTATATTGAAGAATGCTGGAGTGGTAAAGGAGCAGATTAGAGCTACACTTTTAATGATAACTTTAAACGGGTTACTACATTATACTTTCTTTTATCCTAGACCTCTTGAGGAGAAGTTTGTGGAAGAATTGAAAGAAGAGATAGTGAAGGTGATGTTCTCATGAGCGGTGATAAGCCTGTAATAGAATTGATAGATTTAAAGAAAATATACTACTCAGATGGTATAGCTACGCCAGCATTGAAGGGGATAACCTTAAAGATTATGGATGGAGAGTTTGTAGCTATCGTTGGCCCCTCTGGTAGCGGTAAATCAACACTGCTAAATATGATTGGAGCCCTAGATAGACCAACAGAGGGTAGAGTTTTGATAGATGGAATAGATATTAATAAGCTGTCTGATGATGGCCTAGCAGAGCTTAGAAATAAGAAGATAGGATTCATATTCCAGACATACAACCTTCTAGCGAGAATATCTGTATTGAGAAATGTAGAGCTTCCACTAATAGTTAGAGGGATCACAGCTCAAGTGAGGAGGAAGAAGGCGTTGAGCGCTCTTGAAGAAGTTGGGCTTAGAGACAAAGCATTCAATAAGCCTACACAGCTAAGCGGTGGAGAGCAGCAACGTGTAGCTATTGCTAGAGCATTAGTAAGCGACCCGAAGATACTCTTAGCGGATGAACCTACCGGAAACCTCGACTCGACAAATGCTAAAATAATTGCAGAATTATTCAGTAGACTAAACCAGAAAGGCAGAACAATAGTTATGGTGACACATAATATGGAGATGGCCTCGTATGCTAAGAGGATAATCTATCTTAGAGATGGTATGATAGAAAGAGAGGTGGTGAATACATGAAGAGGAAATATCAATCGATCCTAATGATTATAACACTCGCATCAATAAGCATCCTACAAACCATAACTTTCAATACAGTAAACGCTAGCAACAGTATAGAAATCCTCGATTATTATTGGGGGAGAGCAGGAGAAGAATTAGCGGTAATGCCGGGAGACAGGAATGCTAAGCTTACGATAGTTATACAGAATAATGAAGATACAACGATATGCGGTCTTAAAGCAACAATATTCGAGAAAGGTAAAGGCATCTCCTATCCGTTTAGAGATAAAAATGGAAGAACCACAATCTCAAGCTATTATGAAGGCTATCTACGTGTAGGTGAAACAAGAACCATAGAATTCGATGTATCAGTGATTCCTGAAGCTAAACCTGGATACTATGATGTAAACGTGTACTTCGAGTACATGGATTGTGAAGATCCAGACTACCCAGTGCTTTCAAGTTGGACTAGCATTACCTTAAGAGTATGGGATTACCCTGAAATAAGGGTAGTTGATTCAGGATGGGTTACGCAAGAGGGTTCACCGACATATGCTGGTCCTGGAGATTATGCAAAGATACTTAAATTAACACTATATGTTCCAAGATACTATTCAGTTTCGAATGTTAAAGCAGTGCTTCATCTTTCAGAATACTTTACAAACCTGACAGGAGGGGGGATAGTTGAGGAATTCTATACAGGACAGGTGTTAGGAGGTCAGGTATTCACCTTAAGATTTGGTTTAAATGTTGCTGAAAACACGCCTACCGGAACACACACACTCAAATTATCTCTAAGATACTATAACCGATGGCTTACTGAGGTAGAGCAGGAAATTCAGGCACCTCTAAAGATTAGTGGATTCGGAGACCTCGATATAGATCTGCAGGGAATGCTAATCTCTGCAGGTTCTCTAAAGAGTGCTGAGATAATAATCAAGAATAAAGGTACCGCACCACTGTACTCTATAAAATCTAGGGTTATAGCAGAAGGGGGGCTAATAATCTTATCTGAAATCACAAAAGAAGTAGATATTCTTAGCCCAGGTGAATCAATAGTCTTTAAACCATTGGTATTTGCTCCGCCCACTCTACCTGAAGGATCTTACGCATTAACTCTTACAGTAAGTTACCTAGAGTCTTCTGGAATACCTAAGACTGAGACAAGAGGTATAGGAGTATATGTACGTCGTACACCAGAAGTAGGGTTGACATCGTATGTTGAGGGTGGGCCTCTGACAGCCTCTAGGACTTCTAGGGTAAACATAGTTTTAAAGAATCTATATGATAGTACAGTCACCGAGGTTAAGGTAGTAATCTCTCTGAGAGGTCTCCCAATAGTTATCTCTAGTGGAGAGCAGAATGCTTATTTTCCAGAGGTAAAGCCAGGTGGAGAAGTAAGGATCCCGCTGGAATTACTCGTATCACCGAGGGCTGAGGAAACAGTATACGAAGGTAGCTTGTCAGTCTCATATAGGGATCCGTATGGTCAGCCTAGAACAGACAGTTTATCAGTACCCTTCATAGTTAAGGGATTGATTAAACTATCCTTTAGACAACTCCAACTAGGCTCGTCAAAGGTATATCCTGGATCGAATGTAGATGTCCTAGGAGAGATTCTGAACAGTGGAACGGTAACGGCGAGGATGACGAATGTTAAACTAGTTCTAGAAGATCCATTGATCCCTACTCTCTACTCAGTATACTATATTGGTGATGTATCTCCATACTCTACATCTACATTCACTCTATCATTTAGAGTATCTGATGATGCTATGCCTGGAACATACAGGTTAAAAATAGTAGCTGAAGCTGAGAATACATATGGTGATAAGATTGAAACGCAAGGATTCTTAGACGTCAATATTGGAGAGAAGCCTCTGGTAAGCTCTGAATCATTGAAGTCTAGTGAGCAATCATTCAGTTTAACTACTCAGCAGCTATCCTTCATTATAATTGTCTTAGCTATGATAATTATTATCTTTGGGTACCTAACTATCAGGAGGAGAAAGAAGATTGAGATTACTTGACATTATCATCTTGGCTTTCTCAGCTTTAAGAGATAGAAAGCTTAGAACAATACTCACAATACTAGGTATGGTTGTTGGTCCGGCAGTATATGTTGCAGTAATAGCTTCTACGCAAGGTATTAGTGAATCTATAATTGATAGCTTGAAGAATCTTGGAGCAGAAAAGATCTTCGTATGGAGGAGTGCTAGGAGTAGTCTAGATATAACCGATAAGATGGTTGAAGATATCTCAAGGATTCAAGGCGTGAAGTATGCTATACCTTTTTATGCTATGAGTGCAGGGCAGGCTAAGGCTAAAGGCATGACTATTGAACTAAACCCTGCAGAAACATACTCTGTCCTCGCATTAGATTTCAGAGATATTAATAAGATATTTCCAGGCGTAAAGTTAAAAGATGGAGTAATGCCTCTGGGAGGAGATAGCGTTGCGTTAATAGGGTCGAAGGTCTCTGAACCTGATAGTAAAGACCTCCCTAAGATCTACGTTGGAGATGCGATAACGATTATTCGGCATAGCCCTGCCGGTGAGGCAAAATCTCACTCACTAATCGTTCAAGGCATCTTCGATTACTATGGACAATCGTTCTTCTATAACCCGGACCTACTAATATTTGTATCGAGAGAAGCGGGGAAGAAGCTTATTGGAGGTAGAAGCTATACAGGAATATTTGTGGTAGCTGAGGATTCATCCTTGATAGACTACATTGAGAATAGGCTAAAAGAAAAATATGGTGGAGATGTGATAATTATCTCAACTAAAGCTGTCCTCCAGACAGTCCAGGTAATAACTGGAACGCTTACAATATTCTTAGCATCTATGGCTTCTATGTCATTGATCGTCGCATTCCTCGCTATAATGGCAACGATGTTCACAGCTGTGACGGAGAGAATAAGAGAGATAGGTTTACTTAAAGCACTAGGATTTAAGACTAGAGACGTCTTACTAACATTCTTGACAGAAGCAGCATTAATAGGCTTAATAGGAGGTGTAATAGGCGCAATTGCAGGAGCAGTTGGAGCATACATCCTAGCACAACCATCTCCTACTGGGGAAGGCGCATCAGAAGGAATATCTAATATAAGAGGCCAGATGGGCTTCTCAGCATTAAACATAGCATATACACCCAAGATAACCCCTGAACTTATGCTTACAGCTATAGGTATAGCTTTCATAGTAGGAGTGCTTGCAGGAATAATACCTGCATGGAGAGCAGCAAAGTATACGCCAGTAGAAGCACTAAGGAGAGAATAGTTTTCATAAAATGAGACTGCATTATCGAATAAGACAAGTTATCAGATAAGCCCTGCTCTCTTCATCCCATATAGGTCAGATACGGCCACATTCATCACACATACAGGTGAGCTTAATCATCATAAATATATTAAACATCTTTACTTAAATGCTACATCATGAATTAAATAGTTGGGAAGAAAGTTGATAATCATATTCCTTGGAACAGCGGGATGTGGGAAGACCAGCTTAACATATACTTTCGGAGAATGGTTGAAAAAAGAATTAAACGTAGAAGTTTCATACGTCAACATGGACCCAGGAGTCTATAGTACCCCATATACTCCATCATATGATGTAAGAGAGATAGTGACAGTTGAGAAACTAATGGAGGATGGTTTAGGACCGAATGGAGGAATGATTAGAGCAGCTGAGATAATTGAAGAAAACATGTACATAGTGTCTAGAAAGATAAATTCATTAAACTCTGAATTCATATTGATAGATACACCTGGACAGATAGAGCTCTTCCTCTTTAGACCTATGGGTCCCAGATTGATAGAAGATATTGCGCGATACTCTCAAACAGTCTCGGTATACATTATCGACCCAACTCTTGCTTCAAGCTCTAGTGGGTTAGCCATCTCTCTAACCCTACCACTAATAACAAGATTAAGATTAAAAGTACCAACAGTATCTGTAATAAATAAATCCGATATACCTGAAATCTCTAAAGTAGAGAGATTCATGGAGAATATATCAAATCTAGAAGATGAGATAGCTAGGGAGGATGCAGGGCTGATTACAGATTTAGCATCAAGATACATCCAGTTACTAAATGAATTCTCAAAGACTATGAGGATAG
>CAZKRR010000085.1:0-5995 GCA_964555135.1 uncultured Nitrososphaeria archaeon
ATTGGATAAACCTTCTCAGACTAGATAGTAGATGGATACATGCTTCAGGTCATGCTAATAGAGAAGACTTACTCAAGATAATCAGAGAGATAAAACCGAAGAAGGTAATTCCTATCCATACTGAGAATCCTAGAGAATTCAAGAGATTATTAGAGAAGGAAGACATCAAAGTCAAAGTCATACAAGAAGGAGAAGAAGTAAAACTAAGTTGAGACCAACATTGTTAGATCAAGAATCTATCTAGGAACTTTAAATAAACGAGAACCGAAATAGGTAGGATATTCTAAGTTATATGGAAAATTAAAATAGTTAGCTATATGATTTGGGAGAGTAAGATAAATGCTAATAAAGTCTTCAAACTAAAGTATGGTGGAGTAAATCTCTACTTCGGTGTAGGAGCGATAAACAAGATAAGAGAGATACTTAGAGATTTAAAAGGTAGAGGAATAACGAGGATATTAATAGTTACAGGAAGGATGTCTTATAGGGTTTGTGGTGCATGGGATTATGTTAAGCCAGCTCTAGAAGAACACAATATACAGTATGTCTTATACGATAAAGTATCTGCTAATCCAACTGTAAACGTGGTTGATGACACAGTAAGGATTGGCAAAGAGTTTAAGGCTCAAGCTGTTCTAGGTATCGGTGATGAAAGCCCGATAGATACAGCTAAAGCTGTAGCAGCATTATTACCAGTAGACAAGAATGCTAATGCTAGAGAACTTTTTATGGAGAGAAAACCGCCTCAGTCATCTTTACCGGTAATCTCTATAAATACGGCACATGGGCAGGAACCGAAATTAATAGATACGGTGTTGAGACGATCCCTGAGAAAATTATAAGATAGGGATGTCTCTAACATATCCAGAATATATGATTGATGACCCACAATTACCGATTAAGCTAGATAGATAGCAGACGATCGCGACAGCTGCAGATGCGTTAAACCACGTCATAGAATCTGCTACTAACAGAAACACAACACTATTCTCAATGGAATTAGCAAAAGTCTAGTTGCTGGACACCTACCTACAGCAATAGTTGACCCTGAAAATATCATAGCAAGATACTATCTCCTATATGCTTCGATGATAGCTGGAATTACTATAGACCATATTGGAACCCATATAACACATAGCTTAGAACACCCACCAAGTGCGGTGAAGCCTGAGATACCACATGGAGTAGGGCTTGGGATAGTTCTGCCGGCGATGCTAAAAACAATCTATCCTGCTGTCCCTGAGATATTGACATAAATCTTGAAACCTAGAGTCTGACCTGAGTGGGAGGCCGGAGAAGCAAAGACTGCAGCATTAAGAGTAGAAGAGTGGCTCTACAATATGGGTTTAAAGAAGCTTTCAGACTACGGATTAACGGAAGCAGAGATACCTGAACTAATCGAGCTCGTAAAAGAAAAACCTAGATTACCCGATGGATTAAAGTCTGCACCTATATATGTAAGTGAAGAAGACGTATCTAGGATATATCGAGGGTCACTGCATCAGTCCTCATAAACTACTACAACTTCCAATAAACTAAACATAGTCAACGGAACTTGTAGATTTAAAATAGTGGACCGGGCGGGATTTGAACCCGCGACCTCCCGCATTCCAGAGCGTTATACGCCAGGCGGGCGATCTCCCACTGATCTACCGGCCCACTACATAAACATCTCAGGAGCTATATTTAGCTATTTGATTGTCTCTACTTCTAGTAATTGTTTATAGTATTGTATTGTTCTTTTTAATCCTTCCTCTAATGATATTTTTGGAGTATATCCTAATAGCTTCTTTATTTTTTCTATTGATGGATAGCTCCGCATAGGCTCCTTTTCTGCTTCTGTCCTGGGAGGTAGAAGTGTTATCTCGCTATATGAGTTTGTTAGATTCTTTATCAATTCCGCTAGCTGCCGTATAGAGATTTCGTTTCCAGTTCCGATGTTGAATACTTCTCCTACTGCTTCTTCTCTAGTTAGAGCTAGCTCTACGGCAATACAGTAATTCTCAATGTATGTTGGATCGGTTGTATCTCTTCCACTATTATAGAGTTTTATTGTTTCATTCTTTAAGCATGCTCTTATAAAGGATGGGATAGCTGTTGTTGGAACATCATATTCACCGAAGAGCTTCCAGCTTCTAAAGATTACTATAGGTAGTTTCTTAGTCTTCCAGTAGCTTTGAACGATTGTCTCAGCAGCTACTTTAGAATAATCATAAGGTGTCCTGGGATTTAGTGGTGTATCTTCCTCTACTGGTAGTTTTAATGGTAACCCGTAAACATTTGCAGAAGAAGCATATATAAATCTTCTAACATTTTTTCTTGAAGCTATCTCAAGAATGTTTAATGTTCCATAGACATTAACCTTAAAACACCTGTATGGATCTCTAATACTTTCAGGAATATTAGCGATTGCAGATAGATGGACTACAGCATCAAAATCTATGTTAGATAAACTTCTTGATAGAGTATCAAAATCTGTAACATCTAACCTCAGCTCTCCACCAGAGACATCTAAACTGATAACATTGAATCCTCGGTCCTTCAGGTACTTTACTAGGTTTCTACCAACAAACCCCTCTGAACCAGTAACTAGAACCTTCATAGAAGTTACTGCATAAACTCTATATAGGCGCAATTAAACTATATCTCTCTAAGACTTTTAAATCTTCCGTCTAATCAACTCTTAATACTAGGCATGTAGAGTTTGATAGGGATGACATCGCTAGGTGAGTTGTTAAAGAGAGCGATCAGCAAGTTTATTTCATCTACCAGTGTTGATGAAAATACTATCAATGAGCTTGTTAGAGGGATTCAACGTTCACTACTAATGGGTGATGTTAGTGTAGAGCTTGTACAGAAAATCTCCGAGAATGTTAGAAAGAGAGCATTGGAAGAGAAGCTTCCTCCTGGAATCTCCCGTAAAGACCAGGTAATCAAGATAGTTTATGAAGAACTGGTTAAACTCTTAGGTGAAGAACCTGCTAAACTCAAGATCCCGAGGGACCGCCGATACATGATAATGATGGTTGGAATACAAGGCTTCGGAAAAACAACTAGTATAGCTAAGCTAGCATACTATCTCAAAAAGAATGATTACAATGTCGGAGTTATATGTGCAGATACTTACAGACCTGGAGCATGCGACCAGCTTGAACAACTACTAAGAGATACAAAGATACCAGTATACAGACATGATGGCGAGAAAGACCCAGTAAAGATCGTTAAAGCAGGTATCGAGAAGTTGACCTCAGATGGAGTAAGAGTGATATTGATAGATACTGCCGGTAGACATAAGAGTCAAGAAACTCTGATGAATGAGATGAGAAACCTACAGAGAGAAGTTAAGCCGGACGAGGTTATGTTAGTGATAGATGCAGGCATGGGTCAACAAGCGGGAGCACATGCGAGAGCATTCCATGAAGCAGCACCAGTCGGATCGATATTCTTAACAAAAATGGATACTAGTGCAAAAGGCGGAGGAGCTCTATCAGCGATCGCCGCTACAGGTGCGAAGATAAAATTTATCGGTACAGGGGAGAGGATAGACGAGATCGAATTATTTAATCCGCCTGGATATGTTAGTAGACTACTAGGATTAGGAGATATTGAAGGGCTCCTAGAAAAATTCAGATTAGCCGAACTCATGATGGATGAGAAGAGAGCAGAAGCATTTATACGTGGAGAATTCACACTCGAACAATTCGTCAAACAATTAAAAGATCTAAGAAAGGCTGGTCCACTTTCTAAACTCATCTCCAAGCTGCCTCTTCCAGGAATCCAGAATATACCAGATGAAACTCTTAGAGATGCAGAGAAACAAATAGAGAAATGGGATGCAATACTACATTCTATGACACCTGAAGAGAGAGTTGACCCCCACGTAATCAACTCATCTAGAATTAAGAGAATTGCAAGAGGAGCAGGAGTCTTAGAGAAAGATGTTAAGAACTTAATCAAACAGTATAGGTTAGCAAAGAAATTTATGAAGACAGCTAAGAGGCTTCCGAAGAAGTTTCTTAAAACAGTACAGTAACCTAAAATATGAGAGGTTTGACCTCTTGAGATCCTTAGAGATTGTTGATCTAGCCTTTAGGATACTCTCAAGATACCCTCTTTGCGATTACTGCTTAGGTAGACAATTTGCTTCATTAGGATATGGTATAAGTAATAAGGAAAGAGGTATAGCATTGAAGACTATTATATTTATGGATGCTCATAGATTAATAAAAGAAAATATTGAAGAAGGATTGGAGAAGATAAGAATACTATCTACGTGTAATCACTATCCATCAATAAAGCTTCTTGAGAAACTAGGTTATGACAAGCCAGCCACGAAACCATGCTTTATCTGTGAGGGATACTTGGATAGGAAGAGGTTTAAAGAGTCCGCTTCAAAGATAATTGATGAATTAAAAGAATATGAATTTAGAAATTTTCTACTCGGAGCAAGGGTTCCATCAGAGATTAGAGAGAGGGAGGATTTAATTCGCTCAGAATACATGGTTACTACTGGTGAAGACATTAAAGAAGACATAACTAGAGAGATTGGTGGATTAGTTCAAAAAGAGATAAGTAAAGAGATTGAGTATAAGACTCCAGAGGTAGTAGTAATTGTTGACATATTTTCAGAGACATGCGAAGTACAGGTTAATCCTTTATTTATATACGGTAGATATAGGAAGCTTAAGAAAGATGTACCTCAAACTCCTTGGTATTGTAGAGAATGCTGGGGTAGAGGATGTAGTAAGTGCAATTATACCGGTAGAGAATACCCTGAATCTATAAGTGAATTAATCGGTGGTCCAGCTGTAGAACTCTTCGAAGCAATAGATTTTAAATTTCATGGAGCAGGTAGAGAAGACGTAGACGCAGTAGTTCTAGGGTCAGGAAGACCATTTATCCTAGAATTAAAGCATCCACGTAAGAGACTTGTAGATTTAAAAATTCTTGAAGAGAAGATAAACCAAGAAGCTGCGGGAAAAGTCGAAGTCCTAGATCTAAGATATTCAAGTAGGAGAGAATTAAGATTATTGAAGAGTTCTTCACCCCTAGTTTCAAAGACTTATGAAGCTATAGTGGAATTCGAGAATGATGTAGATGGAGAAGCTTTGAAAAAAATTGCTTATGAGATGAGCAATATCACGGTTGACCAGTGGACACCTACACGGGTGTTAAAGAGGAGAGCAGACAAACTTAGGAAAAAGAAGCTATACTATGTTGAGGCTGAGAAGATAGATTCAAAGATTGCTAAATTTAGGATAAAAGCTCAGGGAGGATTATATGTAAAAGAATTGATAGATGGAGATAATGGACGAACAAAACCAAGTGTAGTGGAGATGCTGGGGAATAAGCCTATAAAGATTCAGTTAGCTGTTTTAGAAGTTGAGAAGATAGAAAACCACATGGAGACAAGTAAAAGAGAAAGTAATAAATTACAGGATAGCTCTTCTATCTCATACATCTAAGTGATGATGCAATCATAAGAGAGTTATTTATTTCAGTAGAATTAATCTGATATTGCTACTATAAACCTTTCTAATTGGATCTTCTAAAACACAACCACTGGTTGCTTAATACAGCTAAAACAATTACTCAATTAGCGTACAAGAATGCTACGTTTAAGTCATCGAGTATAGAGACTAAATCTCCTTCTGAATTGTTATATTTTGAAGAATATTCATTATGTCTATTTGAGGCTTTAAGTCTAGATAGACTGTTAGCTCATCAATGAAAAATATCCTACGTGTTCAAATAAGCAATCTAGCTATCCTAGCTCTCTGCTACTCTACAATGCTTAATTCTCCAGTCTTTCTATCTACTTTATCTTCCAGATCCATTATGCTTATAGATTCATATATGATCTTTCATCTTCTCGGCTCTGCCACCAATATCCCCTTATAAATGGTGTTCCATCGTTAAAAACAGATCAAACACAGTTAAAACATCAATAGAGGAATCAGCTTCACAAGATAGATATGAAATCCTTCTGGCGGCA
>CAZKRR010000086.1:0-5910 GCA_964555135.1 uncultured Nitrososphaeria archaeon
ACGTAATACCTCATCTAATACTTTTCTTACTTGAGATATTTCAAGATAGATTAATTTTTCTGAGAGAAAAGTTAAAATATTAAGAGTGATCCCCGTTGAACCATGGATTCGATCATCTACAATATCTCTAACTCTCTGATAAAACTCAGATTCCAATATCAATCCCAATACCCTAAAATGAAGCAGCTTATAAAACTCTTCACAGACTGGAGTTTACATTAAATTAATCTTGAGATATAATTTCTGTAGACTATTCTCAAAGAAATATCAAAATATTCTCGAGTTCATACCTTCTATAATGAGCGCCCTCAATATTTTTAGAGTGAATACGCAAATTTTCTTTGACTTGATTTGGGAGAAGCTAGCATAGATCTCAATAATGTTTTAGGATCCATTGCATCAATTACAAGGTTAAAGATGCTGAGGCTCCTATCTAAAAAGGAGATGGGATACTCAGAGTTGATGAATTCTCTGGGGATGGAGAAGGACAAAGATGCAGGGAAGTTTTCTTACCACTTAAAGAAGCTATTAGATTCTGGATTAATCGAAGTCCATAAAGAAACAGGGAAATATAAGGTATCAAGAATTGGTTTAACAGTACTAGAAAATCTGGATAAGCTTGAGAAAGCTCTTGGAACTAAGGAGATGCTGATAGTTAGAAGAAGCGAAAATATAATTGAACCATTTGATAAGACGAAGATAATTAACTCACTTATGAAAGAAGCGAATATTACACCTAAGCTAGCTATGGAGATTGCATCGATAGTAGAAGAAAAATTACATAATCTGAAGATAGAGTATCTAACAGCACCTTTGATTCGTGAATTAGTTAATACTGTGCTACTTGACATGGGGCTTGAGAAATATAGACACAAGCTTTCTAGGATAGGTATGCCCATATACGATGTATCAAAACATCTAAGAAAGACTTCTGAGAGGGGAGACTCTAGGGAATTCATTGAAGAATCATCAAGATCAATAATGAGAGAATACTGCCTCCAAGATTTCTTGTCTAGAAATACTGCAGAAATGCATCTTACGGGAAGGTTAGACTTTTACCCCCTAGATTACTGGCTTACAGGAGTAGTTGCTAGAAGTTATCGAGCGCCAAGCAATGATGAAGAAGTGTTTGAAACCATGACAGATATAGCTTCATCAATAATGAACATAAAACATGAAGTAAATCTTAGAGTAAATGATGGGAGAGAATTAGAAAATGCCTTCAAGATGCTAAGATATATTATTTCTAAAAGCTTATTGAGAGGGAGATACGTATCTATAACATTAAGCATTAGGGACTTACTTGAAAATCATGCTAAAATCATGGAATTATCAAAGACGATAGGCCAGCCTACTAGAAGGGTTAAAACCGTGATAGTGGTGGATGAACCCATATATACTGGATTATTAAAACTCGATGAACTTCTAAGAAGCCTCAAACTCCAATATGTAATTACAAACTCTGAAGAATCTCTATACTGTGGACTCAGGTTACCTATGGAGAAATCCTTCTCAGATATTCATGCAATCTTCTCTCTCAATATACTTTCATCCACACTAGAATCCAGTAAAGAAGTAGATTCTATTCTAAATAGAATTAGAGAGTTAACTAAATGTGGACTCTCAGCTCTCAGTAAAAGAACCAAGACCTTCGAAGAAATATATGGTGAAAGATATTCTACGAAGATCAATTATGCCTGCTCCCTGTGGGGATTATTTGAGGCAGCTAAAACTATATATGGGGTCGGCCCGCAAATCTCAAAAGAATCTTATTCATTCTTCAATGATATTATACAATCTTTTATTGAATCATTAAAGAAGTATTCAGGTGGAAGAAGCAGAGTACTAAAATCGTCGAGGATTCCTAAATCTTCAGCTCAAAGAATGCTTAGAGCAGCATATCATAAATTGAGGATAGATGAGCTTAACAATATGAGAGATTATAGTTACCTGCTTGTCCCACCTACTGAGAAATTCAGAAATATTGAAGAGAGAGCATTACTGGAATCTAGACTTGCTCCATACTTTGATGGTGGATATTTAACTATAATCAAGGGGTATAAGAGGAGGAAAATAATTGAAGATGCTACAATTCTCTTTGAGAGCTTAGTGAAAACCGAGAACCCATTTACAATCAAGATAGAAGAGACGAGGGCTGGCTAAGTTTTCCTTGATTTTAATAGCAAAATAGCTTTGGCAAGGTCTCCACCCGTCTCAATTAATGCATTCCTTGCTTCATCTTCTGATACTCCAGCTTGCATAGCTACAAGCACTACATCTTCCTCTGAGGGTATGTATGCTTCTTCTACTTTTTCCCCAATGCTAGGAGCTAATTCTTCTACTTTTCCTCCAATTATCTGGTAAACTCCTTCATTTTCAATCTTCATAAACATAACGGCTGGATTCCTGATCCTTAATTCTTTATCTTGTAATCGGATAATTACTTCTTCAGCTACTCCAAGTTCTTTTAAGTTTAATCCTAGACTCTCAAGCATGCGTGCTTGCATCCTCCTTAATTGTCTAGCAGGCAGCT
Source organism: uncultured Nitrososphaeria archaeon (assembly GCA_964555135.1). Lineage (GTDB taxonomy): Archaea > Thermoproteota > Nitrososphaeria_A > Caldarchaeales > Wolframiiraptoraceae > Geocrenenecus. The sequence goes on from CAZKRR010000086.1 coordinate 2,534, forward strand.
TCTTCATCTCATTAAACACCTTATCAAATACTCTGTTAGTCTTATAGTCGAGGTTATATAATATCTTTCTCTATTAAATTATATAATCGTATGTCCGCATAGAAATTCCTTAATCAGTATTCTTTTCTTAAGTCTCTAATCTTAACGGCTGTTCCCCTTTTAGAGCTAAGTATGGTTTGCCCTGAAACCTGAGTCTTCCCCACCCCAATCAACCTCTTATCTGACGTATATACTAGGACTTCTTCATAAGGGTGGAGCAGCCTATCTACTTCCTTAATCCAATCAACTCTTACGACCTTCATCTTTAATACTTTATCAAGACATGCATCATGGATTACTACTCTAAACCTTGGCCACTCAATTATTTCTGCAAGCCTCTCTGCACCATCTATGGTTAATGCTAGCATACCATCACTACTTCTTAGGGTTGCTAACAATCTCCCATATAGAAGTATGTATCTAGGTCTCCCAGTCTTCTTAGATACTTCAATTACTGTATCTTCAGAGAAGAGTCTGGGTCCCACATTATTACCGAACTGGTAGTCAGCAACCATTCTAACAATATCTAGCAGCTCTGTCTTAGCCAACTCTAAATTCTCCTCGATCTGAGAGTTTACGTAATTTTTCAGCTAACTCGATAGTTGTCTCTACATCAACTTTAACATGAGCGTCATTATACTCAATGTTTATCACTTTAGACTTACTGTATATTTCCTTGATTATCTTCATTAAAGTTAAATCTAAGGGGATTGTAGCTTTAATTCTGATAAACCCTTGAAGCATTTGAGAGACCTTCTCTTCTAAACTCTTAATATTCCACCCATTCTTTGCGGAGATTGCAACATACTCATATGGTAAACTTAAACTTCTTATCTTCTCCTCAACATCGTTGGCGCTTGCTAAATCTAACTTATTAAAGACTAGTAAGATGGGAACACTGTTAGCTCCTATACTATTTAATGTATCTAGAGATGTTTCAAGTTTCTTCTCAACTATATTCAGTGGTTCTGAGATATCAATCATTAAGAGTATTAAGTCTGAAAGTGCGATTTCCCTGAGAGTTGCATAGAATGCTTCAACAAGCAAGGTTGGTAAATTATTTATGAATCCAACCGTGTCTGAGAGGAATGCTGGTTTACCATTAAGCCTCACGATTCTAGTTGTTGGGGTCAGGGTTGTAAAGAGCTGTGAATTTACTTCAACATCTTCTGAAGCCAGGAGATTGAATAAAGTAGATTTACCAGCATTAGTGTATCCTGCAAGAGAGATTATCGGTAGCCCAAGCTTTTTTCTCTCAAATCTTATTAGATCCATATGCTTCTTAATTGCTTCAAGCTTCCTATTAATAGAGACTATTCTCTTATGAATCTCATCATAGTATACATCTGCTTCATAAGCTCCTAAACCATGAAAACCAGGCTGCTCACCTTTCTTAGCTAACCTAACCTTCTCTTTAGCTCTAGATAGCTCGTATTTTAATTCTGCAAGCTTTATTTGAAGTCTAGCTTCAATACTGCTAGCATGTAGTGTAAAGATCTCTAATATCAGCTGAGTCCTCGTTATTACTGGTACTCCAAGCTTCTTAGCTAAATTATATTCTTGAACAGGCTTCAACTCATTCTCAAATACTACTTTCTCTATCCACAGTTCTCTTACAGCTTTCTCTAATTCTTCAACTTTCCCTGGACCGATGTTATACTCTGGATGGGGTGGTCTTACTTGCTTAATCCTGTAAACTACTTCGTAACCTGCAGTACGACAGAGTTCACTGAGCTCATCTAGGTTGTCCCCCTGCCCTGGGTCGACTCTATGAATTATCGCGACCTTCAATCTCTATGTACCCTTCCAAATATAATCTAGGTTAAGAGCTCTTTAAAACTCTTTACATAACATTATTATTGCTTCTTAACGTCTTTCTCCTCCATCTTCTTAATTAAGAATCCTAAAGATACGCCTTTAACTGCTTCACCCTTCTCAATATACTTTGAAATATACTCGAAGTCTTCTTCTACTGGAACGATTATCTTAATCTTAAGTAGCTTCTCAATCTTTCTCGCAAGCTCGATAGGTGGATTAAACTCTCCTGCCTCTATCTTTCTAATGATAGTAACTTTTTCATTTAACTGCTTAGAAAATTCTTCTTGAGTTAAGCCCATCTTCTCTCTAGCTTCACGGATTATTCTTCCAAATTCTTCAATATACTCAAACTCTTCAACAGGTAAGCGTGACAGAGACTTCCTACTCTTAACAGCTCTCTTCATCTGATAGATCTCTATCAATGGATGATATAGGTTTTTCTACAGCCTCTGAATATGTAAAATAGCCTCAATAAGCTGAGTGGAGCATTCCCATACAATTGTTTTTTGATAATGAGATACCTTTTTTAGATCTACATTGATAAATAAAATTCTTAAACTTTAGTTAATTGTTAGCTTTAACTGATCTAGTTTTTCGAATTCTCTTATAAATATCGAATTATTGAAAATATAGCATATCTTAGATTAGACGGCATGTTCAAATATTTTAATAAGTAAGTATGTAAGTGATACGTCAATGTATATTGAGTTTGTCATTGTTTTAGGGTTAGCCACTCTTTCTTTACTATCTGGCATGTTAGGATTAGGAGTGGCTTTCGCCGCAATACCATTCTTATCATTGTTTATGCCTGACTTAATTCATCAAGTTCAACCTTTAAGTCTTCTATTGAATGGTGTCACAGCTTTATTCTCAGCAATAGGTTTCACGAGGAGTAAGTTAATCGATTGGAGGAAGGCCATCATACTATCCCTGGTTACAACAACATTTGCTCCAGTCGGCTCATACATTGCACAATTCACAGACCAGATCTATGTATGGTATATCTACCTAGTGGCGGTAATCTATATGACATACATGTTGTTTAAACCTGTTAAAGAAGTAAGTAAGAAAGAAAACTTTAAGCTTACATTAATATTTGCTGCTCCAATATCTATACTAAGTGGTCTACTTGGGGTTGGACCTGGATTTCTATTAATGCCTACATTAATATTGACTGGTTTCGATCCTAAGTTAGCAGCGGGAATAAATGCGTTTGCTGTAACACCTCCATCTTTCTCAGCCTTGATACCACATTTATCAACAGCTAAATGGGATCAATCATTAACAATAATATTGCTAGTAATAGGTGCAGGCTCATCATTTACAGGAGCAAGGATTACAAGTCTATATATTCCACCGAAAAGATTAAAACAAATCTTCGGGATTTTAATCCTAACAATGACAATATATAGGCTCTACATTCTAACAACATCGTAACTCCTCGAACTCTATACTTAATCTTCACTTAGAATAAGCAACCTCTCAACATTAAACGGTATTGGAGAGCCGTTCTGGTCTAG
>CAZKRR010000087.1:0-5839 GCA_964555135.1 uncultured Nitrososphaeria archaeon
CGGCTGCTGCAAAACGTTTACTAGAAGTACTCTCTAAAGCATTAAAGTTTAAGATAGATATGGAGAAGCTAGATATAGAGATTCAGAATCGGAAAAAGCTTTAGATGAAGAGACGATAATGGAAGCTGTTGAAAGGGTTGAGAAGCATATAGGTATTGGTATATGGTGCGTCCTAGAGTGTTTAAGCAAGGTTTTCTGGATAATATTCTTAGAAGTTTCTTTTTAGGCGGATTGTATGGAGAAGCTTAAACCATTGACCGTAACTAGGCAATACCCATAACGTGCTATTGAGAGAATAACTTCTCCAGACTATTATCTAAAGGTCTAAAATTCATAAATAAGAAAACCCTAAGTAAAGGCGAGCAGAAGCATAACGGCTATAACATTCTTAGTAAAGGGCAATGTAAATAAGGTTCCTAGAAAAAATTTTAAGAAGGTAGAATTGGCCGGGAATATAATTGGGGAAATGTTTAAGGTAGTAAGCTTTGGCGAAAGCCACGGAAAATGTATTGGAGTTGTTATAGATGGATGCCCAGCTGGGTTAGAACTCTCAGAAGAAGCTATCCAGAAAGAGCTAGACTTAAGGAGGCCTGGAGCCTCGAGGACAACTACTAGTAGGATGGAGGAAGATAAAGTCGAGATTTTATCAGGAGTCTTCAATGGATATACTACAGGTGCACCAATATGTATGGTTATTTGGAATAAAGATATTAGAAGTGAAGATTACGAGTCTATCAAGTATACGCCTAGACCTAGCCATGCAGATTACTTCGCATATGTAAAGTATGGTGGATACAATGATTACAGAGGCGGAGGAAGATTCTCAGGGAGGATTACAGCAGGATTTGTAATGGCTGGAGCAGTTGCTAAAAAGCTGCTTAAGAAAATCTTAGATGTTGAGGTAATTGCTTATTCCTTGGAGATTGGCGGAGAGAAAGCAGAGGATTTTACATTAGATGATGCTAGAAGATATAGATACGAGAATGATGTTAGAGCTCCAACTTCTGAAGCTGCTGTAAAGATGAAAGAAAAAATTCAACAAGCAATCTCTAGAAGAGATAGCGTTGGGGGAGTAATTGAGTGTATTGTAACAGGTCTTCCAATAGGTTTAGGTGAACCTGTATTCGATGCATTAGACTCAGACTTAGCTAAAGCAATATTCTCCATCCCAGCTGTAAAAGGAATAGAATTTGGAGCAGGATTTAAAGCAGCTAAAATGTTTGGCTCAGAACATAATGACCCATTCATAGTAGAAGAAGGAAAAATAAAGTTAGACAAAAATGATGCTGGAGGAGTAGTCGGAGGAATCTCAACTGGAGCCCCACTCCTTTTTAGAGTAGTAGTTAAACCTCCTTCATCCATCGGATTAAATCAGAAAACCATAGACCTTAGAACAGGAAGACAGACAGAGATTATTGTAAGTGGAAGACATGACCCATGTATTGTTCCTAGAGCTGTTCCAGTAGTAGAAGCAATGACAGCAATAATATTAGTTGATCATGCGATGAGATACAGTCTCATTCCACCAGTTATTAGAAACCTTTAAAGATAATAGGATACCATTACACATCACTATCTAGATGGAATGGAGTGGGCTTCCGTAGGAGTCGACCTCGCAGGCTCTCCTAAGAGATATACTGGGCTGTGTAGGATGAATCTTAACCTCTACTGTGAATCACGTTTATCAAGAAAGGATCACGAAATATTAGATTTCATATTTTCCTCAGATCCAGAGGTAGTTGCGATAGATGCACCGTTAAGCTTACCCAAGCCAGCTCAAACTCTAAGGTCCTGCGATAGGAAGCTGATCGAAATGGGCATCCATGTATTTCCACCTACCCTCATAGGAATGAAGATTCTAGCAGAGAGAGCCATCAAACTAAAAGAAAAACTAAAAGCATCTGGATATCGTGTAATCGAGGTTTATCCTGGTGGTACGCAAGACTTGCTTGGAATACCTAGGAAGAGTAAAGGAACCATCCTCCTCAAGGAAGGATTAATTAACATAGGTGTTAAGGGCTTAAGATGCGATGAAAGTGGGCATGAACTTGATGCAATTACATGTAGCTTAACTGGAATAGCGTACATAAAGAAGATGTATATTGAGGTGGGAGACCCAGATGAATGTATTGTTATCCTACCAAGATTAGAAATGTTTTTGAAAAAGGATTAATAGTTTTCAATGGAGTCTAAATTGGTTGAAAGAATAGTAACAGGTATAGCAGGGCTAGATGAAATATTGGGTGGAGGTATACCGAAGAGAAATGTAGTATTATTATCTGGTGGACCTGGAACAGGAAAATCAATATTTGGTCAACAATATCTTTATAACGGCTTACTACGGGGAGAGCCAGGGATACTGGTAGTCCTAGAAGAACATCCAGTCCAAGTTAGAATTTCTATGTCTCAATTTGGATGGGATGTTAAATCATATGAAGAGAAAGGGTCATTTGCCATGGTAGACGCATTTACTGCTGGGATAGGTGAAGCTGCAAAAAGAGAAAAATATGTGGTAAGGGACCCGGGAGACTTCCAGCTACTAGTAGATACTCTTAGAGATGCGATAAAAGATGTAAATGCAGAGAGAGCAGTAATAGACTCTGTTACAACACTATATATAACTAAGCCAGCGTTAGCAAGAAGCATGGTTCTTCAATTAAAGAAAGTCTTATCAGGCATGGGATGCACATCAATACTGATTTCACAAGTGAGCGTTACTGAGAGAGGCTTCGGCGGTCCAGGAGTAGAACACGCTGCAGATGGTATAATTAGATTAGACTTAGATGAAGTAGATGGAGAATTGAAGAGGAGTATAATCGTATGGAAGATGCGTGGAACAGCGCATTCTATGAGACGCCACCCATTCATAATCACTAGTAAAGGAATAGAGATAAAAGCAAGTGAAACAATTAAAATCATTGGTGGAAGATATGAGTGAAGAAATACCATTATCGCCAATTGGTAGAGAGGAGATACATAAACTTGAGTATGCTCTATTAGTAGGTACCTTGTTCAGAGCCGAAGTATTAGAAGAATTAAGAAACCCATCTGAGAGACTGACTTGGGTTGACTCTCTAGCTGTAGCAGCCGCAGCTATTGCGAGGGAGAAAGCAAAGATGACTATAAGCCAGATAGCTGAAGATATAGGTAGAACCGAGGCAACAATACGTAACCACCTTATGGGTAAGACTAAAGCAGGTCAACTAGTTCGCCAAACACTAGAGAAGTTTCTAAGAGAAGGAGTTAAAATCGATTTACCATCTACGAGAGAATTAGAAGAAGTGAAAGCAAAGCTCGAAGAAGAAAGACAGAAAACCCAGAAGCTAGAAATACTACTACAAGAAGTAAAGAATTCTCTTAAAGATCTCATAGAAAAAATTGAGAAAATCTAAGAAGCTGAGATAAACAATATTGCTGAGCAGCACATAGTTAGTTTACTTCTTCAATTCGCTTATTAACCACTGGAGATACTTGTCATATCCCTGAATTACTGGTATTGCGATTATCTCAGGTACTTCATAACTATGAATATTCTTAATCATCTTTTCAACCTCACTATACATTTCGGCCTTAGTCTTAACTAAGCATATCCACTCCTGAGAATCTTCAATTACCCCCTTCCACCAATACATAGATTTAACTGGGCCAATGATTTGAATACATGCTGCAAGCTTAGCATTAAGCAACTTTCCAGCAATCTCTTCAGCCTTTTCTCTGGAATCCACTGTAGTCAAAACTTGGATATATTCGCTCATGATTACTTACCTTTGTTTGTAATTTATTAATTTTATCAAGATTCCCTTTGCTATTTGCTGTGTGAACTTATATATCTGACTAAATGTAGACAGTAAAGCTAAAATGTTGGATGGATTATCCATCCAACATGTCAAACAGCAGGAAGGTCAGCCTGATAGCTGTTACAGTAGCCGTAAGCCTAGGCTCAAACTATATCTTGATAGGATTCGCTAACCTCAAGATAATGGATCTCTTAGTTTTTATAAGCGGCTTCATGTTTGGCTCTCTAATCGGCGCCTCTGTTGGCGTTCTCATCTGGGCTATCTATGGAGTGCTGAACCCCTACGGCTTCGTTCCACAGATATGGATCGCGACTATGTTATCAGAGTCGGTCTATGGTATCATAGGGGGCATCCTTGGTAGGTCATTATCAATAGAGAGCCTTTCTAGCAATAAAACCCTACTAAGCATACTATTCGGTGCAATAGGCTTCCTCCTTACATTCATCTACGACCTAGCTACTAATATCGCTTTCGCGCTTACATTCAATGTCCCGCTCATCGCGGCTCTGATCACAGGAATACCCTTTGCAATAATCCACCAGGCAAGCAACGCGATTCTCTTTGGGATATGTTTAATTCCATTACTCACAATCTTAGAGAGGAGTCATAGGAGGTGGGATCATGGCGTTTCTAAGGAATAAGTGGTTTTTAGCCTTGGTATGTATCCTCTGCTGGGCGATCGCTGCATCACTCCTATCTAGCTACTACTATTACCATTACATGGATCTCATTACTAGGCTCGAGAGATCAAAAGCGATCATAAACCTAGGCATAGACTATGGAAATGGCACTAGAGTTTGGTTTAATAGTACTCGGGGGCTGACATTGTATGACGCCATGCTAGAAGCTAGATGGAGAGTTGACGCGGAGTCCTACGGCACTATGGGGTTATATGTAAAGGCCATTAACGGAGTGGAGCAGTCTGCTGAGCAATCGAGATACTGGACTTGGTGGATGTGGACGAGCCTGGGATGGGCTCATGGTGGATCGGCATGCGATAAATACATCTTAAGCAACGGCGAAGTAATCCTCTGGTACTACTCATATGTAGATCCAAAGACATTTGAGATAAAACCGCCTCCCTGAGAATTGAATATCCCCTTTGCATATCTCAAGATTATTATAGAGATACTTTTCATATTCAAGTATTTTCGTAGATATTGCTGAAGAATGATTTTCTCTAAGTTAAGTTATACTTAAAGCTTAGAAGAACCTTCTAAGGAGAGAAGATATGAACAAGTATGAATCTTCAACTTTAAGATCCCGTCAATTATTTGAAGTTGCTAAAAAGTATCTACCAGGAGGTGTAAATTACTCGATTAGATACTTTGAACCTTATCCTTTCTATGTTTCTAAAGCTTGTGGTCAGAAATTGATAGATGTCGATGGAAATGAGTATACTGATTACTGGATTGGACATGGAGCCAAGATCATGGGGCATAACTATCCACCAGTGATGGAGACTATTCGTAGGCAAATTGAGTTAGGAATACATGTCGGTTTACCACATGAGTGGGAAATCCGCCTCGCAGAACAGATATCTAGAATGGTTCCAAGTATAGAAAAAGTTAGATTTACTAATAGTGGTACAGAAGCAAACATGTATGCAGTAAGATTGGCTAGAGCATATACTGGTAGGGTTGCTATCGTAAAATTTGAAGGAAACTGGCATGGCGGATATGATGCGTTACATGCTGCCGTAACTCCCCCCTACGATAAAGTTTACGCTGGATTAACTCATGGAGCAATAAAAGACACCATAATCCTACCCTATAACGATCTAGAAGCTGTAGAAAAAACTATAAAGAAAACTGAAGTTGCAGGCATAATAATTGAACCTGTCGCAGGAGCAGGAGGAATGATACCTTCTGAAAGAGAATTCTTGAAAGGTCTGAGAGAGATATGTGATAAAGTAGGTGCATTGCTAATATTTGATGAAGTGATAACTGGTTTCAGACTCTCTAGTGGAGGCGCTCAGAAAATATACGGTGTGATACCTGACATAACAACACTTGGTAAAATAGTTGGTGGAGGAGAATTCG
>CAZKRR010000088.1:0-5650 GCA_964555135.1 uncultured Nitrososphaeria archaeon
TCTGAGTGTTGTCTTCTCCTTTATCGTGAGTCATTACTAAACCTATATCATCTCCAACTGAGTAAACATAGTAGCTTATGATTATCCTAGAATCTCTAGCCTCAGAAAGCTTCTTTCTCGCATACTCTAACATCTCTTGAGTAGGGCAGGTATGCCCGGCTACTGAGCCAACGTCGGCTTTTATAACCGAGACTGTTGTCTTAACCATTCAACATCAAATATAATATTAAACCCCTCATGGATATATCTTTTCAACTCATATTTAGGAAGTTATTTTTGAGATAAGTTTTAATTTAGGTCTCCAATCATATAGTTTTCAGGGGGTAATCTATGTCGGATAGGGAGTCTACTGCAGCTGCCAGACTCTCTCTACTCAAGCTTAGGTTATCGATGATAGGCGTGTGGGCCCTGGTGACAGCTTTAGCAACACTCATACTTGTAGCGGTCTTAACAGCTCTAGGAATACCTTTCTTCGGACTTTACGGAATCCTCGTATTCGTAGTATTCTTTCATGTCTTCCAATGGCTCATTGGACCATACATTATCAATGCAGTCTACCGGGTTAGAGAAGTAGGGAGAGAAGAGTACCCATGGCTTCATGAAGTTGTAGAGAGGCTCTCTAGGAAAAGTGGAATGAATAAGCCTCCCAAACTAATGATCGCAGAGATAGACATACCCAACGCATTCGCATATGGTAGCCCACTAACTGGAAACATGGTTGCAGTTACTAGAGGCCTCCTAAGAAATCTAGACCAGGAAGAAGTTGAAGCAGTAGTAGGTCATGAGATAGGTCACCTGAAACATAGAGACGTAATCGTAATGATGATGATAAGTATAATTCCAGCGATAATATACTATATAGGGTATACTCTATATATCTCTGGATGGTTTGGAGGAGGAACTAGCCGAGAAAGAGGAAACGGTGGAGCAATAGCATTACTACTAGGTCTAGGCTTAATGGTTCTCAGCTTCATCTTCAACTTGTTTGTCTTCTACATGAGTAGACTCAGAGAATACTATGCAGATGCACATTCAAGTAGAGTAGCAAGTAGTGGAGCGAGGAATCTTCAGAGAGCGCTCGTAAGAATAATGGTAGCCTCAGGAAGGATAAGTAGAATGATTAGAGAAAGATATGAACAGTTTAAAGCATTTTTCATATCAGACCCAGAAGTTGAGATTAAAGCATACAGAGGAGACATCGACAAACTTATAGAGGAAGTTAAGAGCCAGAAACCAAGCATCTTCGAAGAAATATTCAGCACACATCCGCATCCATCGAAACGTTTAAGATTCCTCGATCAATTCATCTAAAAAGATATTACGTAGATGATAAACTATTTTAACATATGATAGGAGAGACTAGGGTGAGAGGATGAGCGTAGTGAAGATACTTGAAAGCTTGAAGCTTACTAGATTCCATTATATCCTATTAACGATTTCATCTTTAGTTTATGGATTAACAGCAATGAATGTGATGCTGATTGGAGCTCTACTTCCAAGTATTACCGCGGAGTGGAAGCTTTCTCCTACAGAAGCCGGCATACTACTTAGTTTCGGATATCTTGGAATGTTCTTTGGAGCAATATTAAGTGGGTTAATATCCGATAGAATTGGGAGAAAATATACAATGATTTTAATGATATTGATAGGCTCGGTATTTACAGGGTTATGTGGGGTTGCATGGGACTATTCCAGCATGGCGATATTCAGAATAATTGCAGGGTTTGGACTAGGTGGGACCCTCCCTATTCCAGCTGTGTATATGTCTGAGTATCCTCCTGCAAGATATCGTGGGAGATTCGTTGGAATAGTTGAGACAGCGTGGGTGTACGGTGTAATACTGTCTATAGTCCTTGCAAGAATTATCATGCCTCAAGTAGGGTGGAGAAGTGTCTTCGCAACATCATACATGCCATTGATACTAATACCCATCATACTGTACTATGCTCCAGAATCTCTAAGATTTCTTGAAAAGAAGGAAAAGGTAGACGACATAAGGAATATCCTGAGAAAACATAAGCTAATTGCAGATGTAGAAGAGATTAGCATTATCACTGGAAAAGAAGAGAAAACTCGTATAGCTGCATTATTCTATGAAAAATATCTGAAGAGAACGCTAATACTATGGCTACTCTGGGCTGTCTTAGTCTATACATACCATGGAATCTTCATCTGGCTTCCATCAATATATGCTTCACTATTCAGATACGAAGTTGTGAGAAGCTTAGAATGGGTCTTAATAATAACACTAGTCCAAGTGCCAGGATACTATAGTGCAGCTTTAATACTTGATAAAGTAGGTAGGAAGGGTGTCCTAGTGTCATATTTAGCGATTGCTGGGATAGGATGCCTCCTACTAGCTTCTACTACACAGCTAAACCTTATACTCATTTACAGCGGAGTAATCTCCTTCTTTAATCTAGGCGCGTGGGCTGGGCTCTATACCTATACTCCTGAACTCTACCCCACAAAGCTTAGAGGTACAGGGACAGGGGTTGCTGCAAGCATTGGGAGGCTTGCTGGGATACTTGCGCCATCCATTACTGGTTACCTGTTTGAAGTTAGCGTTGGAGCTCTTCTCCCAGCCTTTACAGTATTTGCTCTAGCACACATCCTAGCTGCAGTATCCACAATGGTATTAGGAGAAGAAACTAAAGGAAAAGTATTGGAGGAGATATCAGAATAATCTCATAGTTCATGTTTAATTCTTGATATACCATTACTATCTTTGTATACTGTTATTATGTTGTCAGCTTCTTCTAGACCATAACCGTGGTGTGTAACAATTATCGTCTGCTTCATGTACCGTCCTAGACTCGATAGATGACTTAATAAAAGTTGGAGATTTTCCTGGTCAACCCCATATGTAGGTTCATCTAAAATCATTAAATGCCTGAAGTTGATAAAGTATAACACTGATAGCCTTAGGGCTAGAGAAATTAATGTTTGATGTCCTCCACCAATCCTAGTCGCAGGAATAGGCTCATCCAAACCTACTGGATGAACATTTACAGAATACGTTTGCGGATCGATAATTATCGAATGGTAGAATCTTTGGTCAGTCATTGAGTTAAGTATATCGAGTGCTCTAGAGGCTAATACTTTTAGGATAGACTCTCTCTTCTTCTCTAATACTTCTAGGATCCTGTCTCTTAAAGCACTAGCGATACTTACCGCTCTAGCTCTTCTCTCCAATTCTTTTAATCTTGATTTTTCTAGCTCAAGCTTCTTCAAGATATCTTCTCTAACCTTTATCTTACTGGACAGCTTAGCATTTAGTTCTTCAAGCTTATTTTTCCTTGCTTGAATAATCTCTGGAGATGGGATCAAGTAGCTTATCTTCTCTATGAGTTTCGGGTCTCTTACATCTAAACCTACATTTAAGGATCTTAGCATAGAGTTAACTTCAGCTTCAAGAATGCTGACCAACCTTGTAATATTTTTCTCTCTATCTTCCAATTCCCTAAATGTTTCAATTAATGCATTTAGTCTTTCACGTCTTTCTCTATTTTCCCTCTCATCCCTCTTCTTCTCTTCAAGTTTTTTCTTCAGCAAACTTAGTTCTTCTTCGGATTGATGGAGGACCTCCTCAAGATTAACTATCTCGTTCTCCTCCCGATTTATTATCTCGAACAATGTCAGTATGTTTATGGTTTGCCCGCAGGTAGGACACATGCCTCTACCCTCTTTTACTAATTGTTGATGTTGTTCTAAATGCTGTCTCAAGCTTTTAATCTTGCTAGATATAGAGGCGTTCTCAACAATCTTCTCATTTAATCTTTCCTCAAGTTCATGGGTTTCATCTATCAGCTTTCTCAATCTATCTCTTATCCTCGCCTCCTCGTTTATTATTGAGTCGATCTTTTCAATAGCATATCTTGATAGAAAATCTCTCTTAGTATTCTTAACTTCTAATAATCTACTCCTCTCTTTTTCCAGCTCCCTAATTTTTTGGAACAATATGGGAGCAGTCGGAGACTCCATCGATGTTAATTCTCTCCTTATTTCTTCTATCTCTTTTGATATCGTTCGTATATCTTCTTCTATTTCTCTTAACCGTTCTTCATCTGATGGGATGACATACATAACTAGGTTTCTATATTCTGTCTCAACGTCTACTCCGTTTATTCTTGATAACTTCTTTCTTGCTTGGTCAAGTTGTTCTGAGAATTCTTGAAGTAGACTTATCCCTAACACAGTATCCATCTCTTCTTTCCTCGGCTCAAGGATCTCTAAAATCCTTCCCTGCTTAGAGTATACTATCCAGTTAAACGACCTATAACCTATCCCAAGTAACGAGCTCACCTTTCTCCTAAGATCTTCCAGGCTCTCAATTTGAACTTCTTTTCCATCTACTAGGAGTCTAGCGTTAACTGAGTAGACTCTGCCATGTTTTATTTCAAGTCCTCTATGTATTTCAACTCTTGAATTATTCTTAGGGCTTCTGAACCTTAAGTAGACTTCCGAATCTCTAACTGTAGGTCTACGAGATAGGAGTAGCCTATTCTCGATTCCTGGTACTGTTCCGAATAATCCATATACTATACTATCTAATAGTGAAGTCTTACCGGCTGAATTCCGACCTGTGATGAGGTTTAAGCCTTCAGTAAAATTAACTTCTGCATCTTCATAACCTTCAAAATTTTTTAAATGTATCTCTTCAATCATCTTATTTTAACCGCACATTGAGAGATAAAATCTTGATTAATAATATAGATTGATTTACTTTCATTGTAGAGTCTGGAGGAGATAGTGAATTTTTAATCTTCATTTCTGCCCCCCTCAACTTTATTTAGTAATATCCTAGCCCATCTCTCAACAAAAACAGACCTATCTGAGTCTTTTAAGAGTCCTGTTTTCTCGCTTGCCTTCTCTTCCAATGTTAACGATGTTTCTTCAATTAACTCTACTATATTGGGTTCCTGACCAAGCTCTTTGAATAAGTCTCTAACTAGGTCTTCCCTAGATATTGGCATAGCCCCTCCTAATTCCTCTTTAATCAAAGGCGTAATGTCTTCTTCTATTTCTAGGTATAGTAGATTTGGATTATCTTCTCTAATCCTCCTCAGCTCTTCTTCAGTGAATATCCTTGGAAAAACTTTAAGATCTGTAGCTGTACCTGAAACTTTTATTTTTAAGATTCCTGGAAGCTTCTTCTCACTCAACTCGTTCATGAAGATAGAGATTTCTTCCAAGACTCTATCTTTAAACCATTGTAGAGGCTTAGGCTCCTCAGACCCTACCCTCCTGAGAGCTACATGCTGAGCAGGTGTTAATTCAATAAATTTTGCTTGTATTCTTTCTGAGTCATCTACATCTAGAATATATACTCCGAACGGCCCCTTCTCACCAAGGTCTACCGCTTCTATCGCTCCAGGTATAATAAATTTAATATTATCTTCCTCTTTTAACCCACTTCTTTCATGGTAATGTCCAACTACAACTATGTCTACCCGTATCTTCTCTAAGTCATCTCTATTTATTATTGAGTGCTCAGGAGTATATGGTGGTACAACATTGACCCCTTCTATGTAATTGTGGAGTAAGAGTATCTTGAATTGATTGTTTCTCGATGACTCTACTATTTCTGATAGGCTGCCTATAAGATCTTTGAACCTCTTCCTTATGAATGGATGGTAGCCTACTCCAG
>CAZKRR010000089.1:0-5498 GCA_964555135.1 uncultured Nitrososphaeria archaeon
TCACCTGGAATAACAGAAGTACTTGAGAGGATATTATCTCTGTTGAAGCCTGAGAGTATGCTTGACCTATTCTGTGGGAGTGGAGCCTTCTCAAAACTAGCATACCTCATGAATGTTAAGAAAGTCAAAGCAGTAGATATCTATGTTGAGGCAGCTAGGAGGAACCTTAAGAAGCTAGAAGGTATCAAGATAGAAGAAAGTGATGCTTTTGGAATAAGGACTGGGAGATACGATATGGTTGTAGCTGATCCACCTGAAGAAAAAATAAAAGAATTAATGGATAGACTTCCAGAGCTCAGGAGACTATGTAGGGACGTAGTAGTTGTATGGCTTGGACCATACCATAAAGCAGGAGAAATGATTAAATCATTGTCAAGCGGAGAGAAATGTATTACTGTTGAGGTATGGGGAGATGCAGTTGGAGTATTCTGGAAGAAGAAAAAACATGAAACCATAATAGAGAGGGCGTTAAGAATATTGGATAAGATTAATATTCAATAGTTATATTAGAAGAAGTTAAATAAGAAGTATTAGTAATTGGAGATGGTGGTGGAGATTGGGTGGAAGGCAGGTAAACCCGTATCTACCAACAGGACATAGTAGTGAGGAGGAAAGAGGAAAGAAGAAAGGGAAAAAGAAGAAGTAGCTTCTAAAACTATTATGCTTGAATAGCCAGCTTCTTCCTGTAATGTTTCTCTAAGGTTTCCTCCTTAATCTTTGTAAGCTCGGATTCTGGAAGTATTGAGAATATCTCCCATGAAAGGTCTAGCGTCTGGTCTAGCGTCCTGTTCTCATCATATCCCTGCTTGAGGAAGCGTTGCTCAAACAAGTCTCCAAACTCTAGATACTTCAAGTCTATGTCGCTTAAACCAGATTTACCGACAATCTCTGATAAAGCTCTAAGCTGTACTGCTCTAGCATAACTTGCATATAACTGGTTACTAACCTCGCCATGGTCTGCTCTAGTCCTCTTCTCAGCGATTATACCTGGCCCCATTAATCTAGATAGACTCATTAAGACGTTTATCGGAGGGTATATCCCCTTCCTATACAAGTCTCTACTCAGTACAAGCTGACCTTCAGTAATATACCCTGTAAGGTCTGGTATTGGATGGGTGATGTCATCGCTAGGCATAGTGAGGATAGGCATCTGAGTCAGTGAGCCCTTCCTTCCCTTAATCCTGCCAGCTCTCTCATGAATACTAGCAAGGTCAGTGTACATGTATCCCGGATAACCTTTCCTGCCTGGAACTTCTTCTCTAGCAGCACTAATCTCTCGTAAGCTTTCCGCATAATTGGTCATGTCTGTTATTATTACTAGAACGTGGTAGTCTTTCTCAAATGCTAGGTATTCTGCGAGTGTTAATGCTACTCGGGGCGTGATAACCCTCTCAACAGCTGGGTCGTCTGCTAGATTTAAGAATAATGCACTACGTGAGATCGCTCCGCTGTCTTCAAGGCTTCTCCTAAAGAATCTAGCTTCATCATTCTGTACGCCCACTGCTGCGAAGATTACAGCAAATTCCTCTTCTTTCCCTGGTACAGTAGCCTGTCTAGCAATCTGAGCTGCTAGAAGATTATGTGGTAGCCCAGCCCCGCTAAATATTGGGAGCTTCTGACCTCTAACCAGGCTATTCATGCCGTCTATGGCTGATATTCCTGTCTGGATGAAGTCGCTTGGGTAGTCTCTCTCATTAGGGTTTATAGGGTCACCATTGATATCTCTGTACTCTTCAGCTACCGGCTCAGGCAATCCATCTATTGGTCTCCCAAGCCCGTCGAAGATTCTCCCAAGCATGTCTTCTGATACACCTAGCTCCATAGTCTTGCCTAGAAATCTCGCTCTAGTATCAGAGATTGAGAGACCTTGCGTGCCCTCGAAGACTTGCACTACAGCTCTTCCTCCACCTACTTCTATAACTCTTCCAAGCCTTCTCTCTCCTGTTCCCGCCTCTACTTCTACAAGCTCATCATATGCCACGCTACTAACGTTCTCTACAATCATTAATGGACCTTTAATCTCTCTTACAGTAGCATACTCAACTCCTGAAGCTCTCGCCATCTCACATACCTCCAACACTGACTCCAGGGATAACAGAGACCATTAACCGTCTAAATTCTTCTTCCATCTTCTCCTCTAATTTATCGAATAGGTCAAGCCTATCATTAGGTATAGTTGACTTGGACCTTATCAATTCAGCTATAATCTTCATAGCTCTTATATCTCTTAGCTGTACACCTTTCTCAAGAGTATGGGAGGCTAGTTTATAGAATTTAACATATAATCTAAGCATTTTAACCTGCTTCTCAGGTTTACAGACAGAGTCTACTTCATCATATGCTGACTGCTGTAGGAATCCTTCTCTAATCATTCTAGCAACATCTAGTATAAGTTTCTCGTCATCCGGTAATGCTTCTGGGCCGAGAAGCCTAACAATCTCAAGCAGCTCGTCTTCTCGTCTAAGAATCTGGTAGAATTCATGCCTTAGCTTAAACCATTCCTTATCAACAGCCTCCTCCCACCATCTTGAAACAGTTTCAACATATGCGCTATACGATTGAATCCAGTTAATAGCTGGATAATGTCTAGAATATGCAAGGTTTGGGTCGAGAGCCCAGAAAACCCTAACAAATCTAAGTGTATGAGTTGTTACAGGCTCTGTAAAATCTCCTCCAGGAGGTGAGACAGCTCCAACAATAGTCACTGAGCCTATTCTTTCAGGGTTACCAAGAGTCTTAACTCTGCCAGCTCTCTCATAGAATTCTGCAAGCCTAGAGCTGAGATAGCTTGGATAGCCCTCTTCAGCTGGAAGCTCCTCTAGTCTTCCACTAATCTCTCTTAATGCTTCAGCCCACCTACTCGTAGAATCAGCTACCAGCAGGACATCATAACCCATGTCTCTATAATATTCTGCGATCGTTACTCCAGTATAGATGCTTGCTTCTCTAGCAGCTACAGGCATATTACTAGTATTAGCTATCAGTATAGTCCTCTCCATTAAAGGTCTACCAGAGTAGGGATCAGTCATCTCGGGGAACTTAATCAGGATCTCAGACTCTTCGTTACCTCTCTCACCACATCCGATATGTAGAATAACCTTAGCATCACTCCACTTAGCAAGCTGATGGAGAGTGACAGTGTTATGTAGTAGGCAGGGAACGTGGCCTCCGACGAAGTTATGTACATAAGGGACAGTTAAATCATATACCACGAAATCACCTGAAATAACTTCAACATCTTCAACTTTATCGAAAAAAACTTCTTCTAATGCTTTATCTAAAACGGCTATATAATGATCTATTCTGCTTTGAGATGATAAGGCTATCTCATTGAGCATACTCGTGCTTAAGTGTTCTTCCAGAGATACGTAGTTGTAAATGTTTACTCCTTCTTTTCTAAGATCTAAGAATGTAGTTCTCTCAGTAGGTTCTCTAATATGCTGTGGGCTTAACGGGTTGACTTCTCTTAAAGTTCTATCCCTACCATGGGCTTCAATATACTTTTTAATTGAAGCAACCTTATCTATCTCTCTAACTTCTTCAAGCACCATTGAATAGAATCTCTCAAGCTCGTTTATGCCCGAGATTATTATTCTATTCTTATTCTTCTCTTTATCAATCCTAATCGTATAGAATATACCAAGTCTAGTCAATAAGTATGATAACATCTGTATAATTTCCCTTGACGCAGAAGATATCTCAACTACACCTCTATTGAATGACCCAACACCTAGGTAGTATCCTCTGATGAATCCTGCTATTACATCATCTGGTGACCTAAAAATTATTAGTGGAATGGTTGACTTCTTAGATTTCTCCATCAGTGGGAATCCTAAAAAAGCTAAAATTTTCACTAATGCCGTACTGTTTACCTGAATGCATCTTACAGTCTTGAAGAATCTTACACTACTACTTAACTGGAAGAGCTCTCCAAGTAGTTGGTTAAACCGTGAGATAACCAGTGGGTCATCATTAAAGAATCTTACACTATGTCTAGTAATCACTCCACGAGACATTAATAATCCTAGAAACTCAGCAAACTTAGCCGTCATATATCTAGGCAGCTTTATACTTTTTCCTCTAGCAGAGCTTTTAACAGTAAATTCGAAGGGGAGCCCTTTACCTAAGAACTCAGATAGCTTAATGAAGAATTTTAATGAGGGTTTATTCATACCAATCCAGTAGCGTATTAAAGTGTTGTAGCTTACTCCCATAGCTCTAGCTAAAGCTTTAATTGAGCCGACTTTTTGTTTTGCTTCTTCCATCAACTCTCTAGTGAACTTAAGATCTTCTTTTCCACATAAGTGTAGAGATTCAACATCTTTCAATAAAATAGGCTGATAGCTATTTCGAATATTTATCTTACGGGGCATAGCTAGAAAGTCTCCTCTATCTATGCTTGCAGCAGGCGCCTCTACTATCCTACCGGTCTCAGGGTCAAGCTTAAACAATTTATGCATCAGTGTAACTATAACTTCTCTACCAGAGGAAGTAACCAGTCTCACCAAATGTTTTGACCTACCTCTATAGATATGCGATGCCTCAAATTCTCTCAATCTTTCTCCATCAAAACCTATTATCTTTAATCTACCTATAGGAATTATTACTTCTTCATTTTCATCATTTATATTATAGTTAGTTATAGTTTCTCTGAATAATTCATCTATCGGTACTAGTGTTCCATCAGAAAGTAGTACAGGTGTCCCGGGAGGCACACATTTCCCTGTCCCGAAGGCTCCAGGTATGCATCCTGTCCCTCCTTTTGCCATCGGGAATAACGTATCTAGGACTCTTTGACCCGTTATGAGTGGGACTACTGGGTCTAGTCTTTCTCTGAATGCTCTAGGCTGCCTGACAGGCCATCTATGATACATTTTTATCTGTTCTTCACCAGCATTCGTCTTAGTTACTGCTATTGTTTCCTCAACTGTGTATTCTCCTTCTTCAGCTAATTCTACTACTTCTCCCCCTCTACTATTTGGGGGAACCATTATTTTATGCTGGATTAACGGTGTTTCTTCAACTACCCCGATGACGTCTCCAGGCTCAACTCTTTGACCCTTCTTAACTGTTGGTGTAAACTTCCACTTCTTATCTAGAGATATGGGTGGAACATGCACACCACGTTTAATAAATGATCCAACAGCTCTAGCTATGCTTATTAATGGTCTCTGAACCCCATCATAGATGCTTCCAATTACTCCAGGGCCAAGTGCTACGGTTAAAGGTTGACCCGTTCCATAAACTGGTTCACCAGGTCTTAAACCACTAGTATTCTCATAGACTTGTATGAAAGCTATATCTCCAGTAAGCTTGATTATCTCACCGATAAGCTTTTCTTCACCAACATATACTGTTTCATACATTCTTGCACCCATCATCCCCTCAGCACGTACAGCTGGTCCCGCAACCCATATTATCCTACCCTTGACAGGCATCCCCTATCCTCCATAACCGTCTATACAATGCTAAGACTCTCTATTTATCTATTTGATTCA
>CAZKRR010000090.1:0-5441 GCA_964555135.1 uncultured Nitrososphaeria archaeon
TTTAGGCGGCGGGCTGCAGACCCGCTACACGGGGGTTCAAATCCCTCCCCGGGCTTCAAATATCTTCTCTTCTACTTCCAGCTTGACATAGAAATTAGAGTAATTTTAACTCGTCATGTTTATCAAGTATGGAATATATGAGATTAGCTGGATTTTCATACATGTTTTTTACTCGCTTTTAGTAAATTGTGTAGTAGAATATGGGCAATGTTATTAGGGTTGGTGCTGAAGCTATTATTTCTAAATCTACTCTTATGGGGTTGGAGGTTGTTTCAAAGCATAGAATCCCTAAACCATATAGAATTCCAGAGCTTGATAGAAAGATTAGAGAATCTAGGATGATTCATGAAGTTAAGGTGATTTTAAGCTTGAAAAGAGCTGGGATTCCATGCCCTGCAATATTATTGATCGATAGAGAAGAGGCAACTATCTATATGCAGTATATTGATGGAGTAGAGCTTCGAAGATGGCTTGATGTAAAAGGAGAAGAAGAGGTAATTAATGTTTCATATTCTCTAGGTAGGTTGGTTGGAAAAATGCATAAATTAGGAATTGCGCATGGCGACCTAACAACATCAAACATCTTGATAGATAATTCGGGTAAACTATACTTTGTAGATTTTGGATTAAGTATATTTACAAACGAACTTGAAGATCTCGCAGTAGATATTCACCTACTAGATAGAAGCTTAGAGAGTGGTCACTTCAGCGTAAGAGAGGTATTTATGGATAGCTTTCTTCAAGGATATGCAGAAATAATGGGAAAAAAATTTACTAGGGATCTAGTCTCTAAGATAAAGGAGATAAGGATGAGAGGTAGGTATGTAGAGGAGAGAAAGAAATGAGGTTTACGCTTGTTACGACAAACAAAGCTAAGATAAGAGAATTTGAAGCCATCTTTAAACAATATAATCTAAAATATAGAGTAGAGATTTTAAAGACTAAGGAAATACAATCCATGGATCTTAAGGAGATAGCTAGGGAGAGTGCAATCTATGCATACAATATTCTGAGAGAACCTGTATTAGTTGAAGATGCTGGTCTCTTCATTAGAGCTCTTAATGGTTTCCCAGGGCCATACTCTTCCTATGTATACAAAACGATAGGAGTAACAGGCATCTTGAAGTTGATGAGCAATATAACAGATAGGTCGGCAGTCTTTCAGTCGGTAATTGCATTCTACTCACCATATACTGGGATTAAATTATTCTCCGGAGAAGCTGGGGGCGGGATATCTTATGAACTTAGAGGTACTAGTGGTTTTGGATTTGATCCCATCTTTATACCAGAAGAAGGAGATGGAAGAACATTCGCAGAAATGGAGGTACATGAAAAGAATAAGGTCTCACATAGGGGTAAAGCAACAATGAAGTTCATAGAATGGATTAATGGTTTAAAGACTCTCCCTCCACCCTATGCATCAGTAGAGCAAGGAAACCGGAGACGTTAGTATATTATACCTTCATGTCATACCAATTTTCTCCTCAAGATAAATGTTCGAGATATTTCTAATCCATCTAAGATCGTTAAAGTAGAATGCTCTTATATCTTCTAGATCATATAGTGCTAGTGCAAGGCGCTCAAGGCCACCACCCCATGCTAGCACTGGATGTTTTACACCGAGAGGCTGGGTAACTTCAGGTCTAAAGATCCCCATACCTATTAACTCAAGCCATGTATTCTTATCTCTAAGATATACTACAGCTTCAGCTGAAGGCTCAGTATATGGGAAATAGCTAGGTCTAAATTTTACGTCTTTCAAACCTAGACGAGAATAGAATTCTCTAATCAACCCAATTAAGTCTCTAAAACATACGCCCTTATCCATTACTATCCCTTCTATTTGATGGAATTCAGCTAAATGCTTCCAGTCCACCTTCTCATTCCTGTATATTCTATCTACTGAGAATACTTTTATAGGAGGGTTTGGATGCTCAGCTAGATATCTTATAGTGGTAGCAGTTGTATGAGTTCTAAGGACTAGTTTCTCAGCTTCCTCTCTCTTCCATGAATATCTCCATCCAAGTGAGCCTGTTGAACCTCCTTTTTCATGTACATTCTTTACTTTTTCTACTAGGTTTTCAGGTAGCTGACCAATCCTCGGCTGGTCTACGTAGAAAGTATCATGCATATCTCTTGCTGGATGATCCTGAGGCTGGAATAAAGCATCAAAATTCCAAAAAGCAAGCTCGACAACCGGCCCTCGTATTTCCTCAAAACCCATTTCAACAAATATTTCTTTAACAATTTTTATTAATCTTTGGAGAGGATGTCTTTTACCAGTGTAGACTGGTTTAGATGGAGCGTTAACGTTAAACTTACTAAATCTATACTGTCTCCAGGAACCCGATATAAGCATTTCTTGAGTCAATCTAGTAACTTCTTCTATTTCCAGTTCTTCTTGTGGAATCTGTAAAGCTTTCTCAGTGAGTCTTACATAATATTTTTTGACTTCATCTATCTTGATGACAGATTGTCTATTCTTTAAATTTAGACAAGCATTCTTCAAATCTTCATCAAGGCTTCCAAACTCAATAGATTTCTTCTCTCTTAGATGTTTAAGAATCTTCTCTTCACTTGTTTCTCTTGGATAATAGGTGAGCTTAACTAATTTTTCAGAATCTCTAGTTTCTATTTGTATCCAGCCATTCTTCTTTGCCCAGAGTAAACCTATCTGGAAAAGATTTCCATCGAGATTTCTGCTTAATTCATCTATACTAGCTAAACCACCTAGACCTGAGAGTTGATCTACTAGCTTCCTCTCAGGAAGTCCTTGAAGAGAATAGATCTCTCCTTCTGGACCCAGTGAAACAAAATGGATTGTTTTAGCTTCTACTTCAACGAACTCTTTCTCTCTAAGCCATTGAACCGTTTTAGCTACTGTTCCAACATCTCTATTGAGAAGACTTGCAGCTTCTTCAAAACTTAAAGGTTTATCTACTCTTCTCAATATCTTGATAAGATTCTTCTCAAGCCAATGGAGCACAATCTCCGAAACAATAAGCTACCCCTCTAAACAATACTTACCAATTTCAGTTGAATTTAAGTTTTTAATGAGAAGATTTTGAGAAATGACATTTAATTTTCTACTTCGCTCTTTATTAAAAGCGACTTTGTCAATCAAAAGAGACTAATAATTAGAAAGACAAAACATGTGTTTTAATTCATTGGATTCTCGGGTAAGGGTTTTATAAACCGAGTCAATACTAATGCTAGAACTATTAAGACAGCTAGTAAGTAGAAGCTTTGAACGTATCCATTAATGTCGTTCTTATTATTTAGTATAACAGAGAAAAACATAGGGATAGATACACCTCCTACACCATATGCTGTGAAGAGAATTCCGTAATTTTGTTCCAAATACTGGCTTCCATAGAGAAATGATGTGAGAAGCGGCATTACTACAAAATAAGCCCCATAAGTGCTTCCCAGCAAGAACAGTGTTAAATAAAGTATTATGAGATTATTTGAGATAGGAAATAGTATTGTCAAACATAAGAGTTGAATCAACTGTACTATGATGAGAGCATGCTTAGGACCTACATTATCAGCGATCATACCGTAAAAAGGTCTTAATACAGTGTTTCCTATAGCAAGTATAGAGATAGCGTAAGTAGCGAGATAATCTAGGCCTCCTTTAAAACCTCCTATGTCAATGGCGATTAATCTAGCAAAGGCTATTATTGCGTGCCCAACCCCAATACCTATGGCATATATGATCCATGTTAAATAAAAAGTCCTTTTTCTGAAAAGTGTCATAGGGAGAGGGCTCTCTAAATCATTATTATGAAGACGATCTTCTTTACTCAGACAAAGAAAATCTGGTCCGCATATAATAATGAGTCTCTTCAAAGCGAAGCTTAAAGATGAAAGTATTGCTAAATATACGATCCCTAATGTTAAGAATGCAAAAGAGATGCCGAGAGTTTTTACGAGTACATCAGAAAGAGGAGCGGTTAAAAGAGCAGATAGACCAAAAACCCGTTAGTACGAATCCAAGAGCGAAACCTTTGTTACTCCACATCAATCGATTTATCATTGCTATCGGAATAATATATATGAGACCCGTTCCGAATCCACTACTATACCGAATCCCATGCTTATCATTAGTATGGCTAGGTGCGGACTGAAACTAATTGTAGAACATAATATATATCCTAGCCCGATTAAAACAGATCCTATACCTATAAAACTCAATCTTATTAGGCCTATCCTTGTAAGTAATTTGCTTGCGAGCATCATGGTTAATCCGAAAAATAGAACCGAAATACTATAAGGCAAAGTTGAAAAGCTTGTGGATATATTATAGGGTGGTTCATGAAGCGGAGGTCTGAAGACACTCCAGACGAGTACTGAGCCTAATACAAAATTGATAAGAAAACCTATTACTAAAATCCATCGAAGTTGATAAGACATCATTCTAATTTGTATCTCGGTCTGAGTTCCCTTCTAATAAAGATTTCAAACATCTAGTCTTGTAAAAATGAATGAAAAAGCTACTGTTAATCTAGGTTATATAAGTTTATGTTTTCAACTATTTTTCTTAACTTCATCTTAAATTCTAGACACTCTTCATTCCTTTCTGTTTACTGTAGGATATAGGGAAGAAAACACAATTAACGACCATAGTCTACTTTCTTGATCTTCTACTTTCAGACTAGCTTCTCAACTATATTTTACATCTTAACTTTTCTTGGAACTTGTTGAGAGGTTTCTCTCACGGTTATTTATAGCATGTTTGTTCGTTATTACGTATTGATTTCTTCAATCCTAGAATAAGGTTAAGCCCCTCCTTAATTTCTACATCAATGCCTCATCGAGGTATTTTCCACATTGGCATCCTCTTTTGTCAGGTATCTTTGGAATAGCTTTCTCCAATAGCTTCCTAACTTTTTCAACATTCTCTTTCATAGTTTTTACAACTTCTTCAGCACTTACAGGTTTCTCAGCCCATACATCATAATCTGTTATCATAGCTATTGTTAGATAACACATTCTGGCTTCTCGAGCTAGATTGACTTCAGGTATAAGAGTCATCCCAATTACATGTGCTCCCCAGCTTCTATACAGTTTTGACTCAGCTCTAGTTGAGAATCTTGGTCCTTGGATGCAGATGTATGTTCCACCTTTGTGTATAGGTAGGCCAATTGAAACTCCAACATCATATACTATGTCTGTAAGCTCTGGGCAGAATGGGTCGGCCATACTTACATGTGCTACTTGTCCTCCATCATAGAATGTTCCAGCTCGTCCCCAAGTCCTATCAATATACTGGTCTGGGAGAACAAGTTCTCCAGGCTTGTATTCTTCTTGGAGGCTTCCGACAGCGCTTGGAGCTAGAACTCTTTCAACTCCAAGTTCTCTTAGAGCCCAGATATTTGCTCTGTAGTTTATAGCATGGGGTGGGATAGTGTGCCCTTCTCCATGTCTTGGGATGAAGG
>CAZKRR010000091.1:0-5421 GCA_964555135.1 uncultured Nitrososphaeria archaeon
TATAAAGTTAGCGGGGGCTGGATTTGAACCAGCGTTCTCCGGGTTATGAGCCCGGCGGGTTCGCCCTGGCTACCCTACCCCGCTTTTATCTCTATTGTGAATAATATTAATTGGGTCTTAATAACCTTAATCCCTAATGGGACCCAAACTTCTCTAGCATTATTCTCTTATTCTAGTATCTTAACCCATCATGGTTACCTTTCCATCTTAGAACAGCTTCTCTTTTCATTTTTTCTCTTAAAACAGGCTATAGTTCCTCTACATTCTAGGATTGTTCTTCCTCAATATTCTAAAGAATTCTTTCTTACATTCTTCATAATTCATCTCCCTGACTTTTCTCGCTAGGTTTATCTCTTCTAATAAGTGTGGGAAAGGATTTTCTTTTGTTGGTAGCTTCTCATCTTTACTTATCATCGAGACATAGACTAAAGATTGAGCAGCCATCAATCTCTCATATCCATTTAATTCTAGGTTTAACATGTGTGCTTTAGTTAGAGTATCACCGGGGTTCTCACTTAGTTCTAGGTTTAAAAATCTACATGCTTTCTCTAGCAAGTTAACCGTTTCTACTCTTACATTGAGTCTCTGTAAGAATATCGGCAAGAGTATATGAAGGTATCCAGCTTCAACTATTATCTTCTCGTCTTCCCGGAGTTCTGTAATTGCAGATGCTCTCATATAATCTCTTAGCCTAAATCTTTCAGAATCTTTCCTAGCAAATTCTACAACCTTATCTACTATCCTGTCAAACTCTCCCTTCATTAATTCTTCTTGATACTCAATAAGTTTTCCGACAGCTTCTCTCTCAACTTCAAGAACATTCTTGACTTCAGGATTTCTAGTGTATTCCCTGAATTTCCCCACTTTTATAGATACGTGTATTCTCTCTATTATCTCAAGATAAGGCTCGATCTGAAGTATCTTCAAACCTTGATTATGTAGATTCTTTAAGAGGCGGGCTTGATGAAGCGTATACCGAGGAAAATTAGTATCAGAACTACTAACATACTCCTCCAAGCTGATAGACCCATTTAAGAATTTTTCCAAGAGAAAGTCATTCGGTTCTTCTAAGACTAAAACACCATACTTATCGACTTCTTCTCTCAGAAGCTCCAAGAACTCCACCCTATGAGCTAAGAAGACAACCTTAACCTCCATAAACCATCATCTATGAGAAATACCCTGTTAACAATCTTTCTCAGCAATGATATTAATATTCCTAGAGATAAATTCTTCAAGTAGGAAGAACTTAGAGATTACCTGCTCTATCTTAATTAGCCTCCTAGTAGAAGAAGGTAATGGAAAAGGAAGATGGATAAGAAAATCTGGATCGCTGTCGATGATACAGATTCGAAGAAAGGTGGATGTACAACCTATATAGGGGCAATACTTCTTAGAAGAATAAAATCCGAAGGCTACAATATAATTGGTTATCCTAGGCTAGTCAGGCTTAACCCAAACTGCCCATATAAGACTAGGGGGAATGCAGCAGTAGCATTAGCTGTTGAAGCAGACAAATTCGAACCATTTGAAGACATAGTATCAAGTGTAATTGAAGGATATGCTGAGCTTGAAGCAGAAGGAACAGACCCGGGGGCAGTATTATTACTCGGGGAACCCGACCATGGATTGAGAGAATACTATTGGCATGTTGTTAGAGACCTATCTACGAAAGAAGAAGCTAAGAAGATTGCTGAGAGAAACAAGGTTAGATTACTTGAATGGAATACGGGTAGAGGCATTATTGGAGCTCTTGCAGCTATAGGAGCCGACTTAACTAGAGATAAGACGTATGAATTGATTGCTCATCGAAAGAGGGAATATTGGGGAACAGTAAGGTCAGTAGACCCAGAAAGTGTATGGGAGATGGATAGGAGAACATACCCATTAACCTTCGATAATGTTGATAGAGAAACAGGAGATATTCGAATTACGCCTCATACTCCATGCCCTGTCCTCCTCGGTATTAGAGGGGTTACACCAAGCATCCTAGAGGAAGCCTATAGAATGCTGAAGATATATGAGCCTGTAGAGTTTTACACGGTCTTTGAGACAAACCAGGGAACAGATGCACATCTACAATTAATGAAGATAAGAGATGTTAAGAATAATGTCTCAGCTATTATAGATGGGGTTGTTAAATCTAAGCCGAGATTCACTGTTGGGGGTCATGTATTCTTTACTCTGAGGGATGATACGGGAGAGATAACCTGTGCTGCTTACGAACCAACAAAGAAGTTTAGACATGTAATCACGGGATTGGAGCCTGGAGACCAGGTCACAGTGTACGGTGCAGTGAAGAAGAAACCTCATGGATTTACATTGAACTTAGAGAAGATACAGGTTAAGTCGCTTGTAGATTTAAAGATAGTTAAAGCTCCGACATGCCCAATATGCAATGAAAAAATGGAGAAAATCGGCAAGAGGGGATATGTATGTAGAGGCTGTAAGACTTTTTCCAGTAAGCCTGAAGTTATTAAGGTTGAGAGGAAGATCTCATGCAGCATCTATGAGGTGCCCGCTTCGGCTAGGAGACATCTATCCAAGCCCTTAGCTCTCACCGCTGACTACCAACATGGTTAAAGTACTACGTACCTTGTCTAATCTTCTAATCTTCCATGATATTATCTCTTTTAATTTATCCATGTTCTCAGCCTCGACTTTCGCTATAATGTCGTATACTCCATAAACAACATAGGCTTCTTTCACATTAGAAATCTTCCTCAACTCTTGAAGTATCTCTTCCTCTGCTCCAATCTCCGTATTTATTAATACAAACGCTGAAGGCATATATTCTATGTCTTCAAGGAGATAAATAAACGCTTCTATTAATAATATTACCCCTATACGGGGTTTCCAGAGCAACCTAGGAAAGTATTTAACATGATTCCGTGACTCATTTTAAGGAATGGGAGAAAGTACTAGGATAATCTTTGAAGAATTCTGCCTAAACTGTGGTGGCAGTATTGATGACAGCCGATTAAAGACTGTAGGAGTATGTAGGAACTGTCTACCGACCCCTGTATCAAACCTCTCACCCTTAAAGGTGGCAGAAGTTCTTAGAAGAACTGAGAAACTAGGAGGGTATAGAATTATAGCTGAAGTTGAAGAATTCATGGAAAAATTTAGAGAGATATTTATGAAAGCTACAGGCTTTAAACCATGGGCTCTACAAGAAGTCTGGGCTAGAAGAGTATTCCTTAAAGAGAATTTTACAATCGTGGCTCCCACAGGCATAGGTAAAACCATGTTTTGTATTGTTATAGCGCTCTTCCTCGTAAAACACGAGAATAGTAGGTGCTACTTAATGTTACCGAGCTCAGTACTTGTTGAGCAGGTATCAGAGAAAGCGATTAGTATGGCTGGGAAGATAGGTCTACCAGCCGATTGTATAGTCTATTATCATGCTGGTATGTCGAAAAACCAGAGAGAAGAAGCACTCAAAAAGATTGAGTCAAGAGATTATAAATTATTGATTACAACTGATAGATTCCTCATTGATAGGATGGATTCTCTCAGTAACACATGCTTCGACTACATATTCGTGGATGATGTAGATTCTTTCCTGAAGTCTCCCAAAAACATTGATAAAGTTATCTCATTATTAGGATTTGACCCAAAGATAATCGATACCGTGATAAGACTTGTTGAAGTTAAGAAGAGGTTGATCTCCCAAGCCAGTAGTGACCTTCTAGCTGAATATGAAGAATTAAAGAAAGAAGTTGCGAAGGAGAGAGAGAAGGGGCATGGCAGACTCGTAGTTGCAGGCGCTACGCTTCGTCCTAGAAAAACTAAGCGTATATACATTTTTTCAGAGTTACTTGGTTTCGAGCTTGGAACTAAGCCGGAATTTATCAGGAACATCGTAGATTTTTATTTACGTTTAGATGGTGACCTCAAAGAGAAAACAATCCAATTGGTAAAAAAGCATGGAAGTGGAGCACTCATCTTAGTTCCTTCAGCATTAGGAAGAAATTATGCTAGGGGATTAGCTGAGAAGCTTAAGGAATCAGGGATCAAAACCTACTTTTACGAAGTTATGGAGGAAGACATTCTCGAGAAATTTTCTAGAGGAGAATACGATGTACTTGTAGGTATATCGACCAGCAGAAGCCCCTTGGCTAGAGGAATAGATCTGCCTGAAAGGATTAGGTATGCAGTGTTTGTTGGTGTACCTAGGAGGGAGATTAAGATAGGGAGAGAGGAAAAGAACCCGAATAAGATTTACGCACTCTTAACGAATATTGTTGAAGCACTAGATGAACCATTGAAGATAGAGACTCTCAAGATAATTCAGAAGTTGAATAACGTAGTCCCAGTACCTAGAGACATAGTTACAAAGATTCTTGAATCTTTTGAGAATGGAACTAGACTTGAAGGATACGCAGGATATATACAACAGATAATTGAGCAGTCTAGGAAGCTGTTGAAGAAGATCATAACACCAGAATTCTTAGATAAGATAGCCAAGGAGACGGATATCCTCATCAATTTACTGGATGATGGCTTCTCCCTAATAATTCCAGAGACTCTAGGATACATCCAAGCCTCTGGGAGAACGTCAAGGCTCTATGCAGGCGGGATCTCTAAAGGCGCAAGTATACTTTTAGTCGATGATTTAAAGACTTTTACGGGTTTGACTAAAAGGCTTCGAATACTCTTAGATGAATTTAAATGGGTAGACTATAGTGAAGAAGAAGCTGAAAAAGTCTTCAAAGAAATAGATTATGATAGACAGCTAATCAAAGATATACTATCTGGGAAGATAGTGCTCTCGCAAAAGGATATCATGAAGATGGCTTTAATGATCGTTGAATCACCTACCAAAGCAAAAACATTTGCAAGCTTTTTCGGTATACCATATAAAAGAGAAGTTGAGGGTGTACCTGTTTACGAGACAAGCACACCAAACCTCATATTACAGATTGCTGCAAGTATGGGTCATGTTACAGAATTATCCCTAACACATGGCTTCGATGGGATCTTAGAAGAAGATGGTAGATATATACCAGTTTTCTCACCTATCAGGAAATGTAATAAATGTGGTTATCAATTTGTAGAAAGCAATAAATGTCCTTCATGCGGCTCAGAGGATGTAAGCTCAAAAAGAGATATTATAAATGGTTTAAGAAAGATTGCTCTCGAAGTTAATGAAGTATATATCGCTACAGATCCTGATGCTGAAGGAGAGAAGATCGCTTACGATATCTATTCTTCACTCATACCCTATAATCGAAACATATACAGGCTTGAATTCCATGAAGTCACGAGAAGAGCGTTGACCCATGCATTAAACAATAAATCTAAAATCTCAATTTCACTAGTTGAATCTCAGCTCGTAAGAAGAATTGAAGATAGATGGCTTGGATTTGAATTAAGTAGAAAGCTATGGGATAGATTTAAGATAAAGACTTTGTCAGC
>CAZKRR010000092.1:0-5403 GCA_964555135.1 uncultured Nitrososphaeria archaeon
TAAGCTCTTTCACCCCGCTTACTGCATACTCTCTAATGGCGTTTACTCTGCTCTACACACCATGCATGGCAACAGCAGCGGCAATCAGAACTGAGATAGGCTTAAAATATACTCTAATCATAGTATCCTACCAATTAATTATAGCGTATACCATAACATATGTAATTCTATTGATTGGAGAAGTGATAATATGAAGATGATGACTAGATATACATTACTTCTAGGTACAGCATACATGGTATCCTCACTCATATATCTAATAGAAATTATGGCTAGAGTAGAGATAAGTGTCCCCCAGCTTCTCCCCTCAGATGTGGGAATGGTATTCTATTTTATGACAGTAGGAGTTTTATATAATTATGCATTTATCAAGTCAAGGGAAGAAGTATCAAATGCCTCGCTCTTCATTGCTTTATTAATGTCGATAGCGATAATGCTAGTCCAAGTGGTAAACTTCATAATAAGCTCCATAGATTTATTAACTTCAAGCACTCGAGCAGAAATAATCCATAACATTATGAGGATAGAAGTAATTCTAGGAATATTATCCATTCCACTCTTACTTAAGATGAGGAAGGTTATCTATGAATAATCAGGACATCTTATTGAGGATATTAAGACTCCTCGACTCAAGATGTATAGACTTGGAAACAATAAAAGATAGGCTTAAAATGAGCAAAGAAGAACTAGACACAAGCCTAATCATACTTGAAACCCATAGATATATCGAAAAGATTAATTATAGAATTGATTGTGGAACATGCCCATTCTACGGTAAGTGTGATATTAGAAGCCCAAACCTCTATAGAATAACAGAAAAAGGTTTAAGATTACTCATGAGAGAAACAAAATTCAAACAACAATTTTAGATCTCTAAAAACAAAACTATTGAAACAAGCTATAAGATACTAGATGATAATATTATCTTCTACATTGGAAGTGACGCCCCCTGAATATCTTTCTCAGGGTATGCGGGGGGTGGGATTTGAACCCACGAACCCCTACGGGATTCCCCTACATTTCTGATCAGGGTCCTAAGCCCTGCGCCTTTGACCAGACTTGGCTACCCCCGCTCTCTACATTATTTTGCTAGCTAATTTTTATCTTTTAACTACCCCACTCTATCTAACCAATTAGAAGGGGATAAGAACTACCTTTATGGTGGTAGAGACCCTCTTCTACCTTGAGGCAGGAGGGCTAGGAGACTGTAGATATATAGCTCTCGGAAGTGTAGTGAGCTACTGGCTAAAGATATTTATAATATAGGGAGATGCGCTTAGCTAACTACTTTTACATAAAACTATCGGAGAAATTGGCGTAAGGTATGGAGGTTACTGTAGGAGGTGGGTGCATGCATCAAAATCATCAGGTGTAAGCTGCTGATCATGATAAATAGAATAGAATATGGTTCGTAGAAACATCTTAAAGACTGGCAGGAGTATCAAGAGTGGTATGGAAGATTCGTTTTTATTATGCAACATCTATGAACTATCAATGTTAAGAAGGTCATAGATATTTTTGGCTATTGCTCATGCTGAGACGGGGGTCGATTTGATGAAGGAGAAGATATCGCCTGGAAAAGAATTATTAGTAGTGAATACAAAGTAAATATATAAAAATTCTCTATTATAGAAATCTTTGACGATGAAGCTGTTAAAAGCTTATGTTATGATTACGAGACCTCCCAATGGTATCTTGATGTTTGTAGGGATATTAGCAGGTGTTGCCATCTCATATTCTAAGATAATCCGTTTTGAAAACCTCGTCTACTCATTTATTGTTGCATACACTTTGAATGGTAGCTCAATGGTTCTAAATGATTATTTTGATAGGGATGTTGACAGAGTTAATGCCCCCCATAGACCGATACCATCCGGTTTAATTAAACCTTCACAGGCAGTTATTTATTCATTCATACTAGGATTAATAGGCATAATCTTCTCAAGTTTAATCACAATCTACTGCATGATAATAGCCATAATATCTTACATAGCTGCATTCTTATACAATTCAAGTTTAAAGAAGACAGGT
This sequence comes from uncultured Nitrososphaeria archaeon, assembly GCA_964555135.1. Taxonomy (GTDB): domain Archaea; phylum Thermoproteota; class Nitrososphaeria_A; order Caldarchaeales; family Wolframiiraptoraceae; genus Geocrenenecus. The sequence continues at coordinate 2,032 of CAZKRR010000092.1, forward strand.
TTGATAGGAAATTTTATTGTAAGCTTAATCGTTGCAGCACCCTTCATATTCGGTGCAACAATGAGTGACGGATACGTATCTAATAGAATAATAGTGTTTATCGTCCCTGTTATATTATCGAATACTGGACGGGAAGTAATTAAAGGAATTGCTGATGTTGAAGGAGACATATTTAGACAGGTGAATTCTATTGCTAGAGTTAAAGGAGCGAGTAAAGCTGCATTAGTAGGTTCTATTCTATACCTCCTAGCTGTTCTATTTAGTCCAGTACCCTACATCCTAGGATGCGTTTCTGAATATTATCTACCAATAGTCTTGATAGCGGACGTAGGGTTCATTATTTCTACACGTAAAATAATGAAGAGACCAGACAAGGAGAATGCTATCAAAGTTAAGACTGAGACATTACTCTGGATGTTTATAGCACTTATCGCATATATACTTGGAGGCATATTATGATCTCGGTATATCTTCCTTCTCGAATATGTAGTAGCAACTATCATTTCTTAAATCTTTTAGAACCTCAGTTATAATATAACCTCTTGGAAGATAATGTTCAAATATTCTTCTGGTTACTTCTCTCCATTCAATCGCGATGGATAAGTCCTTCTTCTTCATTGATTCAATATCCATCGGGATTTCTAAACAGAATTTCCCAACATTCAAGTTTAACTTATAGTCTAGTATTCTCTTAAACGGTCCGTCATGAACGATTACATTACTCTTTTCTAAATTGTCTAAGTAGGCATTATCTACCTTATCTTTCAATTTTCTAGAAAGTTTTTCTTCAACTTCTTTAGAATCTAGTTTCCACTTAATGAGAAGTCTATCCGATTCTAGACCTCTATTCTGCGGGTCTCTCATTAATCCATAAAAGTTTCTCATATACTCTCTCCCTATACCTCCTAGCTTATGTATGCTCGTATATGCTTCAAATGGGTTTAATGGGTCAATAAGCCATACAGCTTGGTTTATGTTTTCCTCTAGTAAGTGTTTTCTTAACGCTATTCTCAGCTCAGTAGGTAGTTCGGTATCACTATATTCAGGTAAAACTCGACAGAAGTGTATGTAGTGGAATAATTCTCCATTCTTAAATGAATTGTATCCACATAACAAGCCTACAGGTCTATTATTCTGGTCATATGCAACTAGAACTATTCCACCCATTTCTTGAAATGCAATAAGAACATGATATGGTATTATGTCTCCTCTCCCCAAGAATACTGTTTGAAATGCTTCTAGTTGCTTAAATGATTCACGGTTAGTTACTCTGACGATGCTAATGTTCTGCCCCATGATATCCTAACATGATCTATAAGTCTCAGATATTAAGACTTTATCACAATGGATTATGTAGAATAATTATCGATTTAAAGACTTGACTCTTTATGACTTGGATAAAGTATTTTTAAGGCTGATGTATCTATAAGCTTGATACAGATGGAATTACCTAAGATACTTGGTGGAGAAGCTGTGAGAAAAAAGCCTTTCCCTAAGTGGCCCATATTTGATGAAAGAGAGAAGGAATTCTTATTTCAAGCACTAGAAAATGGAAAATGGGGGGTTGGAGGAAAACTCCAAGAGGAATTTGAAAAGAAGTTCGCAGATTTTCAAGATGCTAAACATGCCTTACTATGTTCTTCTGGAACTACAGCATTAAAGATTGCTTTAAAAGCTTTAGGTATTTCAGCTGGAGATGAAGTAATAGTTCCTGCATACACATTTATAGGAACAGCTATTGCAGCTCTTGACTTACACGCAAAAATAATATACGCAGATATAAGTTTAGAAACATACACGATAGATGCCGAAAGCGTAAAGAATAAAATTACTGAGAAAACAAAAGCGATCATTCCAGTACATTTTGCAGGTAGACCGGCAGATATGGATGCTGTAAGAGAATTCGCTGAAGAAAAAAATCTCTCAATACTTGAAGACGCTGCACAAGCACATGGAGCTGAATGGAAGAATAGGAGAGTGGGCGCTATAGGAGATGCAGGAGCATTCAGCTTCCAATCTTCTAAAAATATTACTGCAGGTGAAGGGGGAGCAATAACTACAGATGATGATAGACTAGCATCTACTGCATGGTCTCTGAGAAATGTCGGTAGACCTAGAGATGGGCCTTGGTATGAACATAGAATATATGGATGGAACTACAGGATTACAGAATGGCAGGCAGCCATATTGTTAGCACAGCTTGAACGAGCTCCTAAATTAATGGAGAAGAGAGATTCTTCGGCAAGGTATCTTGATAAGCTGTTAATGGAGGTAGATGGGGTTGAACCGTTACCAAACGACCCGAGAGTATCTAGACATGCATACCATCTATATGTCTTCAGATACGACCCAACAGAGTTTAATGGCTTAGAAAAAGAATTGTTTATCCAAGCTTTAAGAGAGGAAGGGATACCATGTAATGCAGGATACAGACCATTATATAATTACAGCTTCCTACCAAGATCGAACCCTCTACCAAACACAGAGAAAGCAGCATACATTGAGGCAGTATGGATACCTCAACCAGTATTATTAGCTGAAAAAGAAGACCTAGAAGATATCATAATAGGGATAGAGAAAATAAAGAAATATTCTAAAAAGATTAAAGAAGAATGTAAAACCTTTGTAGGGAACTAGCTAACCATAAAGGACAACCTAATTTAAACTCAACACATCTTCAGAAAAAACAGCATCATTGAAACATAAAATTTATGTAGAGAACAGTAAAAAAGTAAATATGAAAAAGAAAAGAGCTTAACACTAATGCATGCGGGGGTAGCCAAGCCTGGTCAAAGGCGCAGGACTGAGGCTCCTGTCCCGTAGGGGTTCGTGGGTTCAAATCCCACCCCCCGCATTGCAAGCTTTCCTCTCTCTTAGACGTCCACTTAGTAGTTTTCCATGGAGACATATTAAACAAATATTCTTTTCAAAAGCTCTGAATGTGTAATCTTATTAGGAAATATTTTAAGCAACTATGCAGTAACCATCTCATTAATGATTTAAAAGAGAAAAACCTATAAATTAAGTGAAAAAATTTTTGTAGAGGTTGGGGCCGGTAGTCTAGAGGCTATGACGCCGCCCTTACAGAGGATTGTCAAGGAGACGGCGGAGGTCGTGGGTTCGATTCCCACCCGGCCCATCTTTCTTTCTACATTCTATCTACTGATGTAATAAGGGCATTATGTTATTGTTAATTGTTATCTATTTTAGCGGTAGGGCTACAGGTTTATTTGTTCTGATTGATTCTATTGCTGCGAGGACTAGTTCTAATGCTTTCTTCCCATCCTCACCAGTGACTTCTGGTGTTTTATCTTCAGTTACTGCTTTAAGGAAACTTTCTGCTTCACTAATATATCCTTCATAGAACCTGTT
>CAZKRR010000093.1:0-5296 GCA_964555135.1 uncultured Nitrososphaeria archaeon
AAGCTAAGAAGGAAAGTTGAAGAGAAAATTGGAAGTAAGATATCAAATCTATGAAATAGAAACTTGATAATTATTGTAATGACGCTTTTAATTTCTTACTCTTTATCTTAGCTAGGTTAGGCTTCTCTTAAAGTATTTCGTTAATATAAGTATCAGCATGAATGATGTTATAATTAATGTTATGTAATATGTAGCAATCCTCCACTTGATAACTGAGCCCCATGAATCAACTTCTAAAACTCTCTCCATATACAGATAGACTCCTGCCTCTGTTAATCCAGCCCCTCCAACTGTTATTGGTAAAACTCCGAGGGTTTCTCCTGAGCGGAAAGCATACAATGCATTTAAGAAGTTACCGTATCCATATTCCGCTAATATTCCGTGGAGTATAATCGCAGGTGTTACTATTACTATTACGGTGAGTACTATTAACAATGTTAGATATAAAATGTATCTTGTAGAGAGAATCGAGCTAATTATTCTTGAATATTCCTTGGCTGCATCCTTAAACATAGAAGCGATAAGATGAGAAGAGTGGATCTTCCTAGCTATAGGAATTTTTATCTTTATGAGGAACTGAACTTCCTTCTCTTTGGAAAAAGTTATGATAGACGCCGACAATGTTATCTGAAATAATGATGTTAGTAAGATAGTTATAGCGAGCACTCTTTCTCCAATTATTAGAGCGTGTAACCCAGATGCAAATGAGAGAACAGCTCCTATAACAGTATCTAGTATGAGCTCGATGAAGGTTATCGAGAAAGAAGTCGCAGCGGTAAACCTCTTTCTATAAGCATAAACGCTCTAACCGCTTCATCTGCAAGGAAAGGTAATGTTGTGAGAGCAAAAAACTCACTTGAACTTCTCATGAGTATTGATTGAGAAAATTTGAAATCTGTATCGCTGAAAAGCTTTAGCAGAATGTAAAATCTAATAGCTTGAGATATTAAGCGGATTATTGTTATAGTTAGGGAGAGCAGTAAAAGCTGAACAGAGAATGCGGTTATTTCTTGTAGAGGTATATTAAATACACATATTATAGCCAATGAGATAGAGGCCGCCGATATTATTCCTAATATTGATTTCTTAAAATAGTTAAGCTTCATAACCTTTCACATACTATACATATCGATTGCTGGACAGCTTGAAGTACCCTTTTAATTATACGTCTAAGAGGCCACGTAATATGGAGGTGAAGTGGTACAGTATCAGTTATTTTAAATCCATTTCTAAGTAGTATCTTCTTAAGAGTGTACCATGTAAAGTGATGGGTATGAGTTGAGTCGGCAAAACTATCATAAAACCCGAATCCAAGCGTATTAGGTGAAACTATTAACATTTTACCTTCTTCTTTTAGGATCCTTCTACATTCTTGAAGAACCCTATCGATATCTTCTACATGCTCGAGGACATCGAACATGAATACTCGGTCAAAACATTTACTCCTTAATGGAAGATACGCTGCTGAAGCGATTATATCAGGCTTGTTCCCAATATCTATTCCTACGTAGATCTGAGAGTGGCAGAAACTTTTATAATGTTTTGGGCCACATCCAATTTCTAGAACTTTCTCTAAACCTATAGTGAAACGGGCTGTGAGAACTGCTTTGTATTCTCGGAAGATGTTCCAATATCTTACAATTGCTTAACCCTCCATACAATGTCTGATGTTAATCCCTATTGAATATTTATTACTTTACTTTTAGATAATAATGATAAGAATACTCTAGTTATCAATACAAGGCCTAGAGAAAGTAATCTATTCTATTACTAGCATACTATATGTTTATTCTAGATTCTTTCTAAACAATCATTTTATTCTCATTATTATTTAGCAGGTATAGATGCCAGAACTTTCATACCATTTTCATTTCTATAACGGACTACTTTTGGAAGTTCTTCAACTACGCTTTCTATGCTTAGAGCTCTCAATACCCCTTCTTAATACAATTCCAAGTCTGGCTGAATGCGAAGTGTATTCCAGCTTTAATTTTTAATACATTGTCTTCTACCCATGCATCAATTATTCTACCAACTGGTCAAGCACCTATACTGCTTTCTCTACCATGTAATGATAGTATAGGTTTCCCTCTAAGATTATCAACATTCTTAACTAGGACACTTGGTAGTATCTTGTCACCTCCAAGAGTCTACATCAGGCGTTGAGGCTAACCCTCGAAGAATCCAATAAACTCCTTTTCCTCGGTAATTTCTTTAACTACTGAACGTTCTAAAGATAATATCGTCTGGAAAGTCTTTCCCTAGGATGCCTACAATTATATGGAGACTAATATTATCTTCTTTAGAATCTGACATTCTTTTTAGTGGTGTTTCTTATTATCGCTGTTATCTTCCTCGTAGTTGTAATGAGCCTTAGCTGGGATATAAGAGATACTGCAGAATCTAATGATATATCCAGGAACCCTATTAAGAATTCTAATCCATTGATAAACGTTTTGGAGAACCCTCTCCAATTAAAGTACAGCTCCCTCCCATAGAGTTCACTCCAGAAGATTAAGCTAACCATGCTTATAGCTTCCTCAAGTTTCCTAATCTTCTTCTTTCAGTAAGAATCTTCTCAATGACCTCACTGGGATCTAGTTCAATAATATCTTTCCCTAAAGTGTTCTTGAGATATCCGAGGATAGAGTAAAGAATACCTGCTACAAAACCTATAATTACTTGAGTGTAGTCCATCGTAGAATAGCTTTAACCAATCATCTAATCATTTGAGAAACGTTGATTATACTTGTTTTAAACTAGTTAAATTATTCCTAGAACCTTACAGATTAATTAACCTTAAAACTTTTAAATGGTAAAACAGGAGAGAGTCTTTTTAAAATATTGTTTTATGAATCACTTTCTTAACCTTCTCAAGAATGCTTATATACAACTAAAACATCATATATCCAAATTATGTGGTGTTATGAATGGGGATAAATCTTAAGATCCTGTTTTTCCTGATGTTGTTTCTCGGTTTCCTAGCTACAGGTATAGCTCAGCAAGTAATAACAACTACAACGACCACGGTCGTAACTATACCTGGAACAACCTACGTTACAACACTTCTAGGCGGAGAAAGTACAGTAACAATGATCATACCAAAGTATACCATGATACTCGTAGAAAAACGTCCAGATCAAGAATGTTCACTAGTATTAAAACCTCTAAAGACCGAGGGTGCAATAACTATTCCTGGAACTACTGTTACTATCCCAGGAACAACTATGCAGACTGTATTTACTGAGTCTACGATCAAGTATTCTACAGCTTATGAAGAAAATGGGGTAACAACTACTACCGGATACACATACATAGAGTTTACTACTACAGTAGCTGGACAAACATTCTCTATGCCAATACCCTTATATGCAGAGATCATAGAAAGATGCCAGACAATACAAATCATACAAGAAGTAACGATTATCATGGGAAGCGTCCCTGCTACTTTCTACTATGTATACCCAGAGATCACATATTCATTCGAAGAGACAACCTTTACTATGGAAGACATGGTAGAAGAAGTGCCAATGACAATTATAACTACTACGACTATTATGCCTGGAGCAACATATACTGAGACAACAGTCTTTCCTGGAACAACTGTAACCACCATGTTCAGTCTACCATCTACCGTCTCCACAGTGACTGAGCCTGGAAAGATAGTAACATCTACGATAACCTTTGTGACAACTATTGTTGAATCAACTCCGAAGACTACGCCTACAACACCTACCTCGGCCACAACTACTCCGACCACTATAACTACAACATCAATAGTTACATCGCCAACTATTCCAACAAAGACGGAGACGACTAGACCAGGAATAGAATTTGTAGGACTACCACTCGACATACTAGTAGGAATAATAGCAGCGACAGCAGTCATAATAATAGTCGTAGCTGTCCTACTGTTTAGGAGAAGCGTAGGCAGAATAAGATAAGGCATCTGTGGAAAAAGATAATAGGAAAAATTTATCTCTACTAATGGTTATAGATATATTATGTTGATCGAGATTGTGACATTCGATTTATACGGTACACTAGTTGACTGGAAATACAGCATATCTAGAGCACTTAACTATATTCATGAAGGCTTAGCAGAGAGATTCTTCGAGAATGAATATTATACTATTAGTAGGTTGAAGGAATATACTCCGTATTCAAAGATACTAGTTCATGTCTTAGAATATACATTGAGAGAGTTTAGAATAGATTCTAGAGAAGAGTATGGAAGGCTTATAATTTTATCTTTTGCTAAGTCTCCATTCTTTCCAGATGCATTCATCGGTTTAGCACTATTAAAGAAGCATGGATATAAGACAGGAATAATCTCTAATACAGATAGAGAACTTGTAGAGATAACGCTCGCAGGAGTTAAAGACCTCTTCGATTACATAGTAACAGCTGAAGATACGGGATACTACAAGCCAGATAAGCAGGCATTCATAAAGGCTTATGAAAAAATGAATGTGCCCGCTCAGAAAGTATTACATGTATCATCGTACCCACAATATGATCTAGAGCCAGCAGACCAACTAGGAGTAAAAACAATATGCATAGATAGGTATGGGTACGATTGGAGAGAGAAAATACCATCAGTAGATAGACTCATAGAAAAAGTAAAAAGACCGATATAATGTTCTCCACAATATCTCACTAAGATGATTGGAGTAGCATAGAGAGCCAGAAATATCTAAAGCTACTCCAGCTCTCTAACCATGTTCAGATTTTACTTGTTAGCTCCTAGATTACGAATAGTTCAACCGACGCTCTTCTTGTAACTTCACTCCAATTAGCATATTAAGCTAGCTCTTGAAAGCAGGATAAACATAGATAGTTCTATCAATATGCATCTCAGTAAGCAGTCTTACTCCTGTCGGGCCCGCATATGGCTTTATAATAGAAAAAGCTAGCCAAAGACATGTAATGCGGGGGGTGGGATTCGAACCCACGAACCCCTGCGGGAGCGGGTTCCTCCTCTTTTTAGATGGTTTTGATCTTGAGCCCGCCGCCGTTGACCAGGCTTGGCTACCCCCGCGCCCCCATGGTGTATATTGTTTTATGGTCTTGTTTTTAGGGTTTTAGGAGTGTTCCCACTTGTTCTCCTCTTATAGCTTTCCTAATGTTTTCAGGGTTTCTACCATTTAGGTATATTGTTGTTATACGGCTTCTAGAGATTATCTTTAATCCTAGCAGGTCTGCAAGCTTGTATTCTCCAGCTTCATGAGAGTGTTCTATGATCTTCTCCATAAGCTCGTTAACAGAGATTTCTCTCAAGAGCTTCGCATTAGGA
>CAZKRR010000094.1:0-5144 GCA_964555135.1 uncultured Nitrososphaeria archaeon
TCAAGATGAAATACCATATTCTTTAAATCTTGACTAGATAATTAGTATCAGCAGAGACATGAAGAGGAAGACTATTGTTTTAACATCTGGAGCTTTTGATATAATTCACCCTGGCCATATTAAGATGCTTTGGGAAGCTAAGAAACTTGGTGGTAGAAAATCTAAGCTTGTAGTTGTTCTCGCTAGAGAGAGTACTATTATGAAGAGGAAAAATAGAAAACCATTATTTGATGATAAATCAAGATACCTCATAGTATCAAATTTAAAACCAGTAGATGAGGTCATTCTTGGATATAGAAAATTCTCATTCGAGAAGATTATCAAGAAGATTAAACCAGATATTGTTGTATTCGGGTACGACCAAACAGAGATAATGAAGGAATTTGAAAAATTCATTAAAGATAAGAATTTGGATATCAAGGTCTATAAAGCTAAGCGTTACAGATTCGGCAGCATAAACAGTACTACTGATATAATTGAAAAATTAAAAGAAAATTCTAAGCTAGATCGATCTACTTAGCTTCAGCAGTTAGGATACTATTGTTTTGAGTTGAGGTTTTAAGAGTAATCTTTAGGAATACTTTATCACCATCTCTTAAATTATATTTTCCACGAAGATATACTGGTGCGATTACCTCTATAACATCCTTACCGTAATGTGTCCTCTCAACGAATATGAGAGCTGCTTCTTGTTCTCCATTAAATAATGCTCTTATACATTTTGCTCCACCATACGTCCTCTGACCATTAGTAAATCCATCAATAGGTATGTCTGCAATCCTCTCCAACAACATTCTATTCTCTATTGAGTCTTTAGATAATAACTGGATGTTAAGTGTTCCTGGATATGGAGTGAATCCAACCTTTTCTTTTATCTGCTCAAAGTATTGTGGAAGACTGATGTAATAGAATCCTTCTCCAAGACCTGAGAATACCCTGCCCTCTAAGATTATCTCCATCGGCTTCTCAAGTATGCTCTTCAAGATTACGTATAGATTCCTCAACTCATCAAGCCCCTTATTTGTAAGTCTTATCAGGGTTGTCTTACCCACTATTATCTTCTCTATATATCCATTCTGTTCAAGCTGTATTAATATCCTTGATGCAGATTGCTGGGATGTCCCAAGATGCTGGGCAATAGTTGATGTAGACATGTTGAGACTCTTCGTATAAGCTCCACTTTGAGCTAGAAAAATCAACAATTTCTCTTTTAGGTTAAGTAAGTTCATTACGGTGTTATATTATTTTTAGTATCTTATAAATATTTTTCAAATACTCAATATTGTACAAGCACATGAGAAGAAAAATAATCTAGAGAAAGAGTGAGTAACATCGATGACTCAGAATTTTGAGTCCTCGATGTTATATTACTTTCAAACCCAGTATCTACACTTGAATAGTTTCTGTAGATTTTATCCCGTCATTAGTTATGATTAAAAGGTCTAGACCGTTTCCGCTTGCTGCGTCTCTCGATATAGAAGCTTTTACAGCCTTGATAGCGAGTTCTCTTAATTCTTCTGCAGTCATATTAGGTTTATAAGATATCTCTATCACTCCAATAGCTATCTCTGCGCCTGACCCAACTACAGCATAGTCATCTTCAATTATTGAGCCTAGAGGATCAAGTACTAAGACGTGCCCTCCTGTCTCGTCAAATCCTCCAACTATTGTTTCAGCAAGATATGGGAAGAACCTACTACTGAATAGATAATTTGAGAGTACCTTAGCTACTGTTCTAACTTCAGGTTCTCTCTGATACATGAATCTATACAGGTTAATCTGAGCTTGAGCATCACGGATTAGATTCTGCATATCACCCACAAAACCTGCGCAGGCCGCACCAATCTTAGATGTAATCTGAAATACTTTCCTAACAGTCTTACTTACAACAAAGTATCCATATGTAAGCCTCTTCTCAGCAGCTAATACAATTGTATCTTTACCTTTTATACCGAGAGTTGTAGCTCCGGGATACGGGTATTGAAAAGCCATACACCACCTACTCCATTCTTAAACCATTCACCTCTACTTCTTAAATATTTTTAACTACTCTAACCCTAAGTTTATCTCCAGCTCTAATTCTGAGTTTTTCATTAGCATGCCCCCTGTTTATGGAAACTTCAATATATCCTGAGCCCCCGATAGTTGTAAGAAACGACCCCTCAGTTACTTCACTATAAGATTTAACAAATGGACAGCTAACTGTAATACCTGAGGGCGCAGACACCTCGATAATATCTCTAAAATCTACTTCTAGATCCTTAAGCTTAAGATTAGTGATTATGTTTCCAAACCTGTCAATGTGTAAGACTATAACCTCGATGTAATCATCTTTCTTAATCGGCTTATGTAATACTAGCCGCTTATACTCTATAATCTCTTTACCTATCTCGCTTAGTGGTACACCAGCAGCTAGCATACCAGCAATATGTGCGAAAACATCTCTACCATGGAAAGTCTCGCTAAATCTTCTTGGAAGTTTTGATTCATCAATCTCATAGACAGATGTTATACCTAGTTGTTCTGCGGCTGGAAACATGAATCCAGTATCTGGACCGATGAATACGTCCCCCCTAGACGTCAATATTACTATTGGTTTTCTTTCCCCTCCTACCTTCGGGTCAACTATGCATAGATGGATTGTCCCTGCAGGCATGTATGGAACATATGTTGTTAGGAGGAAGGCTGCTTCAAGCTCGTTAAATGGTTCAACTTCATGTGTAACATCAATTATCACTACATCTCTTCTATAACGTAATATTACCGCTTTAACCTGAGCTACATATGTATCTCTAATACCGTAATCTGTTATGAAAGCGATGATTGGTTTATCCTTAGGCTCAAACATCATACACTATAATGCAACCCCTGTATTTAATTAAGAAACTGGAGAAGACAACTATGCTTAAAAATTAGACGCTATAATACTTTAACAGAATGTTCGTAGAAATTGATGGCTCGATAGGTGAAGGCGGAGGCCAGATCCTTAGGAATGCTGTAGCGTTATCAGCTGTTCTACTTAAACCAGTTAAAATAAAGAATATACGAGTTAAGAGGAGTAATCCTGGTTTAAGACCACAGCATTTAACGGCTGTTAAAGCAGTAGCAGCATTATCCTCAGCTGAGGTTACAGGTTTAACTGTTGGATCACTAGAGATATCTTTCAATCCCTTAAGAAGGCTTCAAGGTGGCTCGCTTAAGTTTGATGCTGGTACAGCTGGGAGTACTACGTTAATACTTCAAAGCCTAATGCCTGCAATGTGTTACGCCTCAAAACTGGTTGAAGTAGAACTTAGAGGTGGAACAAACAATCCCATGGCCCCTCCAGTAGAATATCTCCAGGAAGTATTACTTCCAGTAATAGAGAAGATGGGTGGAAGGTTTAAGATTGAACTTGTTAAAAGAGGATTCTATCCTAGAGGTGGAGGGGTAGTTAAGGCATACTCAACACCAGTGAATACTCTTAAACCTATAAGACTAGTAGAGTTTAAGGATGTAAAGAAGATTAGAGGGTTAAGCTATAGTTGTAGGCTTCCAGGCCACATTGTTGAGAGAATGGCAAATACTGTTGAGAACATCTTGGGAAGAGAAGGCTACGACGTGGATATACGTAGAGAAGCTCTACAACCTAATAATCCAAGATGCTCATTAGACCCTGGATGTGGAATAATACTTCTAGCGGAGCTAGAAGATGGGATAATAATTGGAGTAGACAAACTTGGTGAGAAAGGAGTCCCGTCAGAGAAGATTGGAGAAGAAGCTGCAAGAGAATTACTAGGTGAGATAAGTAGAGAAGCTCCAGTAGACAAGCATTTAGGAGACCAGTTAGTAATATGGGCGTGCTTAGCGGAGGGCACATCACAGTATAGAGTGACGAACTTAACAAAACATACTACTACTAGCATTGAATTATGTAGAATACTTACTAACACGCATGTAGAAGTAGATGGGGTTGAAGGGGAGCCGGCAACAATAATGATAGAAGGAATAGGTTTGAGAAGAGAATAAGTCAAGAATAGCTTCTAAACTTATTAATCTTCAAGAATATTTGATAACCCCTCAGTTTCCCTCATATAATACACTTGCGGAGCTTAACAAGCCTCCTCCCAACCTTTTTATTATCTTAATATAGTAGGTTAATATCATTGAAATGGTGGTCTTTGAAGCGTGGACTACTTGTTGGAAGATTCCAGCCCCCTCATGTTGGTCATCTATCCGCCATCAAAAGCATATTGGGAGAATGTGATGAACTAATAATTGTTGTTGGTAGTGCTCAATATAGTTATACCTTTAAGAATCCTTTCACAGCAGGAGAGAGAATTGAGATGATTAGATTAATGCTTCAAGAAGAAGGGATACCATTAGAGAAGATAATGATTATACCTATACCTGATATAGGCGAACACTCTCTATGGGTTTCGAAGGTTAGAACTTTCGTACCACGATTCGATATAGTATACTCAAATAACCCACTAGTTCAGAGATTATTTACTGATGCAGGATATCAGGTTAAGCCTATTGAACTATATAGGAGAGAGGAAGTAGTAGGAACCCTGATTAGGAAGAAGATGGTTGAAGATGGAGATTGGAGAGAGCATGTTCCAAGAATAGTTGTCAAGTATGTTGAGTCAATAGGTGGAGTGGAGAGAATAAAACAGATATGTAGGACAGATTATCCAGAGAGAAACATAACTACAACTAGATGTCAATCTTTTGAAGATCCTTTAGAATTATAATCATGGGTCCTACTCAAGACACTCCACTCAAATTTACTGTACAAGTTCTACTTTCTGCATTAAATCTTCCATAGCTCTATACAGCCACTTAGCTCTTCTCCCCCTATTCTTTCTTGGAGATCTAATTCTCTCCATTAAACCTAAAGATACTAGGTGTTCAAGTACAGGTCTAATATCTTTAAAATCTTTAGGAGCCCAACCTCTCCTCACAAGCTCTGAGGTAATGTCACCTGCAGTCCTCCAATCATTTAAGAAACCATCTATAGCAAGCAAGATTATTCTCCCATGAAGCTCACTATTCTTTACCTTTACGTAGACAGGTTTCTTCTCTAGAATTACCCTTGGGACTTCAACACTAATCCTAATCTCCGGTATCTTCTTAAGGATAGTGTCTAGAGCAAGCTCAAG
>CAZKRR010000095.1:0-5124 GCA_964555135.1 uncultured Nitrososphaeria archaeon
ACGATTTAAGTAAAAAATCCAAAGGTATTACCTAGTTGACAGGTTCGAAAAATTGAACTCTAAGGTACCTTCTAATAAAATATGAGATATGGACTTGTCGAGAGTCAATAAATCATGTTGAAGAAGTAGTTGATGACGGGCTGGATAATGTCTGGATAGCGTATGGGGAAATGAATAATTGGAGCGAATGCAAATATATCGTGGATGAGGGTATTTGAAAAGGTATGCTGATATTTGAAGTGATTTTCTAGGATGGCCAAGTAAATTTATCAACTTAATAAGGGTTTTCAGAAAAACCTGTGATAAACTGGGAGTCTTAATCCTTAATTCATAGCAATGCAAGTTAACCCATTTATAGCAAATTGACTCAAAAATGTAATAAAAATATATGAGTCCGCTGAACAATTTAAACAAACATGGAAGGAAATACGGATAATGGTATCCTTGGCAGAAGGTTTTCTAGAAGGAAGTTTCTCGGGGTAACTAAAGCCGCTGCTGTGGGAGGCATAGTTGCTGCCGGGGTTATAGGAGGGGTTTCAGGGTATCTTGCTGGAACATCAGCTGCACCTCCGACTACCATTACCCATGAAATCACAAAGACTGTTACTACTCCAGCAGTTAAGAAATTGAAGGTTGGCTATATCTATGTTGGACCTGTAGGTGATTACGGCTGGTCTTATGGGCATGACCGTGGCAGGAGATGGGCTGATGAAAGATTCGGTGTAAACCAAGTTGAGAGTACATACATTGAGAGTGTTCCTGAAGCTGAAGTAGCAGGAGCAATTACAAGCCTAGTTGAAAAAGGATGTAGTTTAATAATTACGACTAGCTTCGGGTTCATGGATGGAACCGCTGAAGCAGCTGAGAAGTATCCTGATAGGTACTTTGTTCACATAAGCGGTTATAGAAGTGGAGCAGCTGGAAACGCTCCAGAAAATATGAGTGCAGCTTTCGCAGAATTCTACCAACTATATTATCTAAATGGTTTAGCTGCTGGAGCAGTCACCGAGACGGGTGTAGTTGGGTATGTTGGAGCATACCCAATACCTGAAGTAGTTAGACATATTAATGCATTCGTTTTAGGAGCCAATTATGCATACAAGAAGAGAACTGGTAAGAATATTAAAGCACATGTAAGCTGGATATTCGAATGGGTTGCTCCAGAGAAAGCTAGGTCAGCGGCAATAGCGTTAGTAGAAGAAAAGAATTGTGATGTATTAGCATTCACTGAAGATACCCCCGCTGTTCTACAGGTTGCAGAAGAATACCATAAGAAGGGTAGAAAGGTTTGGAGCTTCAGCCATTATAGCGATATGAGGGAGTATGGACCAACAGCACACTTAACAGGTCAGATAGCTAACTGGGGACCGATATACCTCGACTTTTATAGAATGGTGGCAACAAATAGTTGGCAGACAGTAGACATATGGACAAGGATAGGTGATTATATTCCATATAGATGGAGGCTTCCACCTGAGAAGAGTACGGCAGGGAAGCCTGAAGGTACAGTCTATCTAGCTCCACTCAACCCAGTGATTCCAAGCGAGTGGCAGCTTGAGATAAAGAAGAAATATGAAGAAATGAAGGAGCTGATCTTTGAACCTTTCAGTGTTGAAGGAAATCTAGGTGAACCTATAAGAGACCAATCTGGAGAAGTAAGAATTAAGAGCGGTGAAAGAGCAGACCATGACATCTTATGGAATATGGATTGGCATGTAGAATATATTGAGGAGCCATTACCCAAATAGTTGAGAAAAAGGATAGAACTGCTTAAACTCCTACATACTTTTTATTTAAGAATCGACATCACTCATATGGGGAGAAGGTTTGACTGAGCTTGTATCCCTTAAAGGTATAGTAAAACATTTTCCAGGGGTATTAGCAAATGATAACGTAGACTTTACCCTTATCAGAGGAGAGATACATGCATTGCTTGGAGAGAATGGTGCAGGTAAGACTACTTTAATGAATATCCTTTATGGTCTTTATCGTCCAGATAGTGGAGAAATATATATCGAGGGTAGGAGGGTTGAGATAAGTTCTCCTAGAGATGCGATAAAGCTTGGGGTAGGGATGGTTCACCAAAACTTTAAGCTTATACCTTCCCACACGATCCTTGAGAATATTATCCTAGGCTTAAAAGAAGTTGGCTTCATAATAAATTATAAGAAGATAAGCGAGGAGATCAGGAAGCTTGCAGAATCATATGGTTGGAGAATAAACCCTAACGCTTATGTTTGGCAGCTTACTGCAGGTGAGAAACAGCAGGTAGAATTGCTGAAGCTCTTGTACCGTGATGCACGCATACTAATACTTGATGAGCCTACATCTGTTCTTACACCTCAAGAATGTAGAATACTATTCCAAGCTCTTAGAAGGATGACTAAAGAAGGAAAAGGAATAATCTTCATTACACATAAGCTTGATGAAGTATTCGCTATTAGTGATAGAGTCACTGTAATGAGGAAGGGAAGAGTAGTAATAACGAAGGAGACCAATAAGACAGATATGTCAGAGCTTGCCCAATATATGGTGGGTAGACCAGTATTATTCACTATCGAGAAAAAAGAATCTAAACCAAGTGGAGAAGCTATAATCATAAAAAATCTTAAAGCTTTTAATGATAAGGGAGTACTTGCACTTAAAGGTGTAGAACTAGTTGTAAAGAAGAATGAGATAGTCGGGGTTATAGGTGTAACTGGTAATGGTCAGCAGGAGCTAGTAGAAGTAATAGCTGGATTAAGGAAAGCAGCTGAAGGCTCTATACTCATTGACGGTATAAATATTGTTAATAGTAGTCCAGATAGGATTATCAAGCTAGGTGTAGCCTACATTCCACCTGAACCTCTCAGGTATAGTATCGCTCCAAACCTAACCATCGTCGATAACTTATTTATAAAAGCGTATAGATATAAGCCGTATTCTAACGGTATACTGATAAACTGGAAGAAGGTCTATAAGAAAGCTGATGAACTGGTTAAAAACTTCCAGATAATTTCTCCAAGCCTCTCCACTAAAGCTAAATCTCTTTCAGGTGGGAATCTTCAAAGACTAATCCTAGCGAGAGAACTATCAGGGTTAATCGGAGACAGAATACCTAGATTAATCGTAGCTGCTTACCCAACTAAAGGGCTTGACATAGGTGCAACAGAATTCGTACACAAGACACTTATAGAATATAGTAGGAAAGGCTCAGGAATACTCTTCATATCTGAAGATATCGAGGAAGCGTTAATGATTAGTGATAGGGTTGCTGTAATGCATGATGGTAGGATTGTAAGCATATTTAAACCTGGTGAAGTAGATATAGAAAAGATTGGTTTAATGATGGCCGGCGTGCAAGTAGCATCTACAATATGACGGTGGTCGATGTGGCTAAGACATTAACAATACCATACATTATCAAGATACAGAAAAGATTATACTACAGCCGTAGACTTTCCATACTAACAACTTTCTCTGCTGTCATTATAGCATTCGGAGTAGCAGGTTTATTCTTCACTATTATAGGTTTGAACCCACTAGAAGTATATTCTCACATAGGAGGGGTCTTTGCTTCTCCTACACTCCTACTGGAATCATTTAAAAGAGCTATACCTATAGGGTTAGCTGCTCTAGGGTTGAGTATTGCTTTCAGGATGAATTTCTGGAATATTGGAGCCGAAGGCCAGATGTACATGGGTATGCTTGCTTCAACTGGCATAGTATTACTCCATGTATACTATGGGTTAATCCCAGACTACTTCGTCTTATTGTTAATGTTATTAGCAGCATTCTTTACAGGTGGGTTATGGTGTAGCCTACCAGCTTTCCTGAAAGCGAAGATGAAAGTAAACGAAATACTTACAACACTAATGATGAATTACATAGCAATGTATCTTACAGACTTCTTGATATATGGTCCATGGAGAGACCCAAGGGGATATGGTTTCCCCCTCTCGGTACCTTTCCCAGAATACTCTAAGTTAACGATAATATTCGGAGAATTTGCTTATGGAGGCTTACTACTACTCTGTCTAACTGCGGTTTTAGTCTTCACAATTCTTAGGTATACGAAGCTAGGGTTTGAGCTTAAAATTGTTGGAGAAAGCATCGAGACAGCGAGATACGCTGGGATAAATCTTTCCAAAGTAGTTACAGTAGGAGGGTTTATAGCTGGAGGTATAGCAGGTGTGGGAGGTTTAACAATTGTAAGTGGCATAATCGGAAGATTAAGACCGAGAGCTTCACCTGGATACGGATATACCGCAATAATCGTAGTTCTACTCTCAGCCTTAAATCCATGGTTAATAATCCCCGTTAGCATATTCTTTGGAGGGCTATTCGTCGCCGGAGACATTTTACAAGCAACATTAAGGATCCCTGGATCAGCAGTAGAAATGTATCAAGCATTAATCTTTCTTTTTATAGTAATAGGTGAATTCATGAAAAGATATAAGGTAACGATCACCCGGAGGGTGTTTGGATGAGCATACAATGGATTGAGCAAGTTCTTCAATTAACCGTCCAGATGGGGACAGTTTATCTTCTAGCTTCTCTAGGCGAGATCTATGCTGAACGTTCAGGAGTTCTAAACCTAGGTCTTGAAGGAATGATGATAATGGGTGCAGCAATTTCTTTCATATTCTCAATAGCATATGGGCATCTTTCAGCAATATTCATTGCTGCTATGTTAGGTGCATTAATGGGGTTCATCCTCTCCATCTTAGCAGTTGACATGAGATTAAATCAAGTCGTTGTAGGCTTAGCTCTGACGCTACTCGGAATAGGTTTAAGTGGATTCTTCACATTCCCGGAAATTAGGAAGAACATACTATTGAAGCTGAACCCATCTTTACCAGCGGAGATGCTATTGACTCAGCAGGCTGAGAAGCTTCCAGAAACCCCTATACCGCTATTCTCAGATATCCCAATACTAGGTAAAATGTTCTTCAGCCATAATGTATTAGTATATTTTTCATTAATCCTCTCCATAGTTATGTGGTTTATTTTATTTAAGACGAGGATAGGCTTAACCATAAGGTCTGTTGGTGAAAATCCATCTATGGCTGATTCACTAGGTGTAAACGTTTACATGGTGAGGAGAGCTACAACCATTATAAGCGGAGCATTTGCAAGCCTAGC
>CAZKRR010000096.1:0-5123 GCA_964555135.1 uncultured Nitrososphaeria archaeon
AAGACCGATGCGGCGGTTCCCTAGCCCGGTAGGGGGGTGGCCTGCTAAGCCACTGGCCCATTGGGCCGCGCGGGTTCAAATCCCGCCCGCCGCGCCTTTCCCAATCATTTAGTAATGAAACGTTACAGAATTCCGTAGCGCTTATTAACGAATTCCTTAACGGGCCTCTTAATCAGACTCATATATTACAATGAGTTCATGCAAATAGATTACACATATTTTTGATATTGTTGAAAGATAATTATGCTTAGGAGTGTCTGAGGTATCTGGATAGCTTGCTTGAAGATTGTTCAGGTTATTATTTATTTAGTGTTTTTCTAAGATCGATGTAGATATGCAGTAAGAATATGGACGATTAAATCCTTATCTTATCAATGTAGTAACAATAGATAAATACGAGGTTGCCTCATGGATCTCAGTTAGGTTGATGTAGGATGAGAAAAAAATTGTTATTAGTATTAGTTTACTCGATAATCTTGATTTCATTAATTATTTCGCCGATACATGCTGAGACACCTAGACTCGCACAAGAAGGATTAATCTCAGACCTAGTCGCCAAGGTGTTCGCAGCCGCCATCGCTTTCATTGCTGCAGTCGTTAGCGCTGCATGGGGTATCGCACGTGCAGGTTCAGCTGGACTCGCAGCTTCTGCTGAGAGACCCGAGATAAGAACTGTTGCGATCATTATCTCAGCTTTCGCAGAAGCTCTTGCAATCTACGGCATTGTTATCTCCTTCTTCATACTAGGAGCATGATAAACCCATAACCATAACACTACACTGCCTATTCATTTTTTCTAAATTATTCAAAATACTACAAATGTACACAGTCACCGCCATGTAGAGAATACTATATCTCATTGAGCTATACTATATGCCTAGCAAAGTTTAGCGGGAGACTAATTTGATATAATTTAGACGGCTCAGTTAAATGCCTTTACTTCATTTTTCCGTGTAACTCTGATTCATCACAGCCGTTTCTAATAGGGTCATGGCTTAATATAATTTTTACTTTGTTTCTGGAAACATTATTGATAGTAGAATATGGATGCAGGCTAAAGCGTATGCTGCAAGGATACTGTAAAAATGTACCCTGTTTGATATCCTTTTTAGTTTAAGGTTACTGCCGTACCTGCTTAGAAAACCTGAAGTAAACGCTAATAAGAGAATCCAGGTTAGTAGACCTCTAATGCCTATCAAGCCCTCTAATCCTTTGAATACATTGATCCTTGTAAATGGTTCCCAGTATCTGAAAGAGTATGGAAAGCCTGAGTGGATAATTATTAATGTAAAACCTGTAGTATTGAGAATGCAGTGTATATCTAGCCATTTTGCAAGCTTGATCCGTATCCTAAAATGTCTAATGAAGTACTTTAAGAAAACGTATACTTGAGAGATGATAAGCATCCATGCACCTACATAGGCATACCTAAATCCTATAGTTTCCCCACCCTTAAATTCATCTAGCAATGAATAATTCGGCGCCTCTAAGAGAGATGAATAAAACCTTGGATAAACATATACAAGGAGAGTAATAAGTATAGACATACCTATAATCCTAGCTACTACATCTATTATTGATTCTAGTTTTATAGCCATCCACCTTTCTTAACGCCTACAGGAATCACATAGAGTGGTTCTTCATCTACTCCTATTATCTTCTTTACTTCTTCATCGTAGAATGCTCCTATTACTACGCATCCAAGCCCGAGGCTTACACATTGGAGATATATGTTCTGACCGACATGTCCAACCTCCATGGGGACGTATCTTATCCTGCCTCTCTCTCCATACCTCCAAGTAGTCCTCTCATAGATAGCTGTAATAACAATGTTTATCGCTGCATCCCCAACCCACTCTTGGTCTAGACATGCATACATAAGCTCTCTACTATAGTCTCCACTCTTTATAAGCTCTAACATATGCTCTCTGGGAAGATAATGATATATCCCTTCAGGCAATCCTTCTACACCATCTTTCTTAATGACTACGTATATTTCGAGGGGGTATGTAGCTCCAGCAGATGGAGCTGTTCTAAAACCATATCTCTTATCAGTTATCCCCTGTGCAGCCCATGCTAGCTGACCTACCTGCTCTAATGTAAGAGGTTTATCTTCATACTCTCTTATCGACCTCCTAACTCTTAAAGCATGCTCTATAGATACGTTACTATCATATCTTGGTGGAGGTAAGTGAATCTTACCTAGAGGTCTAGATACTCTTCTACCTCTATCACCATAACCTATCAAGGCTAATCCGATAGAGGCAAAAGCAGGGGCTAGAATATAAGCTAACAACATTCTACGATTCATGAAGCTTTCATGATAACCAACATAAGCAGAGGTTAATAAGCCATTAGAGCCTCTAACACCAATATATTATAAAGGGGGTATGTAGATAGATTTACAGTATGGAGATTATCAATGAAGGTTCTACCGTGTTATTCATAACGGAGAAAAAGAAGAAGTATATGGTGAGAATATCTAGAGGTAGGAGATACCATACAAGTGAAGGATACGTAGATTTAAGCGAGCTCGTTGGGAAGAGGTATGGATGTAGGATTAAGTCTAATACAGGCTCTACCTGGACTGTTCTTAAACCAACTATACTAGACCATGTTCTCTATTACCCAAGACTAACCCAGATAGTATATCCGAAAGACCTTGGATACATAATCTTGATAAGTGGAGTAAGGTCTGGTTCAAGAGTAGTAGAAGCAGGTACAGGGTCAGGGGTCTTAACAACAATACTTGCTTCTTATGTTGCTCCAACCGGGAAAGTATACAGTTACGATGTAGAAGAAGAATATCTTGAGAATGCTAGGAGAAACCTTGAGAAGCTTGGTTTACTTGATTATGTCGAGTTAAAACATGGTAGTGTTGAAGAAAGCGTTGAAGAAAGAGATGTAGATGCATTCATTCTAGATGTTCCCGAGCCTTGGAAAGCTGTTAAACCAGCCTACAATACTCTCAAAGATAGCGGCATCTTTATCTCAATAAGCCCAACCATAGAGCAGGCAATAGAAACTGTTGAGACGCTACGTGTGGAGGGTTTCGATGATGTATCCACAGTCGAGATACTGTTGAGAGAGATGAGGGTTAAGAAAGGCATGACTAGACCTGTCCACTTAATGCATGCACATACATGCTACATAACAAGTGCGAGAAAAACGCTAAAAGAAGAATAACAAGAGATCATTCTCTAAAACTTTCCTCTCCTTGCCTCACCCTCTCTATCAACTCGATTATCTTTAATGATGCTTCATCAGCATGCTGGTAGGGGTATTTTTGAGATTCAAGGAAACGGAGTATGAATAAGTAACATGAAGCATGGTTTGCGGCAGCTGAAGCCATCTCTAAGCTAATCTTCTGATGTTCCTCAACATCTTCTATCTTTTCAATCTCTCTTATCCTTCTCTCTTCAACCTGATCCTTAGAGAGGTCCTTCATCCTCCTCGCAAGAATGTCTTCAGGCCGAAATTCTAGGAAGACTATAGCATCCGGATTAAGTATCTCAACTACTCTTGAAGGTAGTCCTGGATAGTATCCGTAAACTGTTTTCACAGTTGCATGGGTATCAACTATTAAATCTCCCTCCATTCTTGCGATTATCTTGGCAGCATCTTCCTGCAGTATTCTATAATCTTTGAAGTTTAGCTTCTTCCTCAACTCATCTCTATCATTTATGCCAAATTTTTTGGAGGCTTCTTCAAGCATTATATCTCCGAAGTTTACAATCTTTATTCTTGGAATCTTCTCAACGACTTTCTTCAATATCGTTGACTTTCCAGCTCCTGGAACAGCAGTAACGATAATCTTAACCATTCACTTATCCACCTGTAATATCCTACTAGGCTACCATTGTATTTACATTTCCATTTGTTTCTGTATCTTCTGCTTCATTGCTTCATATTCTTCAATTGTTAATTCCCCAACCTTATATCTTAACTCAACTTTCTCAAGCTCCTTAGTTAAACGTTTATGGACCTCCATTAAGCTCTGTATACTCTCTAACACTTCCTCTAGGTCTGAAACAATCATCTCAGTGTCTTCATTCTTCAAACCCATAGACCCGCCCTTCTCTGAAATCGCTTCTTTCAATTCTCTAATCTTAGCTTCATATCTTGGAACCTCGGCAATCTTGATATTAAAAGCATTATGGAGGATGTTCAGCTTTGGCTTAAGTCTAGATAACTCTCTATCGATGTTTAGTTTCTCCGTTATGTATTGTCTGTCTGGAACTTCTCCAACTTCATGTCTAATCTTTAGATTCTCCAATTTAATCGTTAAATCATTGATTTTTTCTTCGATCTCATTTATCATTTGAAGCCTCTTCTCATTTACTGCTTGAATTCTTGCTCTATATTCTTTATAGATATCTAGGAAGATATCGGATGAAGCCTCACCTTGTAGGAAAAGTTCTAGGAGCTTACTCCTCCAACTATAGAAAGTTGAGAGTTGCTCTACTATTTTTCTTTCTTCTGCAACTTCTTGAACAGGTGGAATTATCTCTTGAGAAGGTGTAGGTTGTTCCTGCTCAGAAGATGCAGCCACAGGTGTTGTTTTCTCCTTTATCGGGGTCTCAGCCTTAACCTCTAATGGTTTACCACAAAACTTACAGAATAAACCTTTTTCAGTTAACTTACCACAATGTGGGCAGACAATCTTCTCTCTCCACATATGTCTATCCACTACTGTTTTTGTCTGGCTAACTTACGTAATAAGGTTTTCTCTTAATTCAAGATGGAAAGTAGGCAGGTATTCTAGGGCTATTCCCAGCGTAATATCTCCTCTTTCAGAAGAAGTCATAGCTATGCCTCTAATCAACCTATCTAAGAAAAACTAAATAGCATGCTAGTAGATAATCATTCGGTGAACTTAGAGTTTGAGTTCAACTGAGTTAAGCCTTGCTCCAATACATCGTTTAATAAAGAAGGCTGGAGCAGCCAGAGCTAGTGAAGATGCCGCTGAAGAACTTAGAAGGATTCTTGAAGATGTCGCTGTCGCTATAGCGAAAGAAGCATTAAGCCTCGCACAATACGCTGGGAGGAGAACAGTCAAGAGAGAAGATATTGAGAGAGCAGCTAAAACACTCTTAAGAGGCTTCTACACATAACCATCGCTA
>CAZKRR010000097.1:0-5003 GCA_964555135.1 uncultured Nitrososphaeria archaeon
ACATATATATCCTCTTGTAGATAGAATTAAAGGTGTAGAGTTATTGTCCAGCCTAGAGGATCAGTTGAATAAAGCTATTGGAGAGCTACAGCTTTTAGACCAATTAATAAATGAAGTGAGAGCTAGAATCTCTGCTTTACAGGCTATTATAACAGAGCATGAAGGTGCATTAAGCTTTATCGAAGAATTACTAAAGAGTGAGTCCAACATGAAGATTCTAGTACCTATAGGTGGTGGAAACTATGTTCACGCGGAGATAATTGATAAAGATAAGGTCGAAGTGAGCATCGGAGCTGGGGTAATAGTTACTAAGAGTCCGCAAGAAGGAAAAGAAATTATTGAGAAAAGGAGGGAGACTCTTCTCCAAGCAGTTCAAAACTATGAGCAAAGGCTTCAGCAGTATCTTAATAGAGCAGAAGAATTAAGAAGAGTAGTTGAAGCTATCTCCGCAAGGATTAGGGAGAGAGAAGCCCAGAGATGAATCAATCATGTCCCAAGATGCCAAGATTCGAGATATCTCTTTTGCTCATCTGTTAGTTCTTCTAACTCTAGCCCCATAGACGTCAACTTTAATCTTGCAACGGCTAAATCGATCTCCCTAGGGACTGAGACTACATCTCTAGGAAGATTCTTATGATTTTTAACGATATATTCTGCAGAGAGTGCTTGAAGACTAAAAGACATATCCATTACAGCGCTCGGATGACCTTCCGCACATGCTAGATTTACGAGCCTTCCATCGCCGAGAAGATGAAGTCTCCTACCATCCTTCATTACATATGTTGTTATGCTGTCTGTAATTTTTTCAATCTTAACGCTTAATTCCTCTAAATCTTTCTTGCATATCTCTACGTCAAAGTGTCCTGCATTTGCAAGTATTACACCATCCTTCATAGCTTGGAAGTGTTCTCTCCTTATTACATTTATGTTCCCGGTAGCTGTTATAAAGATATCACCATGTTTTGAGGCTGAAGACATAGATTCAACTTTAAAACCATCCATGGCTGCTCTCAGAGCATTTATTGGATCTATCTCAACAACTGTCACTCTTGCTCCAAGCCCTCTAGCTCTATAAGCTATTCCAGAACCTACTCTACCAAAGCCTACAACAATAACATCCTTACCAGCTATCAAAGTATTTGTAGCTCTAATCACTCCATCTAAAGCAGATTGCCCAGTTCCAATCGGATTATCAAATAAACTTTTAGAGGATGCATCATTTACAGCTATTACAGGATAGAGTAGTTTACCTTGGCTAGAAAGAGATCTTAAACGATGCACTCCTGTAGTCGTTTCTTCACTTCCACCCACTACATTCTTAACAAGATCTTCTCCTAGTTCTCCAATAATATTTAGAATGTATGCTACTTCATCTGAGGCAATCTTATAGTATATTTTATGTATAGATGTAGCTAGGTCAGCGCCATCATCGATCGTTATGTTCGGTCTATTGCTTAAAACATATCCAATACATTCATAGTACTCTTTCTGATTCATACCTCTCCATCCGAAGACGTGGAATCCATCGTTAACGAGAGCTGCAGCAACATCATCTTGCGTACTTAATGGATTCGAGGCACATAGGTAGACTTCAGCTCCACCTTCACGTAATGTTTTGACAAGTATGGCTGTCTCCTTTGTAATATGGAGGCACGCACCTACTCTAACATTCTTTAAAGGTTTCCCTTTTGAGAACTTCTCCATAATCATTTTAAGCACAGGCATTTCGCGTTCAGCCCATTTGATCTTCTTATAACCTGAATCACTTAGACTTGGATCTTTTATCCAGTGATTCTTCAATTCCACAATTAATCACTAGTAATGTAAAAAGGCATGGTCGTTGATTAATATTTCCTTCTATTAAGATGTATTAGGACTAATCGTGTGTTAAGGTTTAATTCTAACGTTACATATCTAGGTCTAGGTGAATAGTAGATATTGAATAAAAGTTGGATTGAACTTGTCAAGACGAAAGAAGGTTACGAGATCCTCCTAGATAAGGTCATGGCCAATCTGCCTCAAACGTTTGGCAAGATTGGAGATAGAGTTCTTGTCGTGAACCCTGTTATAATACATGAATCTAAGAGGACGATAATAACAAACTTTACTAGTATAGCGAGTACATTGGGTAGAGAGCCTGACCATCTTGCAAGATTCATCCTTAAAGAATCTGGAAAAGCTGGAACACTTCAAGGAGAAAGACTTTTGATTCAGGGAAGAGTTGCTAATGAAGAATTAAGGAAACTTCTAGAATTGTATGTTAAAGAATTTGTTAAATGTCCAATCTGCGGAGGATTAGATACAAAGATAATAGCAGAGAAAAGATTTAGGTTTCTACTCTGCGAGGTCTGTGGTGCTAAGAATGCAGTTAGAAAGATATGAGCGGAGAGGCTATTATCCATATCTAGATGTGAAGAACCGATATAATAAGTAAGATTAAATCTTGGAGTTATAGCAATCGAAAATTAATATTTTGGTATCTAAATGTATAAATTAGGATTCGGTGTGGAGAGGCTTCGTAAACCCCCTGTAGCTATACAGGTAGTAGACTTAATTAATCTAGCTAGACTTGCTATGTCTAGGACTGATGTTCAGCCACTCTATTGGACGTTCATCAGAAACGGTAAGAGAATGATAGGTCATTTATCTTCTATTCCATACTGGAGAGGAAATCTACCGATATTTGCTTATACATATATCGATGAGGAGCCTAAAGGATACGTAGCATATACTAACATAGGCAAGGAAGAAGTGTTCTTCATAAGCAGTTCCGATGATACGAAGTATGCGTATGGCCCAGTGATAGAAACAGAGAATGAGCCTGAGTTGATAACTAAAGCTCTCAATAGAAAGAAGCAGTTAACTGAGAAGCCATTAACAATAAAAACAAAGGATCTTACTTCTCTAATGAGGGTTCTCGTTATGATGAGTGATGCTTCTGTATCCCCACCCCTCTGGCACTTTCTCAAAGATGAAAAACATATACTTGGATTAATAGTTCCATTCTTCGATTACTATGAAGCAAACGCATTACCAGTCTTTTTCTACTTTGAAAGCCTAGAACCTCCTGCAACACCATTCATAAAATATCTAGCCTCAAATAGTAGAGAAGAAGTATCATACACATCTTATGTATCAGACATGAAATACTTCTATGGCAGGATAGTTACTGTCAACAATATGCCTTTCTTCGAGTGTAGTAGGAGGAAAGCTTAACCCGCTTACTGTTTCCACAATTCTTTCTTTAATAGGTCCCTAACAGCTGTTCTCATCAATGCACTCCTACTTGGATAAACCCCTCTCTTCACAAGCTCATCCATCCCTTCTATCAATGCTTCAGGCATTTTAACAGAAATGAGTTTCAAGTGCTTCCACCTTGAAAAAATGTTTATCAAGTTATTGATAAAACTTTTTCGTTAATAGAATTGAAAGATACCAAAAAATGAATAGAACCTTTCTTCCAAGATTCCCAGAACATCGTATTCTGAATAACTCCATATATAGGAGAGGCTTTCCTCTCTTTAAAAATCTAGAGTAATAGGACTAAAACCTCCAAATAACAGCTTCTCAAATATAGACCCATTAAAGCTAACACTAGTTAAAAACATATAGAACGTTAAGAAGAATAGACTTAAGAATTACTAACAAGATTAATACATTTGAAGCCCGGTCGTCTAGCGGCCAAGCCATCTGGTCAGAAGAGGGGCTAGGGATCCCGGGCTCTGGATCAAGAATACCGGAGGGGAACCCCGGGGACGCCGGTTCGAATCCGGCCCGGGCTAAATCTTTACCCTCTTAATGATCCTACTATGATGTTGTGTGTTGGGGACTCATTTCTAGATTCAGTATTCTAAGTCGTATGATCATTAGATGTTATAGTACTAGGGCCTTACACGTTAATGCAATCTAGAAGATCAATAATATGATGATTGAGGGATTAGTTAAATACTAGTATCTAGATTTATTCTCAGGTTTCTTCAGTATGGCTAGGATGCATGCTAGAAGAAGGGGCAAGTCAAGCTCTAAGAAACCTATTAGTAGACTTCCTCCCTCCTGGTTGAAGGTTACACCAGAAGAAGTTGAAGCACTTGTTGTCAAGTATGCTAAAGAAGGTTATCCTCCAAGCTTAATAGGTGTGATATTGAGGGACCGCCATGGTATCCCTCTAGTTAAACAAGTTACTGGGAAGACTATAAAACAGATGCTTGAAGAGAATGACGTTAAGCCCAAGATACCTGAAGACTTAATGAATCTACTTGAAAGAGCTAGGAGGATGAGAATCCACCTTGAGAAGAATAGAGCTGATAAGTACAATAGACATAGACTACAGCTTGTTGAAGCAAAGATCCATAGACTTGTTAAGTACTATAAGCGTATAGGAGAATTATCAAAAGATTGGGAGCCTAAGCTTATTTACACGTATAAGTAACTTAGTTAAAGAGAAAGCCTAGAATACATAGGTTAGCAGGAGGAGCATTGTCTATGGGTTATGAAGAATTCATAGCATTAATCAATAACTCTACTGATAAGATTAGAGAATTCATCAGTCGGGGGAATAGCTTTATAGTATTCTGCCATATAGATGCTGATGGACTATCTTCGGGAGCTATATCATCAGTAATGCTTTTAAGAGCTGGTGCTCGGTTCATTACTAGAGCAGTAAGAAGTATAGATGAGATTCTAGAGGCTATCCCCCACTTTCAAAGTGATACGATAGCATTCTTAACTGATATCGGAAGTGGATACTTAAGTATTCTAAGAGAAAAATTTCATGATAAGCAGTTCATTATACTCGACCATCACCAGCCTGATGGAGAAGCAGAGAAGCATTGGATACATATCAACCCACATCTATGTGGCGTAGAGGGTGCAAGAGATATAAGCAGCTCGGGAATAACTTACCTAGTAGCTAAATCTTTTTCAGAAGAAAACATCTCACTCTCACCTGTTGCAGTTGTTGGAGCACTAGGAGATTTACAAGATAAGTCTTCTGAGAAGAGAGA
>CAZKRR010000098.1:0-4945 GCA_964555135.1 uncultured Nitrososphaeria archaeon
ATGGTGATGGAGAGAATGTTAGAGACTTCGTATATGTGGGGGATGTGGTGGAAGCTTTCTATAAAGCCTACGTAGAAAGTTCAGCATCTGGAAAGATTATCAATATAGGTTCAGGTAGACCCGTCAAGATAAGAGAACTTGCAGAGTACATTGATGAGAAGACAGGCGTCGGGATAAGCTACCGAGAACCTAGAAAGAATGATGTAAGATATAGTGTTGCAGATATATCATCTGCTGAAAAGATACTTTCATGGAAGCCTAGGACAGACTTGTTTAGATGGGTCTCCGAGAGACTAGGTGTCTAAGTTAGAGTCCCCTTAGGATCATTGAGACGATTTAGGGGGATTTCGGAGTAATTACTTATAGTTGGCTCGATGTTATTCTTGCGTATTTCTCGTTTGCTATCTTCTTTAACTTCATGGTTGCTTCTTCGATGTCAGCTTGACAGAAGATGCCTGTACCGGCTACTATAACGTTTGCTCCCGCTTCTACTATCTCTTCAACATTCTCAAAGGTTACTCCTCCATCTATGGCCACGTCTAGCATAAGCTTGTTCATAGTAAGAAGCCTCCTCAGATCTCTTATTTTACTAAGCATTCCAGGTATGAATTTCTGACCCCCGAAGCCCGGGCTAACAGTCATTAGGAGAACCATATCTAGTTCATGCAGCATATACTTGATCGTGGATAAAGGTGTAGCAGGATTTAATGCTATGCCTGCTTTCACCCCTCTCTTCTTTATAGATTCTAGGATTCTCCATGAGTGTGGTGAAGCTTCTACGTGGAATAGCACTATGTCGGCGCCTGCATCTATTGTTTGTTCTAGGATCCTCTCAGGATCCTCAACCATTAAATGTACGAGGAATGGTACACTAACTTCACTTCTTAAAGCTTTTACAACCATGGGACCGAAACTTATGTTTGGTACGAAGCGGCCATCCATTATATCAAAGTGTATCATGTCTGCCCCGGCTCTCTCAACCTTCTTAACTTCTTCTCCAAGCTTTCTAAGATCTGCAGAGAGTATTGATGGGGCAATCTTAGGAGGCGGTATTAAAAACTTCTTATAAACTTCTGACATATATTGTCGCCTCCTACAGACAGTATAACAATCTTCTTATATCTTAGGATTAAATACTCTAGGTTTCTTATCTTATACTCTGCAACAATACAAGAATTGTGAAAATGCATTCCAGTCAATGATTGAATGTATGTGATAATATTAAACCTTACCAAGCAAGTAGATCGGGAAGTAAGAAGTTGTAGTCTTGTAGGAGAGCTCACCCATATTTTATGTTCCTATTCTTTAGGTATTCATAGAGTTTCTTAGCGGTTTTCTCCATTCCAAATGCTTTGATATGTAGGAGTGTATCAGCGTATGCTTTAGCTCTTATAGCTTCTTTTGTTTCATCACTTATCTTCTCAAATTCATAAAAGAACTCTTTTAAAGCATGTTTGCAGTTCTCCGTGAATACTTCAATCTCTGAGGCTCCTTCCTTTCTGTATTTCTCGATTACCCACCTGTATATCTTTCTAAAGAGTTCTGGTTCATAGATTCTGAGTATATCGTATACCATTAACATGTAGTATGTTGCTACGTTTCCTTTGTTTATCATTCCTTTCGGGAATGCTTCTGCAATGAGGTGTAGGGGTGTTCCACTAACCCCGTGTTGAGCTATTCTAGTTGGATACCCATTGCTCCATAATGCTTGAACTATTTCTACTGTTCTCTTTACATTGATTCCAAGCTGCGGTATAATGTTTCCTTGAGCATCTACAGATACTCCATGTTTTGAGCCGTTATTTACTGCAAGCCAGTGGAGGCTGACTCCATTCTCCTTCATACTCTTAACATAGTATAAGGCTTCATCAACTTCTGTCAGCTCGCTCCTCCCGATCTCTCCAACCTCTCCTTCCTTCCCATAGTTTTTGTGACTCATCCTTTCATCTAAGTAATTAAATAATTCTGTTCCTAATTCTATAACCTTCTTTAACTGTTCTGATACAGTATCTTTGGTTACGTCGAATAGGTATGAAGTATCGATCGCATAGCTTGTAAATCCCGCTTCCATTCTCGCATCTAGCTCTTTCTTTATGTTATCTACTTCTTCATCTGTTCCTTTTCTCACAGCTACATGGTCTGCGTGGAGAACATATCCAAACCAGCCTACATTCTCTGCTGCTCTTCTAACTCTTTCTGCAAATGCTTTCGGTGTAAGACCTGTGTATCCACCTTTAAGATTCATCTCAGATAATGCTAGCTCCAGAATTACTATGTTCTCAGTATCTTTAGCTGCTTTTAAGACTCCTTCTATCACCTCTATCGTTACTCTTGGATTTACCGCTAAGATGATCTCTTTCGGAGGAGTTAATGCTTCGAAGAGTAGATTACCAGGTATAGGGGGTCTCGGTTCCTCGAAAAAAGAAGCATGTTCAGGTCTCATGGATGCCTTCCGCAATCTTCTATGTATAGGAAAGATATAAATATTGTTGATGTACCACAATCTTCATATATAGAAGAAACCTGCATTTGAGACTACTTATAAATTAGACCTAGAAGACATGGATGCTTCTCCCACTTCGTTTTCAAGTATATGTATTGATGTGAGTGAAGTCGTGAAAATAGGTTTTAGTTTTCGAATAGTTGAATATAATAACTCATTCACTAAACAGTGATATGTTAAGAGCGTCTCCGCTTATTTCAAAAACTTATTTATGGGTTTCGAAGTTTACTATTGTTTGAAGATTGCTCGCTTGTAACATCCTTAAGTGTTTCAGGTAATTGTGGGAACTGGCTGTTCATTCTTTGAGCAGCCACTTCCGCAGCTTCTTCTAGTATTCTCTGGGCTTCACTATCTGAAACCATAACTGAAATTTGTGCTCCAGTAACGTTTCCTGCTTCTATTATTACTGTTTCAAGCATTTCATCTACTGTTCTGAGCGCAGAAGCGACTTCCGGAACTAGACCTGATAATTCCGATTGGACCTGCTTTATTATCTTGGTTGCGGGTGCAAGTGCTCTCATAACATCTCCGAATTCCTGTACTGTCTCTAATCTTAGTATAACTTTCTCTAGAGATATCTGGCTTCTGAGGACTGTCCTACTCATCTTTCTAAGCTGAGCTATCTCGTTAGCATATATTACAGCTCTATCCCTATCAAGTTCCTGTTCAGCTCTTATACAGGCTTCAAATAGTGTTCTATCTCTTGCAAGCAACCTCTGGTATGTTCTCTTAAGCTTCTCGGATTGAATCTTTAGATGGGTCAGTATATCCATCAACCTATTATTCATTAGTATGGCAAATGGTTTAGGCTGGCTTTGAACAGGTTTCTCAGTTCTTATCCCGAAGGGAAACTTCAACTTCTTATTCACCGAGAACACGTTGTCTCCAGCCTCGTATATTAAGCCTTTCAGGAAACTTGATTTAACATAAGACACTGGGAAGTTCTGCAGATATAGCGTAGGATTATAATGATGTATCGTAAACACCGAGTTGTAAGATTCATGACTTGATCTTGTCTTTAAAAATCCTTATCTTCTCCCATAAAATAGTAAACCACTGGATGAGGTATGCGTGGGAGTTTTAAGTGGTGGGTCTGGATTCTGATAGGCTTGATAATAGGGGCTGCTCTATCTTCAGGAATATACTACTTCCTCCAAGCTCCTGCATCGGCCGTAAGACTGGAGTATGTGGGATTGATTGAGCTTTCTGGAACCATTGCATATTCTGAGTCTCCTCTAACTCTAGTCTCAGGTAATGTTCTTACACCGAGTGAAGTCGAACAGCTAGTTCGCCAGGTTAGCAGCGACTCGACCATAAAAACTGTTGTATTAGTGATAAATAGCCCCGGTGGGAGTGCTGCAGCTTCTGAGGAAATATACAATATACTTAAGAAGTTGAGTGAGGAGAAAGTCGTAGTATCATATATTACTGAGTATGGAGCTTCAGGTGGATATTATATCGCTCTACCATCAAGAGAGATAATTGCTTCACCTCATGCTTTAACAGGGTCGGTTGGTGCTGCAAGCATAGTATTAAATTATAAAGAGCTTATGGAGAAGATTGGAGTAAAAGCTGAAACATTCAAGAGTGGGAGGTTGAAGGATGTTGGAAGCGCTTGGAGAGAACTAACAGATGAGGAGAGAAGCTTATTGATGTCTATGATAGATTCTATAGCTGATGTTTTTAAGGAGCGTGTTAGAGAACATCGAGGAACAAAAATAAAAGATTATGACGAAGTATTCACTGCTCGACCATATACTGGTGTTCAGGCTCTACAAGCTGGGGTCATCGATGGCATTGGCTCAATAGATGATGCTGTAAAGAGAGCATGCCTGTTATCTGGGATACCTGAAGATTCTCCTAGAAGATGGATTAGACCTAGAGCTCCCGGCATTCTTGAACTCCTTCTAGGTGGAGGAACTTCAGAGCAGGCAATGAAGCTTAACTATGAAGTTCTTCTAATGTGGCCGCTACCATCCATCCTAGAGCCATACCAGCTTATACTACTGTCGAATGGATAAAGTGTCACCGTAGAATAGAAGCTGGAGGAAACTTTTGCTAGACTATGCAGGATACCGGATAATTAAATTTAGTTGGTTTGATTCCTAATGAAGGTTATATCTTTAAACTCCCCCTTAATCCTCCAGTAAACTGGTCTAAGCCTCCTCTTGATACGGTAAATAATCATTTTCAACCTGTAACCTTTATAACCCATACTCCCACTCATTGTAGATAGGAACCTGCTACATAGATAAACATTCTAGGCCAGCTAATCGTAGTGGGTTACTGTTTCTTCTAGGCTTGCTCCTAAGCTTCATCCCGCATCTAGGACAATTCTGATAGTCTGTTAGGAATGCCTCTCTACATGATGAACAACACCTATAACCTTTACGGTATCTTGGACTCCTCAACCCTATTATAGGGTTGAAGAAGCTTAAATCA
>CAZKRR010000099.1:0-4900 GCA_964555135.1 uncultured Nitrososphaeria archaeon
GCTATACCGTATGCTGCTTACATACTATGTGGACTTCCAAAGAAGATAATGGAGAGAATGGATGTAAGTGAAGAGAAATTAATTAAAGTAAAAGAGGCAGTTCAAAAAGCTGATTGGCTAAGACTATACGAGATCATGGATGTAGACATCGTAAAAAAACTAGTGATAGTTGGAAAGCCAGTAATACTAGAAGAAAAATTAAGAGAAATAATAGAGATAGGGTACAGCCAGATAGTTCTAGGAGCTCCTATAGGTCCAAGGATTCTACAGACACTTAGGGAAATCAAGAAGATAATTAAGGAATTCTAGTAATTAGTTAACTAGATCTTTTAAGTCCTCTTTATTAGATGAAAACAGAAAATTGAGGCTTTCTTAAGCTTGATCGAGATTAAATTTTCTAATAATGCCACTTAGGTATATACTATAATACAAATATTTATATTCAAGAAGCATTAAACGTAGACTATGACGCAGAAAAGTAGAGAAGAAAAGAGGCTTCAGGGTAGGGTGGCGATAGTTACTGGCTCAGGCCGTGGTATAGGGAAAGAAATCGCATTAACGCTCGCAAGAGAAGGAGCTAAAGTAGTATCATCAGATATAATGGATGAGGTCTATGAGGCTGCAAGAGAAGTTGAAGCTCTAGGTTCAGAAGCATTAGCAATTAAATGTGATGTTACCAATCCTAGTGACGTAGAAAGAATGGTTAAAGCAACGATAGAAAGATTTGGTAGAATAGACATATTAGTGAACAATGCTGGCATCTATCCTTTTAAGCTTTTTACCGAGATGACAGAGGACGACTGGGACAAAGTCATGAATGTAAACTTAAAAGGTATGTTCAACTGTACCAAAGCAGTACTTCCAAAAATGATTGAGCAAAAATACGGTAAAATAATAAATATATCTTCTATTGCAGGCTCAGTTGTAGCTTTTACCCAACTAGTACATTATAGTGCTAGTAAAGCAGGAGTAGTCGGTTTCACTCGGTCGCTAGCTCTAGAATTGGCACCTTACGGAATAAATGTTAATGCAGTCGCTCCAGGGCCTATTGAAACACCTGGAACTAAAACTATTATGCAAAAGGAAGTACTCGAGCAAATTGTAAGAGCAATTCCTTTGGGTAGGATTGGGAAACCAGAAGACGTAGCGAAATTAGTTGTCTTCCTAGCTTCAGATGATTCTAGCTTCATAACTGGCCAATGCATAGTCTGTGACGGTGGATACACTCTTCCATAAAGATGTAGGTAGAAATATATTTTACTAGAGACTACTCTGGAAAGTCGTGGGGTAACGTCCATAAACCAACTAGAAACTAGAGAAGAAATAGAATCTACTAAAGATAGTTATAGGGTTATATTTCTAGAGCTCCTCTAAATCCAAGAGCATATAGCAGTATTGGATGGTAGACTAGAATATGCAAATAGAATAAGTACATTGTTCAAGCGTTGTAAGCGTATCAATTCACAGTATATATGTTGGCAATTAGGTAAGATCATTGGTTGTTCAAGGTGTATGTGGGTTGCCTTATGTAGATAATGCTAGATTCGATGTAGCAGTTATCGGTGCAGGACCCGCAGGCTTATCAGCTGCACATATCCTTGCAAAGAATGGTTTAAAGGTTGTAGTCCTAGAGAGAGGTAGAACACCTGGATCGAAGAATCTATATGGTGGAAGGGTTTATGCTAAGCCTCTAGAAGAGATCTATGAAAATTTTAGGAATGAAGCACCTATTGAGAGATGGGTTAAGAAGGAACGTTTCAGCATAATGTCTAGAGGAGAACTATTCACGGTAGAGTATAGTTCTCAAGATTCTACAAGCTTTGTAGCTTACCTCTCTAAGCTTACAAGCTGGATGGCTCAGAAAGCTGAAGAAGCTGGAGCAGTAATAGTTACAGATGTACGTGTGGATAAACTGTATCTCGTAGATGGAGTAGTTAAAGGCGTAGTATCTGGCGATGACATATTGAAGACAGATGTTGTAATAGATGCTGAAGGAGTTAATAGACTAATCCTTGAAAGACTTGGATTGGTAAAGAAGCTGGGTCCAAGCCAAGTAGCTTTAGGGTTAAAGCAGGTCATACGGCTTGACCCTGCTAAGATCGAGGCAAGGCTTGGATTATCTCCAGGAGAAGGTCTTGCATGGCTAGTAATCGGGGAGCCGACAGGCTTCCTCCCGGGAGGAGCATTCATCTACACGAACTCATCCACAATCAGCATCGGATTTGTAGTATTCCTAGATGAAGCATGTAAGAGAGTCACCAAGCACGTATTTGATATACTTGAAGAATTTAAGCAGAAGCCTGCAATCAAGAATATTATAAGTGATGGCGTACTGGTCGAGTATGGTGCCCACTTAACACCGGAAGCAGGGTTAGATATGAGTCCACCTAAACTATACGGTGACGGCCTACTAGTAGTCGGCGATGCAGCGGGACTCCTATTAAACCTTGGATACACTATTAGAGGAGTAGACTTCGCAGCATACAGTGGATACTTAGCAGCAAAAGCAATCTTAAAAGCACATAGTGAAGGAAGCTACAGAAAAGAAGATCTCTCATTATACCAGAAGCTCCTCGAAGAAAGCTTCATAATGAAAGAGCTTAGAAGACATAGAGGGATCTCCAAGATCTTAAGATCGAGAGAGATATTCACAGAATACCCAGAGATATTGATAGACATAGCTGGAAAACTATTCCAGATACAGGACTCCTCTCCAACACTAATGGAAGCATTAAGAGAATCTATAAAAGGGAAAACCTCTCTTGTAAAAATACTCTGGAACATGTTTAAAATGGTGAGAGCAATATGAGTGAAGTTAAGGTTATGAGGAAGATGAAGATAGATGAAGCTTTAAATGTAAATGTATGGGATGTAGATCATAAACCGCACATACTCGTAGATTATGAAAAATGTAGAAAACTATGCGATAAGAGAGTCTGCACTCTCCTCTGCCCTGCTGGATGCTATACGTTAACAGGGGGAGAAATACTATTCAGCTATGAAGGATGCGTTGAGTGTGGAACATGTAGAATAATCTGCCCACATGAAGCAGTAACATGGAATTATCCATTAAGTGGAAGAGGAGTCCAATATAGATACGGCTAACCAGACTAAAAGATGTCACCCTAAACATCAAGTTCAAAAGACTAGGAAGAGACAAAGCAAACATCAATATCGAGAGCAACATAAATCTTAAAACTAAATTTCCATATGAGGAAGATAAGTTACCTCCAAGTCAATATTCGCGGCCTTCTGGAAGAGGTGTTTGTCCACTGTGATTAGGGCCGGATTCAGCTCTTAGGCCAAAGTCTAAGCCGCCCCCACTATAATGGTGGTCCTATTTTGGCAGTCAATTATATATCAAAAAATTCTTATATACGAAGTTAGAGGCATAGTTGCTGAGACTATGTCTCATAGTCGTGACCCATATCTAGATTTACGTAGTAGGTATGTTATGGATGGTGTTGCATTGTATCATCCAGTAACTATCGAGAGAGGTGAGAATGCTTTCCTATATGATGTCAATGGTAGAAGGTACATTGATTTTACTTGCGGTATAGGTGTGACCAGCCTTGGTCATGCAAACAGTGAGCTGGTTAGTGTTGCTGAGGAGCAGTTGAGGAAGCTTTGGCATGTCTGCTTCATGGTTATGAATTATAAGCCATATGTTGAGCTTGCTGAGAAGCTGGCTAGGATATCTCCAGGAAGCTCGGAGAAGAAAGTCCTACTACAGAATAGTGGTTCAGAAGCTATTGAGAATGCTATAAAGATAGCTAGACAGGCGACTGGTAGAATCTACATCGTAGCATATGAAAACTCATTCCATGGTAGAGGAACATATGGTTATGCTCTAGCAGCGACTGGGAAGTACAAGCCTTACAAGACTGGGCTTGAACCCGTAATACCTGGAGTTGAGCTTATACCATACCCATACTGTTATAGATGTATATTCAAGCAGGAGTATCCAGAATGCAGTCTAGCATGCTTAGACTATCTTAAGAAGTGGTTTACACATAGCAGGGTTCCATTGGAGAGGGTGGCTGCCCTGTTCATCGAGATGGTGCAGGGTGAGGGGGGATTCGTAGTTGCACCGGTAGATTATGTTAGAGAGCTTAAGAAGCTTCTAGATGGATACGGCGTCCTACTCGTAGATGATGAAGTCCAGTGTGGATGGGGTAGGACTGGCAGGATGTGGGCGGTCGAACATTATGATGTAGAGCCGGACATACTAGTTACAGCGAAGGCGATAGCTAACGGTCTACCATTATCGGCCATAGTAGGTAGGAGGGAGATTATGGAGAAGACCCTGCCGGGAAGCTTCGGTGGAACATATGGAGGAAACCCTGTATCATGCGCTGTAGCATCAAAAGTAGTAGACATAATGTTGAGGGATAAACTGCCTGATAGAGCTGCAGCTCTAGGAGAGATTATAAAGAAGAGACTCAACGAGCTATATGATAAGTTTAAGCTGGTAGGCGATGTTAGAGGCTTAGGAATAATGCAGGCTATAGAGCTTGTTAAGGATAGGAAGACAAAGGAGCCTGCAACAGATGAAGCAGCCAAGATATTAGATAAAGCAAGAGAGAAAGGCCTACTACTACTTAGAGCAGGACTATACCTAAACGTGATAAGACTACACCCCCCACTAACAATAGAGAAAGAGAACCTTGAGAAAGGATTAGAAATCCTTGAAGAATCAATAAAAGAAGTTGAAGCCGGACCACTATAGATAGATACACTATTCAATTGAAAACTTAGATTAGAGAATAGTAATATCCAGGGTTTGAATCTGTCAACTAAGTAATACCTTTCCTTGAGTTTTTTATTATGGTTAGTTTTCTTATTATTGAATTCATCTCTAAATTCCGTACCTTAAATAGATTATTATTGATGCTATTGT
>CAZKRR010000100.1:0-4866 GCA_964555135.1 uncultured Nitrososphaeria archaeon
ATCTACCATCTAACTCTAAGTAGCCGTGAGCTGCTACAGGACCTGAATAAACATACCCAGCATGAGGAGATATTAACGCAAGAGGATGGCTCCTCTTGTTCATTGTTCCTGATGGAAGCTTACCGGGTCCAATACTATGGAGGAAGCATTCTTCAATCTGCTTCTTCAATGAAGCTGCTGATGAAGGATAAAACATTCCAGCTACTGCAGGATTCCTTCTCGGCATACCAATTTATAATAATATAGCATGAGTATTTATGGATAAAAAGATTTGGGGGAGGGCTGGCTCTGCAGCCCCAGCCACTACACACATCATTGTTCAGCCCTCGCTTTGAGCCTCTTAAGCTCACCAAGGACTAAAAATACTTGCGTACGGGTCTTGCTAGGGCTTGTACCCATCCCCACAAGCCCCATCCGCTTCCCTACTCCTACCACCATCTTTAGAACTCCTCTCATATTCTTAGATTTTTAGTGGATGTAGCACACCATTCTTTCATAGAATTCCACGCGTATGTATTAATAAGTATCTCTGAGCTCTATGACTATATCTCTTTATCTTCCTTTCATTTCTACCTTTAGCCTTATAGAGTCCAAGATGCTTAATAGATTTTTAGTAAGATGGTGATTTATTATATACTTGTAGTCCAGCTAAACTAGTCAACTCATCAACATCATCCACGTTTAATCCTAGATATTTGGCTATATCTATGAATCCCGGAGTTAATTTGATTGATTTATCAACAGCCTCTCTTCTAACATCCTCGACCATCTTCTCCAAAATCTTAACATCACTTCACACATCAACGCCGACTATAATGGTATTTCGAATTCTTTGGAGGTTTTTGTAGAGCATCTCCGCTCTTATCAATAGAGGTCTCAGCACAACATCAATGGTAGCTGAAAGCCTAAAGTATCTATGAGTATTATTGTCAGTTAATGATGACTGATAGACTTGCCACAGCATGAATGCATCTCTCTTATCAGTCCTCGAAACCTTGCCAACCTTATCCTTCAGCCCTCCCTAAATCTCTCCCTAATCTCCTTCCACCTCCACAGACAAGTAAAATAGTAGACCTTCTTACCATCTATAATTGCTGCCAAGCCAGAGTACGAGAACCCACATACTACAGAAATACGTCAAGGATGATAGAAAAGATATAAGAGTACTAACTTTTTTATCTAATCAGATAATTAGAGAATTAATGTAACATTGGGAGGTAAAACTAAATGGCAGAAGAGCTATCTTCAAGGAAGAAAGACCATATAAGGATATGTATTGAAAGAGATGTTGAATTCAAAAAGAAGACTACATGGTTTGAATATGTTGAATTGATCCATAATCCCTTACCTGAAGTAGATTTTGATGAGATGAGACTTGAAACAAGATTTCTTGGTAGAACCTTTAATTATCCATTGGTTATCGAAGGCATGACAGGCGGTGTACTTGAAGCTTACAGGATCAACAAGAACCTAGCAGAGGCAGCTCTTCAACTTAATATACCTCTAGGTGTGGGAAGCCAGAGAGCAGGTATAGAAAATGAATCTTTTAAAGAAACCTACCGAATTGTACGAGATACTTCACCCAGCATTTTCGTAATAGGGAATATTGGCGCCATCCAGTTAATGAAGGAAGGAGTTGAGCTTGCAGAGAAGGCTGTAGAGATGATTGAAGCAAATGCTTTAGCAATACATCTCAATAGTTTACAAGAATTGATCCAGCCGGGTGGAGCTACGACATTTAGAGGAATTATTAAATCTATAGAGAAGACTGTGAATAGATTGAGCGTACCAGTTATTGTCAAGGAAGTTGGATGTGGCATATCGAGAGAATCTGCAAAAAGCTTAGAAGAAATAGGTGTTAAAGTTATAGATGTAGCTGGAGCAGGAGGAACTAACTGGACGCTTATCGAGAAGATTAGAGCTGAAGAAGCAGGAGACTTCGAGAAGAAAATGCTGGGTGAAGTCTTTCTAGAATGGGGGATACCTACGGCCGCATCAATAATAGAAGTCTCATCAACAGTTAAAATAGAAGTTATAGGTTCAGGTGGTATAAGAACAGGTTTAGATGCTGCTAAAGCTTTAGTCCTAGGAGCAGACATGGCTGGAATCGCTAAACCCCTCTTAAAGCCTGCATTAGAAAGTGTAGAATCAATTTTAAGCTATCTAAGAAAGATAATACTGGAGTTGAGAACAGCAATGTATTTGACGGGCTGTAGAAATATCATTGAACTAAAGAAGGTTAATAAAGTATTAACGGGTCCATTGATTGAGTGGTGTAGGCAGAGAAATCTATCAGTCTAAGGCTATATTTTGGTTTTCATAGACTATAACGTATGAGTGAAGCTGAGAGAACCTTTATAATGTTAAAGCCGAGCTGCGTAGAGAGAGGGTTAGTTGGAGAGATCCTATCTAGACTTGAGAAGAAGGGTTTAAAGATCATACAGATGAAGTTCTTGAAAATGAGTAGAGAGATAGCTGAAGAACTTTACAGCATACATAAAG
This sequence comes from uncultured Nitrososphaeria archaeon, assembly GCA_964555135.1. Lineage (GTDB taxonomy): Archaea > Thermoproteota > Nitrososphaeria_A > Caldarchaeales > Wolframiiraptoraceae > Geocrenenecus. The sequence goes on from CAZKRR010000100.1 coordinate 2,503, forward strand.
GTAAAGACTTCTATGAAAACCTTGTAAAAACACTAGAAGGTAGAAGAATTGTAGCAATCGTTATTGAAGGTAGGAAAGCCATTGAAGTAGTAAGAAGAATGATTGGTGCAACCGACCCAGCTCACGCAGAACCTGGAACAATTAGAGGAGACTTAGCAATAGAACTTACAGATAATCTTATACATGCTTCAGACAGCATGGAATCTTATCAAAGAGAATACAAGATATTCTTTAAGGATGATGAGCTACAAACATTGTAGATAGTTTCATGTATTCTAAAACTAGATTATTCCTTATGCATTACACTATACAATGATAGATGCTAAAGATATAGATAGCTATGAACTCTTAGAACTTAACAGGAGTTATTATGGAGAAGTATTCTCCATTACCATAAAATGCTTGAAATGTAGAAGCATAACAGGAGTATTCTAGATGGCTGATATAGGTTATCAGACCTCTCTAGACGAGTATATTTATCTTGGTAATACTGGGGTTACAGTTAGAAGTGCTTAACTAAGGATAGAGATGGCAAAGACGCCAATACTGTAGCGGGACAGTTTTCAAACTCCATAGCGGTGTAATCAACCTATACGTTAGAGAAGAGGAAGGTTAAGATTCTAACAGACATAGACAATGTATACCATAAGTGTAGAAAAAGATTGAAGAAGAACATGATCTGCCTCTATAGGATGTTCTACAGGCTGAGTCAATCACCTATATTAAGAACGATATTAAGCTTTGGTATAGATGAGTGGGAAAATTCTACCGAAACAGCCTGAAGCTAATATCGGGACTTTAGGTCATGTTGATAATGGTAAGAGCACCATAGTTCAGGCAATTACTGGGATCTGGCCAGCAAGGCACTCTGAAGAGCTTAGAAGAGGTATTACCATAAGGATAGGTTATGCTGATGCCGCAATATATAAATGCCCTAGATGCGAAGAACCATTCAATTATACATCTGAAGATAGATGTCCCATATGCGGGTCTGAAACGGTTTTTGAGAGAGCTATCTCATTCATAGATTGTCCAGGACATCATTCATTAATGGTTACTATGCTTTCAGGAGCAGCATTATTCGATGGTGCAGTATTCGTAGTAGACGCTAGACATACATTCCCCCAACCACAAGATAGTGAGCATCTTCAAGCAGTCTCGATCATGGATATAGATAAAGTGATAGTCGCACAGAATAAGATAGACGTAGTATCTAGGGAGAGAGCTCTCCAAAACTATGACGAGATAAGACAATACCTCAAGATGAGTAAATTAGAAGATTATCCGATAATACCTATCTCTGCTCAGCATAAAGTAGGTATAGACCTACTTCTCTGGGCTATACAGAAATTCATCCCAACACCATTTAGAGACTTCTCAAAACCATTTAGAATGCCTATACTACGTTCATTCGACGTTAACCCTCCTGGAACACCTGGAAACATTATTAGAGGTGGAGTTATAGGAGGCTCAATAATTCAAGGAAAGATAAGAGTAGGTGATGAGATAGAGATAGCTCCTGGCATACCTCTAGAGGATAAACCGGGGTCAAGATATGAATCAATCTACACAGAGGTTGTGAATATTAAAGCTGGTGGGAGAGATGTTGAAGAAGCTATCAGTGGCGGTCTCACAGGTATAGAGACGAAGCTTGACCCAGCGTTAACTAAAGCAGATGCCATGACTGGAAATATAGCTGGTGAACCTGAAACATTGCCACCTACACTCTACGACTTAAGCCTAGAATATACTCTGTTTAAGTATGTCGTAGGTGTTAAAGATAAAATGGAGGTTACCCCAATAGCTGATAAAGAACCATTAGTATTAAATGTCTACTCAGCTGTAACGACGGGGGTCGTAACGCATAGAACTAAAGATAGAATTGAAATAAATCTGATGAGACCAATAGTAGCACAGCCTAGAGACAAAGTCTCAATATCTAGAAAAATCGGAGCTGGGTGGAGATTAATAGGGTACGGGAGGATAGTATAGACAAAGTAAAGAGTAGGCTCAAGAATGAGTATTACCTAGCCGACAAGTTCTCTCCTTAAATACTAACAAGATAAGAATATTGTATCAAATATAGCGGAAAGGACTGGCACTGTATGCATTTTATTCTTAGACTGCTAAACGGGAATTTCTTTGAAAAACAGAAAGGAAAGTATTGCTAGGTAATAAATCTAAGAAGATTCTGAAAATATTTGAATCACGCCTCTATGGAATGTTGTTGATCTCACTTTTTTCTAGATTCTTTTACGATTCATAGATTATACAGTGTGAATAAACCTTAGAACGTTAAGGTCAATGAGAATTTAGGCGTAGAATCTCTTTGAATCTTCAAAAAAGTTTTTACTATCGCCCATC